>CAKUBM010000056.1 GCA_934643145.1 uncultured Collinsella sp. | reverse complement strand
GAGTTGGAAGAGCTCCGCGCCGAGAAAGCTCGTCGCGAGGCCCAGGAAGAGGCACGCCGCGAGCGTGAGGAGCTGGCCGCCCTGCGTGCCGAGCGTGCGAAGGCCGAGGAGGCCGCCGCGAACGTCGCCCCCGCGCCCAAGCCCGCCGCCGCGAAGCCCGCGCCCACCGCACCTAAACCTCAGCCTAAAAAGGTCGCTCGTTCCAAGTCCGTCGAGCCCAAGCCGAGCCGTGACGAGATGACCTTTGCCCAGCGCATGGTTACCTCCAAGGAGCCTACGGGCGAGAACGAGATCCCTGGCATGGCGCCGGCTCAAAAAATCATCATTGTTCTTGCCCTCATCGCGTTTGTCATCTTTATGGGCTACACGATCCTGACCAGCATGGGCCTGCTCTAGCCCATTCGCGCTGGGTGCCATGCCCGAACACTCTGCCCTTTTCCAACCCTCAACCTCTGCACAACGCATCCGAAAGGTCGCCCCATGGCTTTGACCGACATCTCGCATCCCACCGACATTGCAATGCTCACCGATCTGTACGAGCTCACTATGGCCCAGGGCCTGTGGGAGAGCGGCAAGGCCAATGAGCAGGGTTGTTTTACCGCGTTTTACCGCGACCATCCTTTTGGCAGCGCCTATGCCGTCATGTGCGGCACCGCCGAACTGCCCGAGCTGGTCGAGAATCTGCGCTTTACGCCCGAGGACATCGACTACCTCGCCTCGCTCCAGGCCCCGGCCGGCGGCGCGATGTTCAAGCCTGGATTCCTCGACTACCTGCGCGATTTTCGTGCGCATGTAAACATCGACGCCGTGCCCGAGGGCGAGCTCGTCTTTCCGCGCGAGCCCATGGTGCGCGTCACCGGCCCCGCGCTGGAGTGCCAGCTGCTTGAGACGGCGCTGCTCAACATCGTTGGGTTCCAGACGCTTGTCGCCACCAAGACGGCGCGCGTGGTGCTGGCGGCGGACGGCCGTCCCGTTGCCGAGTTTGGCCTGCGCCGCGCTCAGGGTCCCGATGGCGGCTTGGCCGTCGCGCGCGCGAGCTACGTTGCCGGCTGCTCCTCTACGTCCAATGTGCTCGCCGGCCGCCGCTACGGTATTCCCGTCTTTGGCACGCATGCGCACAGCTGGGTGATGAGCTTCGATTCCGAGCTCGAGGCCTTCCGCGCCTTTGCCAAGTCGAGCCCCAAGAACTGTACGCTGCTCATCGACACCTATGACGTGCGCGAGGGCTGTGAACATGCCATTACGGTTGCCAAGGAGATGGAAGCGGTGGGCGAGCGCCTGTCGGCCATTCGCATCGACTCCGGCGACCTCGCCAAGCTCTCCAAGTATGTGCGCGGCCGTTTTGATGCCGAGGGCCTGCCCTATGTGGGGATCTCGGTTTCTAACGATTTGGATGAGTACACGATTCAGTCGCTGCTCGACCAGGGCGCGCCCATCGACAGCTTTGGCGTTGGTACCAAGCTTGCGACCTGCTATGACCAGCCGGCGCTGGGCGGCGTGTACAAGCTTTCCGCCCGCCGTGCGAGCGAGGCAGATCCATGGACGCCGGTGGTCAAGCTCTCTGAGCAGCCATACAAGCGCACGATCCCGGGTGTGCAACGCGTGCGCCGTTATTACGACGGCTTTGGCGGCCCGGTCTGCGACATGATCTACGACGAGGACCATCTGGCGGGGGAGGGCGCCGCGCGCGGCAATACCCTTGTGGCCGTGAACGATGCCGCCCTGGTGACCGACGTGTCCGAACTCGAGTATCGCGAGCTGCTGGTGCCGATCGTGCGCGATGGCAGTGCGGTGGCTCCGCGTGAGAGCATCCAGGACGCGCGCGAGCGCTGTGCTTGGGCGCTCGACCATCTGGACGCAGCTTTCAAGCGCTTCCTGTACCCGCAGACCTATGTGGTGGGTATGGAGCAGGGCCTGGCTCAGGTGCGCGACGAGCTCGTGCGTAAGAACATGGCCGCGGCCTCTGCCTTTCCCTGGGCTCACTAATTCCTTGGGCGGTAGGGGCGAGTCACGCTTCCCTGGCCGCCGGCTCGGCCGTTCGCTGAACAGTTGATTGGTTTGACGTATGACGACTTCTTATAAAACGATGGTGGTAAAGATCGGTTCGTCTACGGTGGTGGGCGCCGACGGCAAGGTCAACCGCGCCTTTATCGGCGGGCTTGCCGATCAGGCCGCAGCGCTGCGCGAGCTTGGCTGGCGCCTGGTCGTGGTGAGCTCGGGCGCCATTGCCTGCGGCTATCCCGTGCTGGGCTTCGACCGTAAGCCGGTCGGTGACCTGCCGAGCCTGCAGGCCTGCGCCTCGGCTGGTCAGTGCATCATCTCGTCGGCCTATGACGAGGAGTTCCATGCGCGCGACCTGCTCACCTCGCTCGTGCTGCTCACGCGCCACGACACGGCGCGCCGCACGTCCTACCTGCACGCGCGCGACGCCCTGCTGCGCCTTGTGGAGCTGGGTGTGGTGCCGGTCGTCAACGAGAACGATACCGTCACCGTCGATGAGATCAAGTTTGGCGACAACGACACGCTGGCGGCGCTTGTGAGCTGTCTGGTTTCCGCCGATCTGTGCGTGACGCTCTCGGACATCGATGGCCTCTATACCGCCAATCCGCACGAGGACCCCACGGCCGAGTTCGTCCCGGTCGTGCATAAGATCGACGCCAAGATCATCGCCTCGGCGGGCGATTCTTCCACATCGGTGGGCACGGGCGGCATGATCACCAAGATCCGTGCAAGCCGCATTCTCATGACGGC
>CAKUBM010000055.1 GCA_934643145.1 uncultured Collinsella sp. | reverse complement strand
AAGCGCATGAAGGACGGCAAGAGCTTCTCGCCCGTCTCCGCCTTCACCGCGTTCTCGCACCAGTTCAGCTCGATCTGCGGTGCTGGCCCTGTCACGGGTACGATCGTCGCCATGGCCTTTGGCTGGCTGCCCGTTGTGCTCTGGGTCCTCGTCGGCGGCATCTTCTTTGGCGCCGTCCATGACTTTGGTGCTCTGTACGCTTCGATGAAGAACAATGGCAAGTCGCTCGCTCAGCTCATCGAGAAGTACATCGGCAAGACCGGTCGTCGCCTGTTCCTGCTGTTCTGCTGGCTGTTCTGCATCATCGTCATCGCCGCCTTCACTGACATGGTCTGCAAGACGTTCATGTTCACCCCGGCCGTTGACGCTTCTGGCGCCGCTACCGGTGCCATCGACTTCACCAAGTCCTATGCCGCTGGCTGCGCTGGCACCATCTCCATCCTGTTCACCTTCGTCGCTATCGCCTTTGGTTGGGCCCAGAAGAAGTTCAACCTCACCGGTGCCGCCGAGTTCGTCACCGGCGTGGTCCTCATGGTTCTCATGTTCGCCGTCGGTATGCAGTTCCCGGTCTACCTGGATAAGTTCCAGTGGTTCGCCGTCGTCATGGTCTACCTGGTCTTCGCTGGCGCTATGCCCATCCAGATGCTCAAGACCCCGCGTGACTACCTCACTTCCATCATGATGATCGTCATGATCGTTTGCGCTGTCCTCGGCATCGTCGTCCTGGGCGTCAACGGCCAGGCCACCATCACCGCTCCGGTCTTCACCGGCTTCTCCACTGCCTCCGGCATGATGTTCCCGGTCCTGTTTGTCTCCGTTGCCTGCGGCGCTCTCTCCGGTTTCCACAGCCTCGTTTCTTCTGGCACCTCCTCCAAGCAGGTCGAGAAGGAGCAGGACGCCGTCAAGGTCGGTTATGGCGCCATGATCGTCGAGTCCTTCGTCGGCATCCTTGCCATCATCGTCGCCGGCATCATGTTCTCCGACATGAACACCGCCGGTACTGGCGCCCTCAACGCCGGTGTCGCTTCCACCCCGTTCCAGATCTTCGCCGCTGGCATTTCCCGCGGTATGCAGGCCTTCGGTGTTAACGGCACGCTTGCAACCGTCTTCATGACCATGAACGTTTCCGCTCTGGCCCTGACCTCGCTCGACGCCGTCGCCCGCATCGCCCGCACCTCGTTCTCCGAGTTCTTTGCCCAGACCAACGATGCCCTGGCCATCGAGTCCAAGGCCGGCTACATGAAGGTCCTCGGCAACCCCTGGTTCGCCACGGTCGTCACCCTGCTTCCCGGTCTCGCCCTTGCCTTTGGTGGCTATGCCAACATCTGGCCGCTCTTTGGTGCTTCCAACCAGCTGCTCGGCGGTATGACCATGATCACCCTCGCCGTGTTCTGCAAGTGCACCGGCCGCAAGGGCTGGATGCTCTACGTGCCCGTCGCCTTCCTGCTCTGCTGCACCTTCACCTCGCTGGTCCAGAGCGCCATGGGCTGCATGACCGCTGTCCAGGCTTACGGCTTCTTCGGCACCATCCCGGCTACCGCCACCACGGCCGCCGTCTCCGTCGCCGCCACCAAGGGCCTGCAGCTCGTTTTCGCCGTCCTGCTGATGGTCCTGGGCCTCATCGTCGCCGTCAACTGCCTCAAGGAGTTCTTCGGCAAGGAGGCCGGCTCCATGCCTGACGAGGAGCCCGAGTGGTCTGAGATGGGCAAGGCCGAGTACGGTCGCGCCGCTGCCGCTGAAGCTCCTGCCGACGCCGAGGCCGCCAAGGCCTAGTCGGTCGGACGGGTTGAATCTCCCATCTATTTGACTCGGAAAGACTGGGTCCGCAATCAAGCGGATCCGGTCTTTTTTCTTGTGAGAACAGGTGGTGCAAGGGCGTTCTCGCAGATGTTTTGCGTGGATAGGCTCGTGCGTTGTACCATATGGACGTATATGTGTGCATATGAAAGGGGCCCCGTGGCCAAGACGGTATATTCCGATAATCAAAACAATGTCGATGCTCTGGCTGAGCGCCTGAGCAGCCAGACGTCGCTTTCTGCTGAGCGTGCCAAGCTGGTTGCCTACGATCTGCTTTGCCGCAAGGCGCTCAAGATTAAGTCGAGTGCGCTGGCGCAGATTTTCCGCTCCGTCGATAAGGAATGCGACACCAAGGCGATGCGCGATGAGCTTATCGAGGCAAATATCGTGACCAAGATCGAGGGTAGCGGCATTAACGGACGCCCGGCGTTCTATACCATCAATGTCGAGATCCGCGATGCTCAGGAGCAGCCTGTCGAGGTTGCCGAAGAGGCTTCCGTTGATGATTCCGTCGAGATGCCTGCTGCAGAAGAAGTTGCTCCGCGTGAGCATATCGATACAGACGAGCTGCTCGACGAGCATGTCGTGCGTGCCTTCACTGCCAAGGCGGGCCGAGGCGGCTTTGGCGGAGGCGGTAAGCGCGATGCGCAGCGTCGTGCTCAGCAGGAGCGTTTCCGTCGCGCCGTGGCTCAAAAGGATGCGGCGGATGCTGAGGTTGTCGAGAATAAGCCTGCTACCGAGCCGCAGGAGCCTGTGAAAGAGCAGAAGCCCGCAGAGCCTCAGGGGCCCAAGCGTCGCCGCGGTGCCCACTTTAAGGCCGAGCAGCAGGATGCTGCGCGCGAAGTCGAAAAGCCTGTCGAGACCGTGGATGCGGCTGACGAGCCGGCCAAGAAGGCCTCGGGCTCGTGTCGTCCCGGTCGTGGCTTTGCGGGTCGCGCGTATCCCGTAAAGCGCCAGGAGAAGAGCGAGCCGGCTTCGACCACTCAGGACGATAAGGCCGAAAAGACCGAGAAGGCCGTTGAGCCGGCGGC
>CAKUBM010000054.1 GCA_934643145.1 uncultured Collinsella sp. | reverse complement strand
GACACCGGCACGGTCACGCTCGCCGACGGCAGCGTGTGGCCGCTCACGACCAACGACTTCCCCACCGTCGACCCGGCAGACCCCTATACGCTCACGCCCGAGGAGCAGCACATCATCGACAAGCTCGTATCCGAGTTCGTCACCGCCGATCACTTGCATCGCCATATCGATTTCCTCTACACGCACGGCTCGATGTACAAGGTCACCAACGGCAACCTATTGTTCCATGGCTGTGTGCCGCTCAACGAGGACGGCACCTTTAGCAGCATGAACTGCCTGGGCACGTGGCACGCCGGCCGCGACTATTTCGATTTTTGCGACCATATCGCCCGCCGTGCCTGGCGCACCGGCGACCGTGACGCCCTCGACTGGATGTGGTACCTGTGGATCGGCTTTAACTCACCCGCCAGCGGACGTCTGGTGCGTACCTTTGAGCGCGCCTATATCGCCGACAAGAGCACCTGGGTCGAGCCGATGGATCCGTACTACACGCTCACCACGTCGCCCTCGGTCTGCGACGACATCATGCACGAGTTCGGCGTCGTCCCCATGGCTTGCTCGCCGACCGGTCACATCATCAACGGCCACACGCCCGTCAAGACTACCAAGGGCGAGCAGCCCATCCGTGCCGAGGGCAAGCTGCTGGTCATCGATGGCGGCTTCTGCCGCGCCTACCATCCCAAGACAGGCATCGCCGGATACACGCTCATCTCGAGCTCGCGCGGCTGCCGCCTCAAATCGCACCGGGCCTTTACGACGGTTGCCGAGGCACTCACGCGCAACGTGGACATCGAGAGCGAGACCAACCGTTTTGACCAGGCCGACCGTCGCCGCATGGTAAGCGATACCGATTCGGGCGCCAAGATCCGCAGCCAGATCCAGGACCTACGTCAGCTGCTCGATGCGTATAGAAACGGTGCTATCGAGGAGCGAATCTAGCGATGCCCGCGGGGATTGGCTAAACTTGCTGAGTTTGTCATCCCCGCGGCGCTTCGGCGCCAGCTTAAGGCAGGTACCATGCAAAAGCTCCTTGCACAGATCATGAAGTTCGGCGTCGTCGGCGTCATTGCCACGGTCATCGACTTTGGCATCATGAATCTGCTCCACTACGGTCTGGGCTTCAACATCCTAATTGCCAACACCAGCGGCTTTATCGTCTCGCTGATCTTTAACTACGTCGCGAGCATGAAGTACGTGTTCGCGCACAAGGAGGGCATGAGCCGCCGCCGCGAGTTCATTATCTTTGTCGTGCTGTCCGTGATCGGTCTGGCGCTCAACGACGGTATCGTGCTGGCACTCAACGCCGGCCTGGGACTCGAGGCCAATATCGCCAAGATCTGCGCCACCGCGCTCGTCATGGTCTACAACTTTGTGACCCGCAAGATTTTCCTGGAGGGCGACGAGACCAAGTAACTCGATGCCCCTACAGCATTACGACACCCACGAACGACGCGCACTCAGCGCAGCATCGTCCGTGGGTCTCGCTCGTTTACGGGCAAATTTTCAACGTTTGCGGATTAGCTCTTGAAAATTTGGCGAGTTCGTATAGTTCTTGGCAAAGACCTTACGTTTCCCTTGCAAAAGCTCTAAAGTATCCTCTGCTCGATTCATCAACGCATTGGATGTGATTACGTGCGCAAGGCACTGGCACAACCTCATACCAAGCAGTTCCTCAAGTTCGCTGTCGTGGGACTCATCTCCTTTGGCATCGACTGGGGCCTGCTCATTGCGCTTGTCGAGCTGTTTCACCTCGACTTTTTGATGAGCACTACGATTTCGTTCATCACGTCCGTCGTGGTCAACTACTGGCTCAGCATGAAGTACGTGTTCGACCACCGCGAGGGCATGAGCCGCAAGCGCGAGTTCACGATCTTCACCATCCTGTCGGTGATTGGCCTGGGCCTCAACGACCTATACATGTTTGTGGGCGTCACGTTTTTGAGCATCGGCTACCAAGCCATGAAGGCCATCGCCACGTTCCTCGTCACCTGGTACAACTACTTCAGCCGCCGCTTCTTCCTCGAGGGCGCACGGTCGTAGTCAGTCAAACATAACCTCGCATTTGCAACCGGTTGGAATTCACGTTCCGACCGGTTTTTTTATTTGCCAAGAACCTGTGTGAGGCGGGCCCCGATGCCGAAATGGGACGCGCTTTCCGGATGAGCCTCGACTGGGAAACTCCGTCCCGTTCGCATCAAAAAACGGGCGGCCCGGATACTGTCCGAGCCGCCCGTTCTGTGCGTCATATTGAAAGACTCCTAGCCTGTTACGTAATACCAAACGACGTTGTCACCATTGGAAAGGACGTAGTTGCTACAGGCCGTCATGGGCGTTGAACCGTTGACGGAGTACATCCAACCGCTCGTGCCGCCATACTGCTTCTCGGCCAAGCCGCCAATCGCGGCGACGTAGGTGCCGTACGACGAGCCGTGCGCGTTAACGGAAAGACCCAGCGCGCACAGGGCATCGTAGACCGTAGCGCCCTCGTTAAAGGTGAACGTGCCGCCAGAGGACACAGGATTGCCCACGGCACTCGAAGTGACCGAGACCGTCACGGTAACGTAGCTAGGCTCCTGAGAGGCGCCCTGGTCGCCCGCGGAGGCATTGCCGTTATCGGAGGCAGCAGAGGAGCCGCCAGACGCCGAAGAGGCTCCGGACGTTGAGCTGGTTCCGCCCGATGCCGTCGAATTCTGAGAAGTCGATTGGCTGCCGCCGGTCTTTTTATTGCCAGCCCCTTTTTCGCCGGACTTCTTGCCGTCCGAGTTTTTGTCCGATTCCTTGTTTGAAGACTCGGAATCGTCCTTTGACTTGGACTCATCCGAATCCTTGGACTCATCTTTTGCATCATTCGATGACTTGGAATCCTTGGGGCCGGCCTTGCCCGAAGCAGCAGGCGAGCCGGATCCCGCGGCGTCCTTGGCGACGACGCTCTCCCCCGTCAGGGTCTGGACGATCCAATCAATGGACCAGGCGCCGCTCTCGGAGGGGTGGACAAAGCCCAGCGATACGACGATCAACGCGATACAAACCGCGGTCAGAGCGCCAAGCATCGCCTTGCGACGAGGGGCGGACGCCGCCGAAGCGGCGCCCTTTTGCTTTGCATCGTCGAGCTGGATAAACGAGGAGTCGGGCTGTTGCCCGCTGGTCTCCTTGGGCTTATCGGGAATTACCGTCACCCTTGCCGC
>CAKUBM010000053.1 GCA_934643145.1 uncultured Collinsella sp. | reverse complement strand
GAGGTGCTATCTTGAATGTCCCGTTTAAAAGAGAGGTGACGCGGTATGGAATTGACAGCAATGTTTGGCTCGATTGGCCTGTGTGTGGGCGCAATCGTTGCCGCCGCGGTCATCTACTTTGTGGTCACGGCCATTAAGGGCAAAAGGGCCGAACGCAAGGAGCGCGCGATGCTTAAACAGCATCGCGACCAGCAGGGCAAACGCGCACGGAGATAGCTTGTTGAGTTTTGGATCCGTGCGCTAGCTGCGTTTTCGGATCAGGGCAATGTAGAAGCCCTCAAAGTCGCGGCTAGGCGGAATGGTGAGCGTGCCGGACAGGCCGTTGGCGATGGCCGATACCTGACCCGCGGCAATGGCCTCGGTTAGGGCGTTGGACTCGATGCGCGGCTCCTCGCCAGCTTCCTGGGCGCGGCGTGCCTCACTTTCGCTTGGCGTGCCGTCGAGGGGGATGAGCTCGCAGTCCATATGCTTGTCGAGGGCCTCTTGCAGGGCGTCCTCGTTTTCCTGCGGCAAGATCGAACAAGTCGAATAGACGAGCGTGCCGCCCGGTTTGAGGGCTCCCATGGCGCGGTCCAGAAGCGCACGCTGCGAGCGGGCGCATTTGACGAGCAGCTGCTCGGTCAGGCCACGCAGGCTTTTCTCGTTGCCGCTGATGACGGTGCCCGTGCCGGTGCAGGGAGCATCGAGCAGGATGCGGTCAAAGCGGAAGAACTCGTCGAGCTCGCGTGCGTCGGTGCGCAAGACGGGCACGTTTTTTGCGCCTTGGCGGTGGAGGTTGGCTTCGAGCTTCTCGGCGCGGGGAATGCTCATCTCGCAGGCGGTAAGGTGCGCCTGCCCCTGCGTGAGGGCGGCGATCTGCGTCGTCTTGCCGCCAGGGGCTGCGCACATGTCCAGGATGTCCTCGCCTGCCTGAGCGCCCAGGACCAGCGGCGGCATCATGGACGACAGGCTCTGCAGGTAGATTTTGCCGTCGCGGTAGATGTCGAGATCCCACAGATCGGAAACCTGGGCCTCGGGCAGGATGAAGGCGTCTGGGTACCAGGTGACGGGGTTGTGGGCGATGTCGGCGGCATCGAGCGCCGCAGCGATGTCCTCGACGGTTGCCTTGAGCGTGTTGGCGCGCAGCGTGACCGGGCGTGTGGCCGCGGCGCCGAAGCCCTCGATCATGAGCTCGGCATCGGCGGGCGCATAGGCGCCGGCGACCGTGTCGACCATAAAGCGCGGCAGGTCGGCGGCGGAGTGTTGGGCGGCAAGCTGGTCGGAAAGCTCGGTAGCAGCAAACTGCCTGAGCTTGAGCTCGGCCTTGACCTGCTTTTTCTGCTTACGACGACGCGGCTTGGACATCCGTCTTTCCTTCCCATTCCATTACATGTCGAGTGTTTAGTACTGGCTCTCGTGCTTGCTGAAGAAGTCGAAGCGCGGGGGCAGCGGCTTTACGCGGTGCTCGCCGGGCTTCTCGCCCAGGCTCTCCACAAACTCATCCGTGGAGGCGAAGATGTTATCCCAGCTAAAGAAGGCGACCGGGTCAACGTCGAAGTACTCGCAGATGAGCTCGCAGCCGGCAGGGACGATGCCGTGCATGAGCACGGTCGCCACGCGCAGCTCGGTAAAGGCGTCGACGAGGGCCTGCGTCATTGCGGCATTGGCCGGCTCGCCCTCGAGCTTGTTGGCGGCCTTGGAGGCATCGCTCCAGCGCTTGTTGGCGGCACGCAGGTAGTCGTCGCACACGGCGAGCGCGCGGTGCGTCTCGAACTTGTACATGGCCTGCTCAAAGGCGAGGGCTGCCTGCTCGGCGGCTTCGACCACGGTGTCAGAAGCCGCACCGGCGGGGATGCAGCCGTTGCGGTAGGGGCTCTCGTCGCCTTCCTTGACGGCGACGCCGTAGAAGCAGCTGCGGGCCAGGCGGTTGAAGACGCCGGTCAGCAGCGCGCTCTCCTTAAGGGCGGGGTCGATGACGCGCTTGTCGTCGCAGGCGTGTACCTCGTTGCCGTCCTTGTCCTTGCCGGTTACGCGCGTGTCGTATGCCTTGGGGCTAAAGCTCACCGGCTTTTCGGACAGGCCGAGCGACAGCCAGTGCGCGCGCATCTGCTCGCAGGTGTAGTGGTTGAGCAGGTCGTCTGCCGGCGGGGGAGGCGTCTGCGAGGACGAGCTGGCCTTTTTGCCCATGTAGAGCAGGTGGTAGCAGGCGCTGACGGTGCTCTGCGTGAGGCCCCAGCCCAGGGCCTCCCACATGGCGGTCTGCGCGATGCAGTAGAAGTAGATGTTGTCCTGACCGATAAACTGGTAGATCTGTGCGTCGTCCGAGCACCACCAGTCGCGCCAGTCGAGCGAGCTGTGCTGGTAGGTGGGCGCGGGCACCTGCGTGGAATCGGCGGCGGGCTCGCCCATGAGGGCGGCATCCTGGGCGGCGACACCCTCGGTCACGCCGGCGGCCTTGGCGTCGCGCGCGAGCACGGTGCGGGTGTAGCTGATGGGCGCCCACAGGCTCTCGGGCCAGCACCAGCAGGTGACGTCGGAAACGCCGTCGACCTCGGGCACCGGAACGCCCCAGTCGATGTTGCCGGTGATGCGGAAGGGCACGAGCGCCTTGCCGCTGCGGAAGCGCACGCCGCCATTGGCGAGCACCGCGTGGGCGTCGTCGCGCTCTTTCCAGCTGGGGAAGGTGACGGTAAAGCTGCTCTTGTTGCCCTCGGGCTCCAGCACGGTGTGCTCGGGAAGCTGATCCTCGACGGCATCGAAGGCCTCGCGGAACTTGTTCTGGATGTAGAGCTGAGCCGGCAGCAGCCACTCCTCCATGGTCTTGGAGACCACGGAGCGAACCTGCGGGTTCTGGGCGAGCTTGGCGGTGTAGGTTTTCATAAAGTCGAGGTAGGCCGGCAGGTCAAAGTAGAGATTGTCGACCGGGCGCAGCTCGGGCACCTCGCCGGTGAGCTGGCTCTTGGGCGCGATGAGCTCCTCGGGCTCAAACTGGTGGCCCAGATCGCACTCGTCGGCATAAGCCTTCTCGGACTTGCAGCCCTGGATGGGGCAGCGGCCGATGACCTGGCGGCCGTTGAGGAACGTGCCGGCCTTGGCATCGTAGAACTGCAGCGTGGAGCGCTTGGAGATGGTGCCCTGCTCGTGCAGGCGCTCGATAATCTCGGCAGTCACCTCGTTGTGGATCTGGGCCGCCGGCTCAAGGCCCGAGCCGCCGTAGATATCGCAGCTGATGTTGTAGTTGTTGAGGGTCGCGGCCTGGCGGGAGTGATTGGACTCGACATACTCGCCGATGGACTTATCGTAGCCTTCGTTCTCCTTGAGCTTGCGGTAGCTCTCCATGATGGGCGAGCCGTAGCAGTCGGTGCCCGAGGTGAAGATGACGTTCTCGCGGCCCAGGCGGTCGCG
>CAKUBM010000052.1 GCA_934643145.1 uncultured Collinsella sp. | reverse complement strand
CCCGGGAGCTTCGCCTCGGGCTTAGGGTCGCCCAGCAGCTTGCCACGGCGACGGCGGGCAGGCTTCTCCGCCTCGCGCGCGGCCTCAGCAGCCGCTTCGCGCGCCTTCTCGGCAACAAACGCCGCGGCCGAGGTATCGAGCTGCACCGTCGCGTGCGTACGAGCGGGCGCGGCGACCTCGCCGGCATGCATCACGATGACGCCGCAGGTGCTCGTCTTAACAAACTCGACCATCTTGGGGTCGGTGAAGCCGGTCACGTCGTTGACGATCGAGGCGCCGCAGCGCACGGCCGCCTTGGCAACCGCCACGTGACGCGTGTCGATCGAGACGATGGCGCCCTCCTTGGCCAGCGCGCGCACCACGGGCAGCACGCGGCGAGCCTCCTCGTCGGGATTGACCGGGGTAAAACCAGGGCGCGTGGACTCGCCGCCTACGTCGATGATGTCGGCGCCGGCGTCGAGCATCGCCAGGCCATACTCGATCGCGGCGTCCGGGTCGAAGTGCTCCCCGCCATCGCTAAACGAATCGGGCGTCACGTTGAGGACGCCCATGATGCGCGGACGGTCAAAGCTGAGCTCGTACTTTCCGCACCGCCATGTCTTGCTGTCGTTCGCCATGAACATCCTCCTAAAATGCCCACGCCGCCGAGCTTGGGGAGCTGGCGGCGGGGTCGCTTTGCACTCAGTCTTTCTATTGTATCCGCGCGCGCGGGCTAGAACGCAAACGCGGCCGCGATGTCGCAAGAAATCAGCAGGTCGGCATTTGCATCCTGATCGGTGGGAGCAAGATTGCATATGGCCAGCGTATCGCCGGTAAAGTAGCGTGTAAGGCCCGCCGCCGGATACACCACGAGCGAGGTCCCGCCTACAATGAGGGCATCGGCCGCGGCGATGGCGGCAACGGCACCGGTCAACACATGCTCGTCGAGCGGCTCTTCGTAGAGCACCACATCGGGCTTGATGCGACCACCGCACGCGGGGCACACGGGCACGCCCGCGGCGTCCTCGTGCTCGCGCGAGCAAATCCACTCGGCGCTATAGACCGCTCCGCACGACTGGCAAATGTTGCGATGGACCGATCCGTGCAACTCAAACACGCGCTGCGAGCCCGCCATCTGATGCAAGCCGTCGATGTTTTGCGTCACCACAGCATCAAGCTTGCCGGCGCGCTCCAGCTCGGCCAGCTTGGTGTGGCAGCGGTTGGGCTTAGCGTTAAGCGCGATCATCTTGGTGCGGTAAAAGTCGAAGAACTCCGCCGAATGTGTCTCGTAAAAGCTGTGCGAGAGCATGGTCTCGGGCGGATAGGCAAACTGCTGGTGATACAGGCCGTCCACGCTGCGGAAATCGGGGATGCCGCTTGCCGTGGAAACGCCTGCGCCGCCAAAAAACACTACATGGTTATGGGTTTCGAACAACTCCGCCAGCGCGGCGGAGGCTTGCTTGGGATCCGATATTGCCTGCGTCATACGTGTCCTCCGTCCGTGCCGCCGGAGCGGCGGCGTTCACACCGTCGCTCGCGGGGCCCATCCCGTTCTTGTTGCGTTAATCTTAAGCCTGTCAACCCCGTCGAAAGGACACCATGCCTCAGACTTACACTTTCGCCTCGTGGAACGTCAACGGCCTGCGCGCCGTGCTCAAAAAGGACCCGAGCTTTATCCAGATCGCACAAGAACTCGACGTCGATATCCTGGCGCTGCAAGAGACCAAGCTGCAAGAAGGCCAGGTCGATATTGACCTGCCCGGCTATCACCAAACCTGGAGCTACGCCGAGCGTAAAGGCTATTCGGGCACCGCGGTCTTTAGCCGCCAGGAACCACTGCGCGTGCTGCACGCCGACGCGCTGCTACCCTACGCCGGCGAGGGTGAGGCGGCCGCACTCGTCGCCCAAGCCGTAACCGAGGGCCGCGTCTGCGCGCTCGAGTTCGGCAAGTTTTGGTTTGTCGACGTCTATACGCCCAACGCCCAAAATGAACTCGCCCGCATCGACGTGCGCATGGCCTGGGACGATGCTTACCGCGGCTTTTTGAACGCGCTCGAGCGCGAGACCGGCAAACCCGTCGTGACCTGCGGCGACTTTAACGTGGCGCACGAGGAGATCGACCTTAAGAACCCCAAGTCCAACCGCGGCAACGCGGGCTTTTCGGACGAGGAGCGCGGCAAGTTCACCGAGCTACTCAACGCCGGCTTTACCGATACCTGGCGCACGGCAAACCCCGACGTCGAGGGCGTCTACAGCTGGTGGAGCTATCGCTTTAATGCCCGCAAGAACAACGCAGGCTGGCGCATCGACTACTTCCTGGTAAGCGACGCAATCGCCGACAACGTACGCGACACCGGTATCCGCGGCGACATCTTTGGCAGCGACCACTGCCCCGTCACCCTCACGCTGGAGCTCTAAACCCAAATGGTCCCTCGGTGACGGAGGAAAACGGATCATTTTGGCCTCGTGGGGCATCCGCGTGGCCCGTCTGCCACGAAACACGCCTATCTACTACGTTTAAGCCGTCACCCTCAACCACAGCAAACAACGCAAAAAGAAAAACGCAGGTAGAAAGCCTGCGGTTTTTCATAAAACGCGGTTATGGTCGGGGGTATCGACTTAAACGTAGTAGATAGGCCACTTTCGTGGCGAGCACTCCCAACCGATCCCTTGAGGACGAGGGAAACGGGCCATTTTTAGCCTTCTGGGGCCGTGACGCCCATCATATGAGTCGCTCGTTTCAAAACTATGCCGGTTTACGGGGCTGAATCGCGGATTCCCAACCATACGCAATTCATGCAAAATAAAACCGCAGGTAGACAGCGTGCCCTTTTTCGAAAAATGCCGGTATGGTCGGCCTGCGCCAATCTAGCCCCGTAAACCGGCAAGGTTTTGAAATGACACCAAAGCAGTATTGATTCTCGCCCCGGTGCAACCGGCCTTACAGCCCGTATTTCACGACGACACGGTTAATGCGACGGCACCAAGGCTTGTACAAGGCGGCCAAAAACACGCAGGTCGCAAGGCCGTGCGTAATATCGAACGGCACTGCCGTGGCAAGACGCGCCACGGCACCCGCCCAAGTAAGCGGCTGTACAAAACCAATGATGTCATAAGCGTTGATCACGATGCCATACAGCAGACCCGAGGCGAAGCCATACGCCAGCAGCGCCGGCATGCGCACAGTGCCGTCGACGCGGTCGAACGCACCCGCGTGCGCCAGCGCACCACCGATATAGCCCACCAGACCCCAGGCATACATCTGCCACGGCGTCCAGATACCCTGGCCAAAAAAGAAGTTGCTGGTCAGAGCAGCCAGCGCACCGACCATAAAGCCATTACGACGGCCAAGCGTCGCCCCCGCGATAATGGCAATAGCGCTCACCGGCTTAAAGTCGGGAATGGGCCCAAACAGGATACGCCCCGCCGCCGCCAGCGCCGCCAACACCAGCGTGGGCATAATCTGACGCAGGCCCGGACGCGATGCCTCGTAACCCGCAAAAAACAGCGCGAGCACCAGCGCCACCACAACCAGCATGGCAAGCGCCGCCTGCTCAACGCCCGCCACCAGCGCAGCAGCCATCACCATCGGCACCGCCAGCAGAAGCGGGATCTCCAGTTTTGCGAGCAGGCGCGCGACGCGATAATCCGTCATCCCATCACGCCCTATAAAACACGTTGTCGGCAAAGAAGTCGGCCGG
>CAKUBM010000051.1 GCA_934643145.1 uncultured Collinsella sp. | reverse complement strand
GTCCTGCTCACGACGGAGGCCACATTAAGTGGCCTCCTGTTCGTGCGGAACTCGCGATAAAGTTCATATATGGCGGCAGGCGCCCGCCCCGCCCCCGAGGAGCTCCCATCCCAAATGTGCGGAGCAAAGCTCCGCACACCAACTTTTTCTTTCAGCTAAAGAACGCCGGAAATTCGACGCTGGCTTGTTAACCTTGCTGGATGTTGTCGACGCCGATCCAGCCCAGAAGCCATATCGATGCAGAAAGGTCCCCGACCGGAGGGGCCGGATATAAGGTTTATCGCGAGTTCCGCACGCAAAGAAGGCCACTTAATGTGGCCTTCTTCTTGCGCAGGACTGTAGAGCAGGAAACCTTATATCCGGCCCCTCCGGTCGGGGACCGCACCTTTGCGACTACAGCGTCATGTTAGGATCGGCGTCGACATCGAACGGCGAGATTTCACCTCGGTCGAATTTACGGCGGGCGACCTCCGCAATCATGGCTGCGTTATCGGTACAGGCAGACAAGGGCGGCACCGTTACGCGGATCCCCTGACGCCCAAGCTTCTTGATCATCATCTCGCGCAGATGCGGGTTGGCCGAGACGCCGCCACCGATGCAGTATTCCTTGCATCCGGTAGCGTGCAGTGCGTTTTTGGCCTTCTTGTACTGCACGTCAAAGACAGCTGCCTCAAACGAAGCCGCCAGATCGGGCAGGTGAATCGTGCGCCCGGCCTTGGTCTCCTGTTCAATGTAGAGCGTCACGGCCGTTTTAAGACCCGAAAGCGAGAAACGATAGTCTCCCCTGCTGTTAAGCGCGCGAGGAAAATCGATCGCTCGGGGGTTGCCCGTCTCGGCCAGTTTGGAGATGATGGGGCCACCGGGATAGCCCAGACCCAACGCCTTGGCTACCTTGTCGAAGGCCTCGCCCACAGCATCGTCGAGTGTCTCACCAAGTACCTCGTAGTCGCCCCATGCCTTCACGTGCACGAGCATGGTATGACCGCCCGAGACGAGCGTGAAGATGAACGGCGGCCTGAGATCGGGCTGCGCCAGCAGGTTGGCGAACAGATGGCCCTCCAGATGGTTGACGCACACGAGCGGCTTGCCGGCGGCATAGGCAAAGCCCTTGGCGAAGGCGACGCCCACTACCAGAGCACCCACCAGGCCCGGACCCTGTGTCACGCCAACAGCGGCGAGTTCGCTCGGCGCGATGGCTCCACCCTCAAGACCAAGCGATGCTGCGGCATCCTCGAGCGCCGCATCCACGACACTCACAATCACCTCAACGTGTTTGCGCGAGGCGATCTCGGGCACCACGCCGCCAAAGCGGGCGTGAAAATCAATCTGTGTCGACACCTGGTTGGCCAGCATATTGCCATCCGCATCGATAATCGCCACGGCCGTCTCGTCGCAGGAACTCTCGATGGCAAGCACTAGGCGGCGGCGCTCAATTTCGGCACGCTCCCCCTCGGAGCGCCTAGGCGCAGGCAGCGGCCATACGCGCTGCTCGGCTGCCGTCGGCTCGGGCGAGGCGTTATCGACCGGAAGCACCAGGGGCAGCGGAGCCGTCATGACGATGGCATCCTTGCCGGCACCATAGTAGCCGCGGCGCCGTCCTGCCTCGGTAAAGCCCAGAGCGTTATAAAGCGCGATCGCTCCCTCGTTGCCATCCTCGACCTCGAGCGAAGCCGTGGTGCAGCCGAGCATCTGGGCATCATAGCTCACATGCGACAGCAGCTTGCGGGCAATGCCCTCACGGCGATGTGCCGGGTCGACGGCGACATCCAGAATCTGCACATCACCGTCCACGACCATACCGCCGGCAAGGCCCAGCAGCTTGCCGTCGTCGTGTGCCACCCACCAACTACGCGGCGCAGCGACGTCCTCGCCCAGCTCGGACAGGAACATGCCCGGCGTCCATGCCTCGTGTCCGGCACCTTCAAAGCAGGCAGCCTCCAGCGCACTCGCGCCCTCGGCATCCGCCGCGCCCATGGGACGGAACTGCAGATGACGACCGGCGAGCTCATCGGCAACGCCCGTAATTTCGCTCTGCGCACTCTCGGCAAGACCAAGACGCTTGCGCTCGTTTTCCTCGGCATCCGAAAGGCGCGTGTAAATCGGCAGGACGCGGGCCGGATCGCCGTCGCCCGCAGCGTGCGCGAGCAGCAAGCCCTCGCCCGAAGGCCACCACAGGTCGCGCTCCACGCAGCGGGCGGTCTCGTCCTCACCCAGCAGCTTGCCATAGCGCACAAGACCGTCACCGGTCAGTTGAACCTGGTCCCAGTCCGCTGCTTGGCGCCACTCATCGAGCGCCACGGCGGCCTTGACCACGTGCTCGCGCTCAAATTGACGCTCGGGACCCTCATCGACCAGCATATACAGCGCCGGATATACCTCACCGCGCATAGCATCGGCCAAGATACCAAGCTTGCCGCGCACACCAGCCTTCCACGCCGTCCAAGCGCAAGCGTCGAGCGTCGACACGCCCAGCAGCGGAACATTGGCACCACGCGCGAGGCCCTTGGCAGTGGAGATGCCGATGCGCACACCCGTAAACGACCCCGGGCCGCGGCCGACCACGTAGCAACCAACATCGCTGCGATCCAGACCGGCTTGACCCAGCACGCCATCGACGGTATTCACGAGCTCAACGTTGGCGTGACGGCGACACATGTGGTCGCCACTCACGAGCTTCGTCTCGCCCGTCTGCCCATCAATCCAGCTTGCCGCGCAGGCAAGCATGTCGGTCGAGGTATCGAGCGCCACCACCAGCGCGTTGTCGTTATGCAAGCTCATCTTGTACAGCCTTATCAATCAAATGGGAAAGCTCCATTGCGCGGTCACCGTGCGCCTCGAGCGTTATCGTTCGCACATCGCTGTCGCCCTCATCACGCTTGAGCGTCACCGAAAGATACTCATTCGTCAGCTCGTCCTGGAATTGTTCGCCCCATTCCAGCAGGCAAGCACCCTCATAGCCCAGCACATCGAAAATGCCCGTATCCTCGAGCTCGTAGGCATGCTCCAGGCGGTATAGATCAAAGTGAAACAGCGGAATACGACCTTGATCGTGAACGGCCATGAGCGCGAACGTAGGGCTCGTAACCATATGCCCATCGCCCAGCCCGCGCGAGACGCCCTTGGTAAAGTGAGTTTTGCCCACTCCCAGGCCACCGGTCAGGATGAGCACATCGCCGTCCTCAAGACACGGTGCAATTAGCTCGCCAAAGTACTCCGTATCGGCAGCGCAAGTCGTTTTGTAAGTACCTACCCCCAGGCGCTCCAGGGACATATATGCTCCTTATTATTCCGAGGCGTCCTCTGGCGCGGGATGTCGCTCCAGATAGTCGCCCAGCATCTTCAAGTCTTCCTCCAGCAGCTCCTGCCACGCCGGATTGCGCAGCGCTGCTGCCGGATGGAACGTGGGCATTACCACAAAATGCCCCATCTGGTGGAACCTGCCGCGCAGCTTAGTAATGCCAATCTCGGTCTTTAGCACAAAGTGCGTCGCGGGATTGCCGAGCGTCACGATAATATCGGGCCAGATGCTTCGAATCTGCTCACGCAAAAACGGCGAGCAGGCCAGCACTTCCTCGGGACGCGGATTGCGGTTTCCCGGCGGGCGGCACTTAAGCACGTTGGCAATGTAGACGTCTTCGCGTTTGAGCCCCGCCAGCGACAAAATGCCGTTGAGGTCCTCGCCTGCCGCCCCCACAAAGGGCTCGCCCTGCAAATCCTCATTGCGGCCCGGCGCCTCGCCAATAAACATCACGCGAGCGTGGGGGTTTCCCACGCCAAATACGATGTTATGGCGCGACTGGTAAAGCTGGCAAAGGTGACAATCGCCCAGAACGGCCTCGATCTCCTCGAGTGCGAC
>CAKUBM010000050.1 GCA_934643145.1 uncultured Collinsella sp. | reverse complement strand
GGCTTCTTTAAGATGTACGACCTCTCGCTCGACGCGGTCGACGCGATCGCCTTTGCCGGCGTGGTGCCGCAGCTCTCACGCGAATGGCATGCCGTGGCCGACCGCATCGCGGCAGACGCCATCGTCATCGGACCGCAGACGGCCGCCGTGACCAAGCTGCGCGCGGCGCGTCCCCAGGCCGTAGGTGCCGACCGCGTCGCCAACGCCGTTGCGGCCGAGACTTTCTACGGCGCGCCGGCAATCGTGGTGGACTTTGGCACCGCGACCAATATCGACGTCATCGATGAGGACGGTTATTACATTGGTGGGGCGATCGCGCCGGGCATCCGCATCTCCATGGACGCGCTCGCCGCCCGTGCCGCCAAGCTCGCCAGCGTTCCGCTCGAGGCACCCGAGCACGCCATCGGCCGCGATACCGAGGAGTGCATCAAGGTCGGCGCCGTAACGGGTGCCGCCGCCATGGCAGAGGGCCTGGTCACGCGCATGAAGCGCGAGCTGGGGCGCGAGGACGCCACCGTCATCGCCACGGGCGGCCTCGCCAGCATCGTCGCCGATTCGACCGACGCCTTCGACGTGGTCGACGGCCAGCTCACTATCAAGGGCATCTGCGAAATCTACCGCCGCATGCAGGAGCTGGGATAGGGCAAGGGCCGGGCTGGATGCACCAGCTCGCAGCAACCACCCGCCAATCCTATTCCTCAAAACTGAATTATTTTCAGTTTTGAGGAATAGACCCGAGAGGCGCTACGCCTCGCCGGCCAGCCATCTCGCCAGATCCACAACCTGCACCCCATCGCGATCTGTTGTCTCGTGATGCGTACGGGCGAGAATCATCTTGGGATACGCATCGCCAATGCTCAGGAGCGGCGAAATCTCCCTCTCGAACGTCTTATCCGAGCTGATATCGTCGCTCACCTGAATGTAGAGTTTCTCGCTTCGCCTGATTGCTACAAAATCAATTTCCTTTTTGTAGAGCACGCCGACGTACACCTCGTATCCGCGGCGCAGCAGCTCAATAGCCACCATGTTCTCGTACACACGACCCCAATCCATGTCGCGTGTTCCAAGCAGGGCGTATTTAAATGCATGGTCCGCCAGATAATACTTCTCACCGCTCTTAAGGTATTTCTTGCCGTGAATGTCATATCGGCGCACCTTATAGAAGGCGAACGCGTCGCACAGGTACCCCATGTACGTGCCGACCGTCTTGTTCGTAATCTTGAGCCCGTCCGCATTCAAAACGTCCGTTATATTGCGGGCCGACGTAATGTTGGAGACATTGTCCATCATGTAATCGGCAATGCGCAGCAAGGCCGATTCGTTTCTCACGTTATGCCGTTGAACGATATCTCTCACAATGAGTGTCTTAAAGACGTTGGAGAGATATTGATAACGCTGCTCCTGCAACGGATAAGGGTAGGAGCCGGACATGCCACCGGTCCTCGCGTACTCGTCGAAATCGCGGTCGACCTCGCCTTCGTCGCCGTAAGAACGGTATTCCTCAAACGAGAAGGGGAACACCTCGATCTCGAACGTGCGCCCCGTAAAGAGCGTCGACAGATCGCTCGACAGCAAAAAGGCGTTCGATCCGGTAATGAAAATGTCGTATTGCTCGGACGCGTGGAGACTGTTAATCGCGCGCTCGAAGCCGTCGCACATCTGAACCTCGTCGATAAGCAGGAAGTTTTGCTTGCCGGGCGCCCGACGCTCTTTTACGTAGGCAAGTAGCGCATGGTATTCGAGCAGGCCCTCGAATTCATCGAGGTTGTAATTGATATGGATGATATTCGAATCGGGCAGGTTGGCCTCTACGTAGTCGCGAAGGGCCTCGAGCAATTTCGATTTTCCACTACGGCGAATGCCCGTGATGACCTTGATATCCGGCACGCCGATAAGGCTCGTCAACGTGTCCATATACGACGTCCTATTGATGAGTTTCATTGGCGGCCTCCCTGCGGTCTTTCGTTGCTATTCCTCAAAAATGAAATTTTTTCAGTTTTGAGGAATAGACTCTGCAACGAATATACCTCGTGAAAGGTCGAGCTGGCTAAATCCTATTCCTCAAAACTGAATTATTTTCATTTTTGAGGAATAGGACGAACGTGGCCATCCTCTCTGCTCACACAAAAGCCCTCCCCGGCGCCAGGCCGAGGAGGGCTTTGTTGTCACGGCTATCTGTGCGAGCGGACCCGCGCTACAGGCCGCGGATTCGTACGGCCTCGGGCGGGAACTCCTGCTCGCCGGCGTCGGTCTTGATGGTCGCGCGGCCCCAGATGTCCAGGCCCGCAAACACGCCCACCGCGAGCGGCAGGCCGTTGGGCGACACCGCCGCGACCTGACGACCCAGCAGTGGCACCATGTCAAAGTACTCGCCCAGCACCGGAGCCAGCGGGCCGGCGGCACCCTGCGGCGTGTTCGCGACGGCAGCCCAGGCATCCACGCGGGCCAGCACGGCGGCGGCCAACGCCTCGATCAGCGCCTCATCTGCCATATCCACGCCGAGCTCGCCCAGCGCCGCACGCTCAACATCCACCGTCACCGCGGCAAACATACCCGCGGCACCGGCACCACCGTTGACGGCAACACGCGCGAGCGACGTCTCAAACGCAGGCGCACCGCACACGATGTCACTCGGCCACTGGATACCCACCTTACCGGCAAGGCCCAGGCCCGGCGTCGATGCCGTGCCCACGAGCGCGTCCATCATGCCCATCGCGGCCACAAACGGCAGGCCGTGGAAGGCGTGCATATTCACATCGGGGCGCACGACCAGCGAAAACGTCAGCGACGCATCGCCCGCACTCCACGCGCACCAGCCCGCGGACACGCCCTCGCGACCCGCGTCGCGCGCGGCATCGAGCTCGGTGCCAGCGGCAACAGCATTCATCTCAATCATCTACATACGCCCCAATTCGCCCACGATATGGCCCACGCGGTCCTCGGGCTCCTTGACCTCGACGCCGTTGTAGCGGAAGAACCGCGCCGGATCGTGCATCAGGTCCTCGAGCGGTACCAGCACAAAGTCGCGCTCGCCAATGAGCGGATGCGGCAGGCGCAGCTTTTTGCCGCCGTGGGTCTCGCCGTCCATCCACAGCAGGTCCAGGTCGATAGTGCGCGGGCCGTTGGCCTTGGCCTTTTTGGAACGGTCGCGGCCCAGCTCGGCCTCGATCTTCATAAGCTCGTCGAGCAGCACCAGCGGCGCCAGCTCGGTCTTAATCTCGATGACGGCGTTAGCGAACGCGTCCTGGCGCGTCTCGTAGGCCGGCTCGCTCTCGTAGATGCGAGAACAGTTGGACACGCAGGTGAGCGGAATCTCGGCGATCATGTCGCGCGCGGCGCGGATGTTGTCACAGCGATGCCCCAGGTTGGAGCCCACGGCCACAAACGCACGGCGCGGCTGCGGCTTGGCAACAGCCCAGTAACCGTTCAGGAACTGCGCAAACCCCGCGACGTCGTGCACGCGCACGATGTTGGCACCGGCCTGGATAGCGCCCAGGCACACGCCAAACGTGGCGGCATCGCGCTCGGCGGCCTCGGTCACGCCCGAGACGGCGCCCACAAAGCGCTTGCGCGACACGGCGCACATGAGCGGATAGGCCAGCGACGCCATCTTGGCGGTCTCGCGCTGGATGACGATATCCTCGTTGGCCGTCTTGCCAAAGCCCGGGCCCGGATCGATGCAGATGCGGTCGCGCGACACGCCGGCGTGGATGAGCGCGCGGGCCTGATCGGACAGAAAGCCCATGACGCGGCGCATGATGGGCGCCGAATCGGGCAGGGTAAAGCGACGGAGCTGCGAGGTGGGCACATAAGCCTCCTCGCGGCGAGCGCTGCGGCGCATCATGGCGGCCAGGTGGTCATTGGGTTCCGGCGCGGACTCAGGGTTCGCGGCGGCCTCGGCAACAGGGGCGGCCTCTTCGGCGGCCGGTGCCTCCTGCTTCTGCTCGTCCGTGGGCTCCGGCGCGGGCTCCGGTTCGCCAAACGGCAGCGAGGGCTGCACCACGCCACCCGGGAGCTTCGCCTCGGGCTTAGGGTCGCCCAGCAGCTTGCCACGGCGACGGCGGGCAGGCTTCTCCGCCTCGCG
>CAKUBM010000049.1 GCA_934643145.1 uncultured Collinsella sp. | reverse complement strand
CTCTAACTGTTACAGATCGAGATGTTTGTGGGAGCCACCGCAAAGGTGCCTTTGCGGCGGTTTTGGGCTGCGAATCTTAATATTGCCACATGTGGTTGACGGGGCCAGAGCCTTTGCCCATGTCAAAGCCGGCGGCGAGAGCGCCGGTTAGGTAGGCCTTGCCGGCGTTGACGGCATCGGCAAGATCCATGCCCTGGGCCAGCGCGCAGGCGATGGCGGACGAAAGCGTGCAGCCGGTGCCGTGTGTGTTGTCGGTCTCGATGCGCTTGTGGCGGAACCACGTGGTGAGCGGATCGCCCAGATGGCTGCCCTCGTCATCGAGTGGCGCGGGTTCGGCCAATACATCGTTGGCCTCGTTGACAAGATGCCCACCCTTAACGAGGGATGCGCAACCAAAGCGGCGGGTGAGGAGCATGGCAGCATTTTGCTGTGTGCGCTCGGAGTCGACCTCGTAGTCAAGCAGGGCCATGGCCTCGGGAATATTGGGCGTGATAACCGTCGCCAGCGGGAACAGGCGGCGGGTGAGCGCCTCGGCGGCATCTTCGGCAATCAGCCGTGCGCCCGAGGTGGCTACCATGACGGGGTCGACGACCACGTTTGTCGCGTTCCAGGCGCTCAGGCGGTCGGCGATAACCTCGATAATCTCGGCAGAGGAAACCATGCCGATCTTGACGGCGCTGGGGCGGATATCGTCAAATACGGCGTCGATCTGCGCAGCGACGATATCAGGGGAGATATTCTGCACGGCGGTGACACCGAGCGTGTTTTGCGCCGTAATAGCGGTAATGGCCGTCTCGGCATACAGACGATGTGCCGTGATGGTCTTGATGTCGGCCTGAATGCCGGCACCACCGCTGGAGTCAGATCCCGCGATGGATAGAACGGCAGGAACCCTACTGCGATCCATGTTCACTCCCTTGTTCGGTCGGATTCAAATGGGTCTTTAAGTCAGCATTATAAAGATGCCCGGGCCGACTCTATGTCGAACCCGGGCGGGCGATGCAATCTTTACGAAAATGTAAGCAAATGTTCACACGTCAACAATTGACGGGAGCCAACTCGCTGCTAGAAGCGATCGCAGCGAGGAACCTAGTCCTCCATGCCAAGATCGATCGTCGTGCCTTCGAACACCTTGTTAACGGTGCGGACGGCGCACATCTTGCCGCACATGGTGCAGGTGCCCTCGGTGGCGGCGGGGGATTCTTCGTAGCGTTTCTTGCCGGTGACCGGGTCGAGAGCACACTTCCACATGGCATCCCAGTCGAGCTTGCGGCGTGCCTGGCCCATCTTGTCGTCCATGTCGCGGGCGTGCGGCACCTTCTTGGCGATATCGGCGGCGTGCGCGGCAATCTTGGTGGCCATGAGGCCATCGAGCACGTCCTGGGCGTTGGGCAAACACAGGTGCTCGGCCGGCGTTACATAGCACAGGAAGTCGGCGCCGGAGCTCGCGGAGATGGCGCCGCCGATGGCAGCGGTGATGTGGTCGTAACCCACGCCGATATCGGTCACCAGCGGCCCGAGCACATAGAACGGGGCATTGTGGCACAGGCGCTTCTGCAGTTTCATGTTGGCGGCGATCTCGTCGAGCGCCATGTGACCCGGGCCCTCGACCATGACCTGGACGCCGGCGGCCCAAGCGCGCTTGCACAGCTTGCCCAGCTCGATCATCTCAGCGGTCTCGGTGGCATCGTTGGAGTCGTAGAGGCAGCCCGGGCGGCAGGAGTCGCCGAGCGAAATCGTCACGTCGTACTCGTGGCAAATCTCGAGCAGCTCGTCAAAGTACTCGTAGAAGGGGTTTTCGTTGCCGGTGACCTCCATCCAGCCAAACAGCAGCGAGCCGCCGCGGCTGACGATGTTCATGAGACGGCCGGTCTCCTTAAAGGTCTTGGTGACCGACTTGTTGATGCCGCAGTGGATGGTCATAAAGTCCACGCCGTCCTCGGCGTGCGCGCGCACGACCTCGAACAGGTCATCCTTGGTAAGCTTGACCAGCGGCTTTTCCATGTAGCCGATGGCGTCGTACATGGGGACGGTGCCCACCATGAGCGGCGTCTCGTCGATGAGCTGCTGGCGGAACTGGCGCGTCTTGCCCGAGTTGGAGAGGTCCATGATGGCGTCGGCGCCAAAGTCCTCGGCGATCTTGACCTTCTTCCACTCCTCGGCGGCATCGGCCTTATCGCCCGAGATGCCTAGGTTGACGTTGACCTTGGTGGACAGGCCCTCGCCGACACCAAAGGCGCGCATGCCCTTTTTGATATGCACGATGTTGGCGGGGATGGCGATGCGGCCGTCGGCCACGCGCTCGCGGATGTACTCGGGGTCGCGATGCTCGCGCTCGGCAACCTCCTTCATCTGCGGCGTAATCTGCCCGGCACGGGCGAAGTCGATTTGCGTGACGAGCTTGGGCTCGGTCTGTGTGCTCATTGGCACGGCTCCCTTCGTTGGCATTACCCATATCAGGTTTGCGGGTCAGGGCGGGCGCGCCCAGTCTCAGCCTGCCGTCTTGTCCTGCAAGCTCCCCGTTATGTCATGGGCTCAAGTATAGCCTGAATGGGTACGATTGGGCCAACGAGCGTGCCTGTGGGGAGGCGAACATGGAAGACAAGCATCTGTATCGAGAGACGCAATGGGATGTATCGGCCGAGGAAAGCCGTGCGCACCATGGCCTTGTCGCGATTGGTTTTGCGGTGCTTGCCGTGCTGGTGATTGCCTTTTGTATCTGGACGTTTGGTGGTCGCGGCGGCGTTGCATGGGAGTTCGAGGCTGATGATAGCCTACCGATTATGACGATGAAGGTCTCTGGCGGCAATACCGTTGCCGCGCCGGGCGACTATTGGTATCCGCGCGATGGATTTGTCCAGCTGCAGCTGAGCGGTGGTTCCATTCCTGGTGAAGAGATCGAGCGCGTGACCTTCGATGCGTCGCTTAAGACGCTGTTGGTCGAGCTCAAAGATCAAGGGGATATGCCCACGACGATGGATATCGCCCTGACGGAATGGCGCCTGGAGCCCCCGTCGGGCGTCAAGGTGTCCGAGGTGGAGCATGTCAAGATTACCTACCAAGATGGCTCGACGAGCGAGATTGTAAAGGCCGATGGCTTGGCGGAGTAACGGGGGGGGGTTGGAAACGGCGGGCCTATTGTGCCTGCGCGTTCATGAAAACCAGGGTGTTTTCGTCTGAAAGCTCGGGGATGTGACGATAGCCGATGTTGAATGCGGTAAGTCCGCTTGCATCCTCGAGCTCGTTTTCTGCCATCCACCGCACCATGGAGCCGCGCGCCTTTTTGCTGGCGGTCGACCGTTGGATGGGCTTCCCGTTGCGGATACCCTCGCCAAAAAGGCATGTGACGGCCGTGGCGTCGCCCGCGAGATGGGGCAGAACGGCTTTGGCATACTCTACGCTGGCGAGGTTGACGATCGTGGTGTTTGAGCCTGCCGGGGCGATAGCCTGCGCGAGCTTGTCGCTCCAAAACGCGTAGAGGTCTCGGGCATCGTCAACGGCGAGCTTCGCGCCCATTTCCAGCCGATACGGTTCGACGGCATGAAAGGGGCGTACGCATCCGTAAAGGCCCGAGAGGATCCACAGATGGTCTTGCAGCCATGCGAGCTGCGCGGAATCCATCACCTCGGGCGCCATGCTCTGGTATTGAATGCCGTGATAGGACATGACGGCAGGGGAGAGGTGACGGGCGAGTGCGGGATTGTCGAGATCGTCGTTTCCCAAGATGGGCCCGAACTCATGCAGGGTGTTGAGGCAAGGCCCCAGCAGTTTGTCACTCACGTTCCATAGCGCCTGCAGACCGCCGCTGCCTTCATTCTGCTCGATATCTAGCAGTGCGCGGTGGAGGCGAGCCGTCTCGTGCACAAAAGGTGGAATGCCCAGGACTTCAAAAGCATCCCTGGCCGCGCGCATTTGCTTGGCGGGCGAAATGATGACCTGCAGCATGGACTCTCCTCTGCCAAAAAGGAAGTTGCGGTGGAATACGGTCTGTTTTGGCCGGTTATGGGCCAGTTTAGTCCGTATTTCACCGCAACTGATGAAAGGTTGGTTAGGCGCGCTCGAGGAAGGCCTTGTAGCCGCGGTAGGCCTCGTAGATATCGGCCTTGTTGGCGACCTCCCACAGGGCGTGCATGGACAGGACGGCAACACCGGAGTCGATGACGTTCATGCCGTACTTGGCCATGATGTAGGCGATGGTGCCGCCGCCGCCCGCGTTGACGCGACCGAGCTC
>CAKUBM010000048.1 GCA_934643145.1 uncultured Collinsella sp. | reverse complement strand
CACCGCACCTTGACGTTCAAACCGTCGCTCGCGTACCGAAGTACGCTTCGCTCCTCTTTCACGTCAATCTGCGGCACCTCAGAAGGCGCACTTAGTAGTTATGTTTACTTCAACGAAGCAAGAAGGTGTTCGGCGGCACCGATAAGCGGCGCGTCGCCCTCCAGAGAACCGATGAGGATCGGCGTGTCCTGAAGCGGATCGAGCGCCTGGCTGGCATAGCCCTCATGCACCGAATCCTTCCACGTCTGCGAACGCCAATCGGGACCTTGGTGAATCACGCCGCCCGAAAGCACGATGACCTCAGGGTCCAGGATGTTAGCGAGCGAGCCCAAGCTGGCACCCAGCGCAAAGCCGGCATCATGGATGACCTCGGTCGCCTTTGCGTCGCCTGCACGGCACAGGTCGTTCACATCGCGACCGACCGAAGGACGGCTGGGGTCGACGCGGCCAAAACGCTCATCGTACATACGACCAATGGAAGTGCCCGAAGCAACCGACTCCAGATGGCCGGAACGCCCGCAGGCGCAGGGAATGCCGGCGGCAGCCGAGCACTCGATGTGGCCCATATGGCCAGCAGCACCATGGAAGCCCTGCATCACGCGGCCGTTCTCGACATATGCGCCGCCGATGCCCGTACCGATGCCAAGACACAAGACGGAGAACTTGCCCTTGCCGACGCCCCAGTGAGCCTCGCCCAGAGCATGAGCCTGCACGTCGCCTACAACGGCAACGGGAAGACCGAGATCCTCGCGCAGACGCGGCCCCAACTGAACGCCGGACCAGCCGGGCATGATCTCATTGGCATACGCGATGGCGCCCGTCTTGGGATCGACGACGCCGGCGGCACCGATACCGACGCCAAGGACCTCGACATCGGGATTCGCCTCGAGAGCAGCCCTGATGGATGCCTCGATACGCTGGAAGACGGCCTCGCCGCCCTCTTGGGCCTCGGTGGGAACCTCGGCCTCAAAAACGGGATGGGGCACACTACCGTCAGCCGGGTACTCCATGATGGCAGTCGCGATCTTAGTTCCGCCGATATCGACAGAGCAGACGTACTTGTTCTCCATGTCGCTCTCCTTCGGAGATAAAAACAACTACAGGAAATGCGCCGTCAGGCTAGCCGTCACAGCGCAGTAAAGGTTATCCAGGTGCCCGAGATCGCCGAGAAACCGTGTGGCCATTGACCTAACGGGTCATGGCCACACGGTTGAACGGCGAGATCGGGTGCCTGGGAAAGCTTTACAGGAGACCGTTGTCCTGGAGGACCTTATTAATAGCCTCGACGTTCTCGCCGGTCATGGCCTTCACCGGGCGCGGCATGGTCGGGCTGTCGAAGATGCCCATGAGGTTCATAGCGGTCTTGAAGGCGCCGACGCCGCCGGCATAGCCCTGGACGCCCGAGGTGACATCCCAGATGTGGGAGATCTCGTTGAGGCGATCCTGCTCGGCCTTGACGGTAGCCCAGTCGCCGGCCTGAGCGGCCTTCCACTGGCGCACGTAGCCCTCGGGCTCAACGTTGGCGAGGCCCGGGACAGAGCCGTCGGCGCCACCGAGGTAAGCACCGTCGACAACAACCTCGTGACCGGTGAGGATGCTCATCGGATGGCCGTTCTTCTCGTTCTCCTGAACGAGGTAGCGGAACGAGATGTCATCACCCGAGGAATCCTTGACGCCAGCAAGGACGCCCTCGGCGCCGAGCTTGGCAAGGAGCTTCCAGGGGAGCTTGGTGTGAACGCAGACGGGAATGTCATAGGCAAAGATGGGCAGGTCAAGCTCCTCGTGCAGGATGCGGAAGTGCTCCTCGACCTCGGTCATGCCCTGCAGGGCATAGAACGGGCAGGTGGCGACAAGCGCATCGGCGCCCAGCTCCTGAGCGACCTTGCCGTGCTCAATCATGCGCTCGGTCTCGGTATCGATGATGCCGACCAGGACGGGCACGCGGTGGTCGACGATACGAACGGCCTCGGCGATGATCTGGCGACGACGCTCATCGGTGGAGAAAACGACCTCGCCCGAAGAGCCCAGGAAGAACAGGCCATCGACGCCGGCATCGATCATGCGGTTGATGCTGCGCTCAAAGGAGGCAACGTCGAGCTGGTGGTCTTCGGTATCGGGAACAACGACGGGAGGGATAACGCCGGTGAATTTCTGAGTTGCCACAAGAATCTCCTTAGTTGTCTGGCGGGCGGCCCTATGCCGCCCACTCTTGTTGGCAGTGTCCAGGCCGTCTAGGCCAAAGAACACGGATAGAACGTTTGGTTAAAGAAGTCGACGACTTCGTTTTCGAACGCATTGATGCGCTCGTGAGCGTATTTGGCATAGATGATATGCCTCCGGTCACACTCAAGACCGTTGAATACGGCAAACTGGCCCTTGGGATCGCCCACGGTATCCATAAGCGATGTGCCCATGAGCACCGATCCGCGCACCCGAGACGACAGCGCCTCGAGGCCGCCAGGAAGCGGATTGGCAACCGCCGTGCAGGCGAGGCCCCGCTCGTCCAGAGCGGAAACCGCCAGCGCGACTCCGCCGCCAAGACCCTCGCCCCATGCAAAGATGCGGTCGGGGTCAATGCCATCAAGATTGCGTGCGACCTTCGCCAACGCGCAGCCCCAACGGACGCGCCTGACAAAAGCAGGCGAGGTAATCTCCTGCCGCAGATCGCTGGGTCCAATCGCCTCATCGTCCAGTGCAAGCACGGCATATCCCATGGCCGCAAACCTCGTCATGTGATGCCATCCCCGCACGGGTCGGTCGATGTCGTGAAACATCAGACATAGCGGCACAAGCTCGGATGCCCGGGCGCGACCGGCAGGCTCGATCAAACGTGCGTGGACTACATCGCCACCAAGCTCAAAGGAAACCTCGGAGTAGCGCGCGCACGGATTGGCGAAATCAATCGCCGTAATAGTCGGCCCGCAAACCTCAAGGTCCGAAGCGGCTATCTCTAATTCGGAAACATCCGCAGAAGTGTCGCCGCGCCAATCCCGGAAATCAGAGAGCCTTGACGAGACCGTCCCGGGAATCCCCACAAGGTCGGGGACAATCAGCTCGCCAACATTGCTCTCGCACTTAGACATGAGCCTCCCCTCCCTCGCAGAAAAACGGAATGATCAGATCGTCAAAGTCCTGTATCTCCTCGTGGCCAAAGCCCTCAAAGAACTCATGACGCTTTTCACAGGTCAGGTTGTTATAGACTGCAAACTGCGTTGCCGGCGGACAGACGATATCCGCCGTGCCCGTACCAAACAGGACGGGGCACTTGACCATGGGGGCGAAGTTCTTGGAATCGAAGTACGCCAGTTTGGCATAGGCTTCGTCGATACGAGTCGAATCCTCGTCAAACCAACGCGACCAATAGCGCAGGCCCTCATAGGCGATATCGTCGGCATCCAAATCCCAGACCAGGCGGAAATCTGACAGGAAGGGATAGAGGATGGCGGCGCGATTGATAAGCTCGCTGTTAAGTGCACAGGTCGCAATGCCCAAACCGCCGCCCTGCGACGCGCCGTTCACAAACACACGGGCAAGATCGATGCCCTCAAGCTCGCGAACGATGCGGCACAGGATGCGAATATCTTGGTGCAAGCGGACATAGTAGAGGTTGGCCGGATCGCCGTCGATACCGGCGACGATATGGCCCGCGACCGTTGTGCCCTCAAATCCACCAATGTCCTCGGAGGGACCTCCTTGGCCGGGGCAGTCGAGGGCGATGAGTGCCATGCCCATGCCCGCAAACGACGCCTGCTCAAACCAGCTGCGGCTTGCACCCGGATACCCATGGAACTGAAGTACCAATGGCACGGGCTCGTCCGAGACGGGCTTAAGGTACTTGGCATGCAGGCGAGCGCCACACATGCCGGTATACCAGAGGTCGAAAAGCTGGCAGGTCGCGGCATCGGTGACCGATGCCGTCTCGATCGCATAGTCAAGCCCGACGGCGTCGGCCTCGGCCATGCGATCCTTCCAAAAGAGATCGAAATCTGATGGACGGGGCATGGCGCCTCGATATTCACCAAACTGATGTTGTAGCTCCTGAGCACTTGGCATGGCTCGTGAACCCAACCTTTCGAAATCGCAACGGAGGTGCGCCCGGCAAGGGAACCGGGCGCACGGGAGGGAAAGCGAGGCTACTCGCCGAGCTTGGGGTGCAGCAGCGACGGCGCAGCGCCGAGCAGCATCTTGGTGTAGGGGTCCTGGGGGTGCTGGAAGACCTGCTTGGCCTCGCCCTGCTCGACGATCTTGCCACCATTCATAACGATGATGTCGTCAGAGATATAGCGGACCGTCTGGATGTCATGGCTGATGAACACCATGGCCAGGCCGAGCTCCTTCTTAAGGTCGGTCAACAGGTTCAGAATCTGCGCGCGGACCGAAACGTCCAGAGCCGAGGTGGGCTCGTCGGCGATGATGGCATCGGGGTTCAGCGACAGGGCACGGGCAATTGCGACGCGCTGGCGCTGACCGCCCGAAAGCTGGCCGGGAAGAACCTCGGCGGCGGAGCTGGGCAGACCGGTGAGCTCCAAGAGTTCCTTGACGCGCTTCTCCTGCTCGGCCTCGGTACCCAGGTTGTGGACGCGCATGGGGTCGAGCAGTTGCTCGCGAACGACCATGCGGGGGTTGAGCGCCGTGGCCGGGTTTTGGAACACGACCGAGATAACGCGACCCATGTGGCGACGGTCCTCGGCGGTACGCTTGGTAACGTCCTTGCCCTTAAAGTAGACCTTGCCGCTCGTGGGGGCCTGCAGGCCGCACATGACGTTGGCGGTGGTGGACTTACCGCAACCGGACTCGCCGACGATGCCGATCGTCTGACCGGGCATGAGCTTAATCGTTACACCCTGGACGGCGTGAACCAGGTTAGGGTGGAGAATCGAACCGGTACGGGTCCTAAAGGTGACGTGGACGTCATCAAGGAAGATGATCGGCTCGACGCCGTTGACTGCGGTCTCGCTCATCTACATCACCTCCGCGTGAGGGGTCAAACCATTTGCCTTGAGCACCTC
>CAKUBM010000047.1 GCA_934643145.1 uncultured Collinsella sp. | reverse complement strand
TCGTGCCGCCCCGCTACGCCACCAACTTGTCAAAAGCACCGCGGCGGTTGAGCACCGTAAACGCCACCACGCAAATGATCACCGACAGAATCGACCCGCACGGCGAGGCGATGCCCATGGGAAACAGCGTGTCGGAATAGGCGTTCGACAGCAGCCATGCGCCCGGCACACGAATGAGTGCCACGGCCAGCACGTTGTGCGCAAAGCCGATGTAGCTCTTGCCGTACGCGGCGAAAAAGCCGCTAAAGCAAATATGGATGCCGGCAAAGATCGCGTCGAAAATATAGCTGCGCATGTAGCCGGTGCCGGCTGCGACCACTGCGGCGTCCTTGGCAAAAAAGCCGAGAAACGCCGGTGCCACCAGCCACATGAGGGCCGTGATCAGGCAGCCGTACACCACCGAGATGGTCATGGCGTCCTTGAGCACCTGACGCGCGCGGTCGCCCTTGCCCGCGCCGGCGTTTTGCGCCGTGAGCGCGCTGACGGTGGCGCCCATGGAACTCGGCACAATGAACAAAAAGCTGATCATCTTCTCGACCAGGCCCACAGCGGCGGCGTCGACCAAGCCGCGGTGGTTGGCGATGACGGTGATGAACATAAACGCTACCTGAATGCAGCCGTCCTGCACGGCCACGGGCACGCCGATCTTAAGGATGCTGCCGAGCACCTCGGGCTGCGGACGCAGGTCGCTGCGCTTGACGTGGATGTTTGTGCGGCGGCTCTTGAGCCATACGAGCGCGAGGGCAACACTTGCCGTCTGTGCGATCACCGTGCCGAGCGCCGCGCCCACGGGACCGAGCCCCATGTGGCCAATAAACAGAAAGTCGAGCGCGATGTTGATAACGCATGCCACGCCGATTACGTACATGGGCGAGCGCGAATCGCCCAGGCCGCGAAAGATGGCCGAGAGGATGTTGTATGCGGCGATGCACGGAATGCCGATAAAGCAGATGCGCAGGTAGGCGGCAGTACCCTCGACCGCTTCGGCCGGCGTGCCGATGAGCGCCACGATTTGCGGGCACAGCGCGAGCAGAAGCGCGGCCAGCACCACCGAGACGCCCATAAAGAGTGTGATGGTGTTGCCGATGGCTGCCTCGGCGCGATCGAAGCGGCGCGAACCCACGGCGTGGCCGACGATGACCGTTGTTCCCATGGCCAGGCCCACGAGCGTCACGGTAATGATATAGAGCGTCTGCGCGCCATTGCCCACGGCGGTGATGCCGGCGGCGCCGCTAAACTGCCCGATAAAGTACAGGTCGGCCATGCCGTAGAGCATCTGCAAAAAGTACGAGAGCATATAGGGCAGGGCGAAGACCGCGATGGTCTTGAGGACATTGCCGCGTGTGAGGTCGTGTTCCATGGGCGGGCACTTTCTGGCTTGGTTCGTTTGCGTACCAGTGTAGTGAAAACCCTACAACGATTGTAGAGTCAAGGTCCATGTTGGCGGTGGGGCGAAAAAATCGCGCCTTCAATCATTTCCATTTGAATGCGCTCGTGCGCCGCGCGGGCTTAGCGCTTGCGCCAGCCTTGCAGAAATCGATTTCGGAACACTTGACACTATCGCCCGGCGCGCAATAATACGTGCGTTTGCGAACAACGTTTGATGGGGGATGAACCTGCGTGCGCAATCTCAAAATCTTGTTTTCCTATTTGGGGGAATACCGTCGCGATGCCATACTCGGTGTGATGTTCGTCTCGGCCGAGACGGCGCTCGAGCTGTTTATCCCGGTCATCATGGCAAATATCATCGATGTGGGCGTGCCCGCGGGCGACATCAACTACATGCTGTTGCAGGGCACGTATATGTTGGTATGCGCCGCATGTTCGCTGGTACTTGGCTTGGGTTATGCGCGCACGTCCGCCCGCGTTGCCTCGGGGCTGGGCGCTAACCTGCGCGAGGCCGAGTATCGCAAGATCCAGACGCTCGCCTTTGGCAACCTGGACAACTACGACGCCAGCTCGCTTGTCACCCGCATGACCACCGACATCACCGTCATCCAAAACGCCATCGGCAACGGCTTTCGTCCCATGGTGCGCGGACCGGTGACGCTCATCGTCGGCCTGGTCTATGCCCTGGTGCTGTCGCGCCCGCTCGCCACGGTCTTCGCGATTATCCTGCCCGTGCTGGCGATCGTGCTGGGCGTCATCACCTACCGTGTGAGCCCGCTCTACCGCCAACTGCAGACCTCGATGGACCACCTCAACGGCGTGGTGCAGGAGGACCTCACCGCCGTGCGCGCCGTCAAGGCGTATGTGCGCGCCGAGCACGAGGAGGCCAAGTTCGACACCGTCAATACCGAGCTCGCGCACACGGCGACGAAGACCTTCGGCAACGCCGTGCTCAACCTGCCGGTGTTTCAGCTGTCGATGTATGTGGCCGCCATCTCCATCCTGTGGATCGGCGGGCGCATGATTATCGCCGGCGAGCTGGGCGTGGGCTCGCTCACGGGCTTTATGAGCTATGTGCTGCTGATCATGAACTCGCTCATGATGATCTCCAACGTGTTTTTGCTGCTCACGCGCGCGCTCGCCAGCGTGGAGCGCATCTCGCGGGTGATCGACGAGCAATCGCTCATCCAGGCGCCCGCGGCAGGCGTGGCCGTGCGCGAGGTTGCCGACGGAAGCGTCGAGTTCCGCGACGTGTCGTTTAAGTACCGCGCAGATGCTGCCGAGGATGTGCTCGAGCATATTGACCTTTGCATTGAGGCGGGCTCCACGGTGGGCGTGCTCGGCGGCACGGGCTCGGGCAAGAGCTCGCTCGTGCAGCTCATCGCGCGCCTGTACGATGCGACCGAGGGCGCCGTGCTCGTTGGCGGGCGCGACGTGCGCGACTACGACCTGGCCGCTCTGCGCGACGCCGTGGGCATTGTGCTGCAAAAGAACGTGCTGTTTACGGGTACCGTGCGCGAGAACCTGCAGTGGGGTGCGCCCGATGCCACCGACGAGGAGCTGCTGCGTGCCTGCCGCGCGGCGTGTGTGGACGAGTTCCTGGACCGCATCGGCGGGCTGGACGGCGAGTTGGGCCAGGGCGGTGCCGGCGTCTCGGGCGGACAAAAACAACGCCTGTGCATCGCACGTACATTGCTCAAGCATCCGCGTGTGCTCATCTTTGACGATTCGACCAGCGCGGTCGATATGGCGACCGATGCCAAGATCCGCGAGCATATCGCGCAGATTCCCGATACGACCGTGATCATCATCGCCCAGCGCATCGCGAGCGTGATGGATGCAGATCGCATTGTGGTGCTGGACGACGGCCGTGTCCATGGCGTGGGCACGCACGAAGAGCTGCTGGCGGGTGACAACATCTACCAGGAGATTTACGCCTCGCAGATGGAGTTTGCGGGGGACGCGGACGATGCGGGCGACGCCGACGGCGCGGATAATCCGTTTTCCTCCGTCGCATGCGGATCACCTCGAGCCACGGAAGGGGGTGAGCGCCATGCCTAAGACATCCGCTCAAGCTCGCCCGGCCAATCTGGGGCAGACGCTCCGCCGTCTGCTCAGCTACATGGGCCACGCCAAGTTCTCGCTGCTTGCGGTGGGCGTGCTTGCCTCTATCGCCGCCATCGCAAGCCTTGCCGGCACCTATATGGTGCGCCCCATCGTCAACGGCCTGGCTACGGGCGGGGAGGAACTGCTCACCAAGCAGGTTCTCTTTACGGCTGCTATCTACGCCGCGGGCGTGCTCTCGGCCCTGGGCTACTCGCAGATCATGGTGCGCGCGGCCCAGCGCGTGGTGTCCGACATCCGCCGCGACCTGTTCGCGCATATCCAGACGCTGCCGCTCAGCTATTTCGACAGCACGCGCTCGGGCGACATCATGAGCTTCTTCACCAATGACGTCGACACCGTCTCCGAGGCGCTCAACAACAGCTTTGCCAACGTGATCCAGGCGACCATCCAGGTCATCGGCACCACGGCCATGCTCATCATCCTCAACTGGCAGCTCACGATTATCACGCTTGTGTGCGACGCGGCCATTGTGCTGTACGCGCGCTACTCGGGCATGCGTTCCAAGCGCTTCTTTGCCGCCCAACAGGCGTCGCTGGGCGATTTGGACGGATACGTCGAGGAGATGGTCTCGGGCCAAAAGGTCATCAAGGTCTTTAACCGCGAGGCAGCGAATGTCGCCGGCTTCACCTGCCGCAACGACGAGCTTCGCCGCACCGGCACCGCCGCTGTGAGCTATGCCAACTCCATGGTGCCCATGACCGTCGTGATTGGCTACGTCAATTATGCGATTGTCGCCGTGGCGGGCGGCATGCTCTGCATCAAGGGACTCGCCGACGTAGGTGCGCTGGCGAGCTACCTGGTCTTTGTGCGCCAGGCGGCCATGCCCATCAACCAGTTCACGCAGCTGGGCAACTTTTTGCTCAACGCGTTGGCCGGTGCCGAGCGCTTGTTTGCCGCCATGGATCTTAAGCCCGAGGTGGACGAGGGCTGCGTGGAGCTGGTGCAGACGGGCGACGCCGCATGGGCGTGGAAGATTCCCGAGGGCAAGGGCGTGGGCGTCTACGGGCGCTTGCATGATGTGGCTGCCGCTGACGAGTCGGGCCGCACGGTGGCTGCCGACGGTACCGAGCTCACGTGCGGCTTGGTCCCGCTTGCCGGCGACGTGCGCTTCCATGCCGTGGACTTTTCCTACGTGCCGGGCACCCGTGTGCTCACGGACCTCAACCTGTTTGCCAAGCCGGGGCAAAAGATCGCGTTTGTGGGCTCGACGGGCGCCGGCAAGACGACCATCACCAACCTCATCAACCGCTTCTACGAGGTCGATGACGGCGAGATCACGTACGACGGCATCGACGTCAAGCACATTGCCAAGGCCAGCCTGCGCGGGTCGCTCGGCATTGTGCTGCAGGACACGCACCTGTTTAGCGGCACCATTGCGCAGAACATCCGCTTTGGCAAGCTCGACGCGACCGACGAGGAGGTGCGCGCCGCCGCCGAGGCCGCCTGCGCGGATTCGTTTATTCGCCGCCTGCCTAGAGGCTACGATACACCGGTCACGGCCGACGGCGCCAACCTGTCGCAGGGTCAGCGCCAGCTGCTCGCCATCGCGCGCGTGGCCGTCGCCGATCCGCCGGTGCTCATCCTGGACGAGGCAACAAGCTCCATCGACACACGCACCGAAAAGCTCATCGAGCGCGGCATGGACCGCATCATGCGCGGGCGCACCACGTTTAT
>CAKUBM010000046.1 GCA_934643145.1 uncultured Collinsella sp. | reverse complement strand
ATACCCACGAGGAACACGGTGGAAAGCGTGGTTGCCTCCACGGCGGCCCACGTGAGGATCATGTTGTTGGACAGGCACGCGAGCAGCATGGTGAACACAAACAGGCTAAACAGCGCAAAATACTGCTTGGCGCGCTCGGCGGGCATGGAGCCCTCCTCGATATCGGCCTTTACATAGGGCAGCGAGAACAGCCCCGTAAGAAAACCGATAAAGCCGATGAGCAGCACAAAGATGGCGCCCAGCGAATCGAGGTGAAACCACAGGCCAAGAGCGCTCGCGGTGTCGCCGCTCATAAGGACATCACCGGCCGTCATAATCGACAGCACCAGGACGGCTGCGACGGAGACCAGGTTGAGACCGGCAAACACGTTATAGGACGTGTTCTTGGGCAAAAACGCCATGACCAGCGAGAACACCAAAGGAGTCGCGAGCAGGGCGAGAATCAACGTTTCCATGGACTACCCCCTCAGCTCGGACAGGTCGCGCGCATCGAGCGAATGGGAGTCGTCCCAAATGCGACGCACGACGATGGACATGATGATGACGGCAAAGATGGCGTCGGTGGCGATACCGATCTCGATAATCTCGGGAGCGGTGGGGGCCAAAAGCGCGAGCGTCACGTGGCTGCCGTTTTCCATAAGACAGTATCCAAAGATCTGCTTCATGATGTTGCGCTGCGAGATGATGCAGGTGAGGCCCACAAAGAAGTGAGCGAAGCTAATAGCGAGCGCAGGCGTTGCGACCTCGGCCGTGGGCAGGCTGATCTGCGTCACGACGGCAAAGCAGATCGCGACCTCGACGGCGATGATGCAAATGGCCCAAGCGGGCTTAAGGCCGGCCTTGAGCGATGCGTCGCTCGGCTCGCCCATCTTCTTATATGCGCGGTTGAGGATGTAAGGGACCAGGACGACCTTGGTGATAAAGGCAGATCCAGCCCACATAAGCAGCTCCTGCGCACCGGTGGTGGCACCGAGCGTGGCGAGAAGCCCCACAAGCACCAGCGACTGCACCGCATACCAGTGGATGGAATGTTTGATGTTCTTGGAGACAACCACCATGGTGGACGTGACGATCAGAAGGCCGCCAAGGATGTTGACGATCGAATAACCCATGTCGTTCTACCTCCTAACCGATCCAGCTGGCCGAAAGCGGGCCGCTGACGATAACCATGATGATGAGCACGATGAACACGAACGCCATCGCGCGGGGAAGCGGGGCTCCCGCAGCGACCTCTTCGCTCGGCTCGCCGGGCAGGCAATAGCCCATCCACTTGAGGAACCAGGCAAAGGTGGCGACGGTCTCGGCGACCATGATGCACACGAGCACCAGAATCGCAACGTTGCCGGCACCCACAGAGAAGCCGCCGGCGATGATCTGGAACTTCGAGAAGAACGTGTTCATGGGCGGCACGCCGGCAATGGCGAGTGCCGCGACACCAAAGCCCACGCCCGAGATCGGGTACTTCTTTATGATGCCGCGAAGCTTGGGCAGCATACGCGTGCCGAGCGTAAAGGAGAACGAACCGGCGATCAGGAAGAACAGCGTCTTGGCGAAAGCGTGGTTAAAGATGTGGCACACGGCGCCATCAAAGGCCAGCTGGCTGCCAAAGACCGAAAGGCCCAGACCAAAGAACACATAGGAGAGCTGGGCGATCGTGGAGAAGGCCAGCAGACGCTTCATGTCCTTTTGCGGCAGGTACATAAGGAAACCAAAGAGCATGGTGACCATGGCGTCGATAATGGCGACCCAGCCCACGATCTCGGGAATCTCGCCGGCAGAAACGAGTGCACGCGCGAACACGCACACACCGACCTTGACCATCGAGGCGCCATGCAGGTAGGCCGAAACAGGCGTCGGCGCCTCCATGGCCGAAGGCAGCCACATGTACATGGGAACCTGTGCGGACTTGGCCCAGGCCGCAAACAGCACGAGCAAAAGGACGATAGCCTTGAGCTTGGCGTCGAGGCCGGCAATCGCGGTAATGGCGAAGGTACCGGTGTGGGCAAACACGATGGCAGCGCCCAGATACAGGCCGAGCGCACCGATATGGGTGATGATCAGGGCCTTCATGCCGGCCTTCTTGGCCGTAGGCGTCATGTAATAGCTAATGAGGCCCCAAGAGCACGCACCCGTGATCTCAAAGAACACGAGCTGCCCCAAAAGGGTCGAGCTGTACACAAGGCCGGCCATGGCGCCGATGAAGGTCGCGAGGTACGCGTAGAAGCGACGACGCGGCGCGTCGGGATGCTCACGGTTATTCTCGCTCATATAGGGAATCGAATAGATCACGACAAGCAGGCCGATACCCACAAAGGCGGGTGCGAGCAGCGTGCTCATGCGATCGAAGGTGAATCCCATAACGAGGGTCTGCCCAAACGAGATCAGGGGGACCTGCGTGTCGGGCATGCCGGCGCCAGCGAAATTCGCGGCGAGGGCGATGGTGCAGGCCGTCGAGACGGCGGCACCCAAAACGCTGAACCACTTGGCGTACGGACGGGGGAACAGGGCGACGAGCACCGAGGCCACCATCGGGGCCGCGATAGCGACCAAGCCGAGAAGGGACAGACTGACTGCAAATGACATTGTTTCTCCCTTCTCCTACACGCCGACGACCACGAAGACAAACGCCAGAACGGCGATGCCCACGACGGCCCAGGTCTGATTGCCAAGCACCTTAAAGCGCGAGCGCGAGCAGGAGTTCTCGATCACGCCGCACACGACAAAGTCGATCAGGCACTTCACTAGGAAGATGACTGCGCCCAGAACAGCGGCGATGCCCACAGTCGCGGGCTCACCCCAGGGGATGAAGATCGCGCAGAACCAAGCGACGACCAGGACCTGCTTCATGGACATGGCGAGCTTGGCCATCGCAAGCGACGGGCCGGAAAGCTCGGCGAGCGGACCTTCCTGAAGCTCCTGCTCGGCCTCGGCCTGATCAAACGGCAGCTTGCCGAGCTCCATATAGCAGGCAATCGCAAAGGCGATGCCGGCGAGGATCACGGCGACCGGCGCGTCGACGGCGCCCGTCATGATGTGCTGACCCATGGTGGCGATGTCGGTGGAACCGCACACCAGGGCGGCTGCAAACAGCGCAAGCAGCATGGACGGCTCAATGAGCACGCTCATGAGCAGCTCGCGAACGCCGCCGATACCGGCGTAGGCGTTGGACGAATCCACACCGCAGAGGGCGAAGAAGAAGCGGGCGAGCGCCAGGCTGTACATGATGGTGATGGCGTCACCAAAGACCGGGATGGGGCTTTGTGCCGTAAAGAGCGGCAAACCCATCGCGAGCATAAAGGCGACGGCGAAGAACAGCGGCGGCATAATGCGCAGCGCAAAGCTCGCGTCCTCGCTCTGGGACTCGGGGCGCGCAAAGAGCTTGGCAAGGTCGCGGTAGTCCTGCATGATGCTGGGGCCGCGACGGTTGTGCATCTTGGCACGGATTACACGGCCGAGACCGGAGAAGAACGGCGCGACGGCCATAACGACCACGCCCTGCAGAACGGCAAGTACGATGTTGTTCATGCTCTCCCCTCCTTAACCCATTTGCACGGCGAGCACGAGGAACACCACGAGTGCCGCGACGATGTAGCAGATATAGATGCTGTAGTTGCCGCCCTCGAGCTTAGTCGCGAGGTCGGCGAGCTTTTCGACACCCTTATGCGGGGCATCGACGAGAACCTTGTCGGGTACGGGCTCCACAGCCTCGGCCACACCGGTGAGCTTCTGGAAGAAGTGCGCGATGGACCAGCAGACGGCCGTGCAGCGGTCACGCAGCGTGTAGAGCGGCTGCATAAACCAGGACACCTCGGAGGCAAAGGTCGTGGCCACGACGGGCATATGCTCGTTGGGGGCATAGCCGCATGCCCACGGCTGGGACTTCTGCACCTTGCCGACGGTCTTGAGCTTGCGGTAGCCACAGGCAAGGCCGACAAGCACCACAAGCGCGATGGCGATCGCGGGCGTGGAGGTGGCAGCGCCGGAGTACTGGTTCATGAGCTCCATACCCTCGGCGGCAAACACGCCACCGTACGGATGCAGCACGGACGCGGCGACGTCGACGAGGACGGGCGCGATCACGGGAGCGCCAATGCCCAGCACAACGCAGATGGCGGCGAGCAAGCCCTGTGCGAACACCATGGGAGCGGGGACCTCCTTGGCGTTGGCCGCGGCCTCGGAACGAGGAGCGGATGCAAAGGAGACGCCGTAGGCCTTGACGAAGCACGTGACGGCGAGCGCACCGGTAATGGCCAGCGCGACGGCGGCGAACACGGCCACGATCATGACGGCCTTGTCACCCTGCATAGCCGCATTAAAGAGCGACTGGTAGGTGAACCACTCGGAAACAAAGCCGTTGAAGGGCGGAATAGCCGAGATGGCGAGTGCGCCGATAAGGAAGCAGATGGCCGTTGCCGGCATACGACGGAACAGGCCGCCCATCTTCTCCATATTACGCGTACCCGTGGAGTACAGCAGCGCACCGGCGCCCAAGAACAGCTCGCCCTTAAACATCGCGTGGTTAAACGTGTGGTAGAGGGCGGCCATCAGAGCCAGGACGGCGATGCCGACAGAGTTGAGCGCCATGGCGGCCATGGAGGCGCCGACGCCGAGCAGAATGATGCCGATGTTCTCGACGGAGTGGTAGGCCAGCAGGCGCTTGATGTCATGCTCCTGCAGAGCGAAGGCAACGCCGAGGACCGACGAGATCGCACCGAAGACCATGACCATGAGGCCCCACCAGACCTGAACGCCCGAGGCGCTCAGCAGGTCGAGACCCACCTTGAGAATGCCGAAAATACCGATCTTGATCATGCCGCCGGACATGAGGGCCGACACGTTGGACGGCGCCTCGGGGTGCGCCTTGGGCAGCCAGCCGTGCAGCGGGATAATGCCGGCCTTGGCGCCAAAGCCAAAGAAGGCAAGCACGAAGCACACGGATGCGACCGCGGGGCTAAACTGCGTCGCGCGGAAATCGGCAAACGCAAACGAGCCGCCGGCGAAGTTGGTCATGGTGAGGAAGCTCGCCATGATGAGCACAAAGCCAACGTGCGCGATCACAAAGTAGAGCCAACCGCCGTGGATGGAGTTCTCGTTCTCCTCGATCACGACGAGGAAGTACGAGGTGAGCGACATGAGCTCAAACGCAACCAAGAACCAGAACACGTTGTCGGCCGTGATGACGAGCATCATCGAGGCGACAAACGTGTTAAAGAAGAAGCCAGCGCGGCCCTTCTTGCCCGGATACTCATCAAAGTAATTGAGACCGTAGATCGATCCGGCAAACGCCAACACCGAGATGAGCGCCACGAACAGGCCGGACAGCTGATTGAGCAGCAGCTGGAAATGGGCAAACGGGAAGAACACGATGGTGTCGACCGACGTGACATCGCCCAGCACGGCCTGGATACCGGCCACAAACGAAAGCACCGCGGCGACGGCGCCGATAAGGCAGCCGGCGGTCTTGGCGGCGTTATCGGCCTTGATCAGCAGAACCGAGGCGAGCGCACCGATGCACGAGACGGCAAGCGATGCGATAAACAGCGTCATGCTATCCATTGTTTACGCTCCCTTCTGCTTTCTCGGACAGGCCCTGGGCCACAGCCGCCACGTCGACAGACGGACCGTTCTCGATCGAACGCAGGCGCTTGGCCTCGTCGAGCTCGCGATCGGCCGCGCCGCCCATGACGGTCAGCGCCTTGGTGGGGCACGCCGCCACACAATGCGGGCCATCCGGATCGAAGGCGCACAGGTCGCACTTGACAGCGCAGGTGTACTGGCCGGGAGCCCACGTAAGCAGGCTGCTCAGGGACTTGGGATACGAAGGCGTCGGGTCGCACATGCCTGCGACACCGGCGATAGACGTGCCATCGGGATGGATGGCTCCGAAGGGGCACGCGATGGCGCACAGCCTGCACCCGATGCACTCCTGCTCCTTGACGTGGATGCGGTCGCCATCGTGCTCGATGGCATTCACCGGGCAAACCTCGGCGCAGGGGGCACCCTCGCAATGGTGGCAGGCAAGGGCGGCCGAAATACCGCCGGTCTTCACGAGCGCCAGACGCGGCGTATCCTGAAGACCCTGCATCCGGTGGGCGTCGGCACAGGCGGACTGGCATGTTCCGCAGCCGATGCACCTCTCCGGGTTGATGTCGATGAAGCGGTTCATCCCCACTTCCTTTCAAAATAACGGGCCGGGCTCCCGAACGTACGGGACGCCCGGCCCAAAAAGCCAACGAGAACGGGACTACACGATTTGATTCACGTGCGTCTCGTCGTCGAACTTGGCGGCGCCGGGCTCAACGTCCTGGGGAGCGGCGGCGTCGACCAGAGCCTGTTTGAGCTCGGTGTACTGACGCTCCACCTCGCCCTCTGCCCAAACCTGGTCGGCAATGGCGTCGACCTGGCAGGCGGAGAACTTGTCCTCGGGCGTGTGCGAGACCGGGTCGACCTTGTGCATGGTCAGCTCGTTGCACTTGCCGATCCACCACTGGTAGGTCATATAGACCGTGCCCTTGTTGATACGGTCGCTCACGTCGGCGCGGCTGTATACCTGGCCGCGGCGGCTGTGAATCGAGACGATGTCGCCGTTCTTGATGCCGCGCGCCTGGGCGTCCGCGGGATTCATGCGGACAAAGCCGGGCTCGTCGGCGAGCAGCGCCAGCGTCTTGCAGTTGCCGGTCATCGAGCGGCAGCTGTAGTGGCCGACCTCGCGGACGGTGCACAGGATGAGCGGGTACTCATCGTCGGGAAGCTCGGAGGGCGCCTCCCAGTCGTGCGCCATCAGGTTGGCGCGGCCGTCCTTGGTGGTGAACTTGCCACCAGCGAACATGTCGGCCGTGCCGTGGTCGTTCACATCGGTGCTCTTGACCGGCCACTGGGCGTAACCGCCCTCGGGAGCCATCTTCTCGTAGGTCGCGCCCACAAAGTTGGGGCACAGACTAATGCACTCGTTCCAGATCTGCTCGGTGTTGTCGTAGTGCATGGGGTAGCCCATGCGCGTAGACAGGTCCGCGAAGATCTCCCAGTCGTGGCGGCACTCGCCCTTGGGCGGAACGGCCGCGTCAAAGTGCTGGAAGCTACGGTCAGACGCGGTAAAGACACCCTCGTGCTCGCCCCAAGAGGTAGCGGGCAGGATGACGTCGGCGAGCATGGTCGTCTGCGTCATAAAGATGTCCTGGCAAATGAACAGATCCAGCTCGGAGAGCGTCTTGCGCATACCGGCCGAATCGGGCTCGGTCTGCACCGGGTCCTCGCCGTAGTTGTAGAAGCAGTGCACCTTGCCCTCGTCGACCAGGTGGCCCAGGTCGGTGAGCTTGTAGCCCTCCTCGAGCGGGAGCTTTTCCTCGGGCACGCCCCAAGCCTTGGCAAACTTGGCGCGAGCGGCGGGGTCGGTGACTTTCTGATAGCCAGGGTACAGGTTGGGCAGCATGCCCATATCGCAAGAGCCCTGGACGTTATTCTGACCGCGCACGGGCGCGAGGCCGGAGTTGGGTTTGCCGATCTGGCCGGCAACGCAGGCGATGGAGGCGATGGTGTGCACCGTCTTCAGGTTCTGCTTCTGCTGGCATACGCCCATGCCCCAGCCAATGATGGCAGAGGGCTTCGCCGTGGCGTACATCTCGGCAGCTTGGTGGATCAACGCGGGCTCGACACCCGTGATGTCCTGTACGGATTCGGGAGTGTAGTTCTTGATGGTCTCCCACCACTCGTCAAAGCCGTTCGTGTGTTCGGCGACGAATTCCTTGTCGTAGAGGCCATCGTTGACCAGACAGTTGGCAAAGGCGTTGAGGAACGCGACATTGCAACCGTTCTTGATCGGAAGGTAGATATCGGCGATACGCGCGGTTTCGATATGGCGCGGGTCGGCGACGATGATCTTGCAACCCTTTTCTTTGGCTCGCACGATACGCCTTGCGACGATGGGGTGCGAATCGGCAGGGTTATAGCCGAAGAGGAAAATGCAGCCCGCATCCTCCATACCGGGGATGGAGCATGACATGCAACCTGAACCAACCGTGTCCATCAGACCGAGGACAGTAGGGCCGTGTCAAGTACGGGCGCAGTTGTCTACGCTGTGGGTGCCGATGCACGCACGCGTAAACTTCTGCATGACGTAGTTCGCCTCATTGCCGCCGCCTCGCGAAGAGCCGGTGGTCATGACAGCGTTAGGACCATATTCGTCAATTATGGCCTGCATCTTAGATGCGGTGAAATCCAGTGCCTCGTCCCAGCTTACGCGCTCAAGATCCGCGCCCTTGGTGCGGCGGATCATCGGGTGCAGTACGCGAGGAGTCAAGATCTTGGTGTCGTTGATGAAGTCGTAGCCGCTCATGCCCTTAAGGCACAGCTCGCCCTGATTGGTGATGCCGTTGAGCGGTTCGGTACCCACGACCTG
>CAKUBM010000045.1 GCA_934643145.1 uncultured Collinsella sp. | reverse complement strand
CCTCCCCGCTTGATGACAAGCGCGACGACGATGGCCGCTACTCCGACGACAGCCAAAGCCGCCACCAGCACCAACGTCCTATCTCCCATCGAGGGCATAAAGCCTCGACTTGCTTCTTTGCTTGGGGTGTTGAGCACCGACAGCTCAATCGAACCCATCCCGGCATCGGCGGCATCAACCCGCAGGGGGCTTTCGGCCGATACGGTCACCTTGGGCTTCGCGGCCGCCACCTGTTTAACGTCCAGGCCCTCGGCCGTAACCGTCACCGTTCGCTTGCCCTCAAAGGCGGCATAGCCCTTGGGTGCCTCGACTTCCTCGACGGTATAGACACCCGCGTCCACGCCGTTGAGCTCCACGCGACCGTCCTTGTCGGTCACAATGCAAGCATCGGCATCCGTCGACCACGTGCCGTCGGCCGACAGCGTGCGTCGACGGTCGTCGACAATGCGCAGCTTGGCACCGGCGAGAGGATTGTCGTCCGAGCTTGAGCGCTTGATCAGGCTGAGCCCCCAGGTGTAGGCGCACGCGTCATCACTCGGCGTGCGTGTGAAACCGCCGTCGCCGGACTGGTCGGCGAAGGGAGAGCGCGGGTAGCGCAGGTAGACCTCGTTGGGGTTGCCCTTGGCAGCTCCTCGATTGCAGTTGGTCCCCAGCGGCGCGTCGTACACGGCGACCACGCGGGCGCCCGCGGTGAAGGCGTCGGCCCCGCCGAGCGCGGCGATCAGGTCGCCGGTGCGCACGGTGAAGGAGCTCCCCTCGACCTTGGTGACGCACTGGGCCGTGATGTCGGTCCAGCCCTTCGCGGGCTCGGCGCCGGCGCGTCCGTCCTTGCCGGTCGAGACGGCGTTATAGTTGCCGTCCACGCCCGCCGCCACGTACACGCGCATGCTCGCGGCGACCTTGGAGGGGTCGAGCCCCGCGCTCATGGTGTCGACGAACTGCACCGCGTAGGCGTCGTAGGCCGTGAGCCCCGCCGGGACCGTGGCCGAGAGGCGCCAGTACAGGTCGTCGCCGACCGTGGCGTCGGCGGCCTTGCCCCAGGCGGCGGTGCCGTCCTCCAGCACGTTCTTGGCGACCGCAGGCGTCGCGGCCTTGGGCTTGACGGTGACGGCGCTGCCGCCGAGCAGGACCATGATCGGCGCGGTGCCGACCTCGTTCTGGGCAATGGCGTCGTCGTCGGCGACGATGAGCCAGTAGCCACAGGGCAGCTCGGCCGTCGTGCCCGCGTTAAGGGCCACGGAAGGCGCACCGGCATTGCAAATCGCACGGGCAAGTTTTGCCGTCAGCGTGGTCGTCACATGTCCGTCGGCATTCATCCATTCAGCAGCCTCTTGCGCCGCCGATGCCGAACCATCAAGCCCCGCATCATGAAGCGTGGGAAGGACAGCTTGGCGAACCGTGTCATTCGCCCACGTTACATCGGTTGCAATCTTCTGGTCGACATCGGCAGCGTCAACAACGGTCGCCGAAAAGAGCTGATACGCGTCATACCGCGTCGCAACCGTACCGTCCACCGTAATGGTTCCGGTGGCGGCAGCACGGGCCGTTCCAGGAGCAATCGCGAAAGAGAATACGGCAACAATGACTATCACCACGACGGTCAACATATGACGGAGCGTCTTACTCACGGCGACCACCTCGATCCAAATCGCGATGACGACGAGCATGCATCCACGTCGCGGCAAAGCACAACATCGAAGCGCCAGCCAGATACGTCATAGTCAAGCCAGCCCCGCCCGCCTCAGGAAGCGTGGTCGAGTACTTGTTGGTAAAGGTCGGCGGGTCCTGGGAGCCATTGTCATAGGTGACTACGGCGTTGAGCTGATCCGTGCCATTAGTTACCTTAACCGTGACGTTGTACACGGTCGTGTCGTAGGTGATGTGATCTTTAACATGGCCAACAGCGCCCTCGGGCTCGACCTCGGAGATGGTGTAGGTATAGGTTCCCGTCTTGTTAAACTCAACGTTAAAGGAAACATTTCCGCCAGCATCGTTAGTCGCCGTCTGGAGTACCTTGCCTTCGGCATCCTTGAGTACAAACGAGAACTGCCCCTTCTTGAAGGTGCCGCCTTCAAGCACCTTCTTTGCCTGAATGGTTGCGGATCCCGTCAGGCGATTGTCGTAGATCCAAATATCGTCTTTCTTGGCATCGCTGATAATCCCCGCGTTTTTAACGACGGTCTTTGCCTTATTGACCGCAGACTGGTACTCGACATCGGTCGCCTCGCCCTTGAGCATGATCCACGTTGGGCCTGCAACGGCGTACCCTTCAGGTGCCTTCGACTCCACAAGCTGGTAGAGCTTGCAATTGCTCATCCTGTTGCTTTCCGTGCCAAACGAGATTTTGCCGCTGGCATCGGTTGCAGCGGTGTCGAACAGCGTTCTGGCACTCTCCACGTCCTCCGGGGTTTTCGCCTGATCCGTGTCTACGCTATAGAGCGTAAATTCCGCACCCTCAAGCGTCGCGCCGACCTGCTGAGCATCGTACTTGGTCATCGTGATACTGTAGCCGTTGCCGCCCGCACTGGCGGCAGCGCTCTGGATGATCCAACTTTTGTCATCAGTTGCAGAGCCATCTTTCACGCCCGTAAGCTCGGCGGTATTGGAAAGAGGAACCTCATCGCCGGCGGCTCCGTCCGGGATGACTCCGTACTCGACCTTGAGGTATTTCTCGTCGGGCACGCTGAGCGTCAGCTTTGTGCGCGAACCAGTTCCATCGCTGATTTGCTCCATCTTTGATGAATAGTTCTTCTCTGCCAGCGCCGACCATCCATCGTCCACCCTCTCATAGACCTTAAGCGTCGATGGCACCAGGGTACATTTGGCATCCATAGTATCGACGAGCTCAAGGAAGTCAGTGCCGCTCTTAAGGGCAACGGCGGACTCGTTAACCAGAATGGTGTATTTGATGCGGTTGTTGTTTTCTACCTGATTGCCGGTCTTCGTGATGACATTATTCTTGATGGTGACGGCGCCACTTCCGGATTCGAACTTCTTGTCTCCCGATTCGGCGCTGGCAGAGTTGGTGAACTTCACCTCATTCTTGGAAGTATCGAGCTCGCTTCGCTTGACCGCTGTCTGATACGTGAGTTTGGCGTAACCGGTATAGTTGCCGAGTGCCGTTGTGGGGATGGAGAAAGCCACCGTGTTACCGCCGTTTTTCACGTATTCTGCGGCAAGCGTCATGCCATCAGCGACCGTCGTTGTCTCGCTTCCGCGCCCAAACCCCGCATGCAAATCGTAGGGATTCTGCACGAGCGTGTACTTGGCGGAATTCGCAACATAGCTCATTCCGTCCGGAAGGGTGTCGACGATATTCAGTGGTTTGCCGTAGAGCTTTCCGGCTCCGTAGTATTCTCCGGCCTTGTTCCCCCGGCGGTTTGCATACACCGTCCAGTCGACAATCCAGGCGCCCTTCTCGTCAGTGCCGTCGACATCTTTCCAGTCGAATTTCTCGTTCCAAACATACGACGCCTCCGCCGAGGGCTTATCAACAGAAGGGGTCGCTTCTTGATTTAGAACGTATTGGGCAAGGGACGTGTAGTATTGAGTGCCGTTGACGTTAACCGATGCAAAGTTCGAATACCAGCCCGACAGCGCTTCAGATGTGGTGGTGTAGGTGATGAAAGCGTAGTCCTCGTTCTCGAGGGCGGCCTTCACCTTGTCATTAACATATATATCAAGGTTGAAGTTCCTCTTTGTTCCACCAACCGGCCAGTTTGCTGTTAGGTTCCAGTCGGCATTCTGCCCCCGCACTAGCACGGTTTCACCAATTTTAATGGTAATAGAATCTACGTCGACGCCGAGATTTTGCGACCACGTCGACTGGAATGTGTCCTTCACCGTCACGGTGCTCGGATTGACCGCATTGACGATAGCCTTCAGCGCGACGCGCGTCTCCCACGTCGCCCTTCCCGTAGTCGCAGCGTCCTCGTCGCTCACGAGTCTTTTAGTGATTGGCGAGACCGTCAATTGCGGCGTAAACTCACCGTCGTCAGAACCTGAGACAAACCCATCGCGCTCGATGGTCGCATTGTTGTGCACGGTGTCGTATGAATTCACGTCTGTCATCTGCGTGTGATAAACGATGCAGTAGGTGGCGTACCTATCCTCAAGGTCATTCCGGAACGTGTAGGAAAAGGTGTCTTTCAATGAATCGAGGACGCCACCGTCGATCCTGGTTCCATCCGATTCCGAGGTACCTTTGTAAACCGTATAGTTCCCCGTATACGTTTGTTTATTGTCCAGCTTGTCGGTGAACTTGTAGCCACTCATGTCAGCCTTGAGCTCGCCTTGGTTGAGCTTAACTGTCCATGTGATGTCGGACGGAGTGCCCTTGCTCGTCTTCTGAATCATGTCATAGCGGAAGCTACTGGGTGCAACGCCCTCAATCTTGTCGCCAGGACGATCACCGACGCCCCACTCCCAGGCTGCCGTGTTTTTCGAGGCGTCCTGGTCGCTGATGAACTCTCTGTTACTCGCGGAGATGCCACTCTTCAGCTTGGTTTCATACGTAATCGTATGGACACCCCGGGGAAGGCTGCCCAGGTTCTCGATGGTCGCGGTCTGATCTTCGATTTTTGGCTGCGATTCAATCGTCTTGTTATCAAGCTTAAAGCTGTCTTTCACAAATTCGAAGTTATCACCCAGCGTATCAGTGAACTTGACGTTCGTAGCATACGACTCGACGGTGAGTTTAACGGTCCAGGTGACCTTGGCCGTGCCGTCAGAACCCTGAGAGAAAACCCCCGACTTCTCTCCCGTAACTTTGCCGTCCTTGGTGGGGATATTGATCGTTCCCACACCGGGGAACACGACGGACGCGCTGCCACCAGAGCCAACGTCCTTGTTTTTAAGCTGGAACGAGAAGTTCGCCGCGACATGAATGTTCGCAGGGTTCCGTTCAAGCCAACTCTTGTCAAACATAAAGACAACCTTATTGTCTTCAATCTTCCATGTACCTGCTATTGCAGCGTCAGCACCAGGCCCATCCCTAAATTCGCCGCCATCATTGTTATCGACGTCAATGGTGTCGGGAAACTTATAGACAGCGACATTGTTCTCGGGCGAAGGTGCCTTGTCGGTCAGGAATTTCGCCGAGAAGGTTCCATAAAGGGTCGAAACTGAAGTCACAGCGTCATCGCCCAAAGGCTCTGTCCGATTGACATCTTTGTACAGCTTGACCTCAACCGTCGCCGTATCCTCATCAATCGCAATCGGCGTCGGCGTCGTTGCCGCATCCTCGGCGCGCACGGGGGCTGCACCGTGAAAAACCGCGGCGGTGAGACTAATCAGAATGAAGATCAGGGCCGCCATACCCAGCGACCGTGAGCGGTGTGCGTTCATAGTTGTCCCCTAATTCCTACAACACAGTGTGGAATACGGCGAATCGTCGAATCGAACACAAACCCCAACATCAACAAGAACCTACCTAGCGCATTGCAAGAACCCATTGGGGAGCAACTTCTAAGACGGTCCGTCTATGCCACGTGCATAAAATACAACATAGATACCAATCATGTAAACCGCAGGTCAAGAGGTCTTTTAATTTAATACCAGTGGATATTTACCTGTTAACAGTTTTGTATCAAAGCGGTCATATTTCAATGATTCCTGTATATGTTTAAACAACCTAACTTTACCCGGAATGGCCCAGAAGGAGGCATCGTCTCCGTCGTGGTGCAAACTAACCTGACCCCATTGCACCAAAAAAGGGCGCCGACCATTGCGGTCGACGCCCTTTCTTATTGGCGGCTATAAACCTCAGCGTTTATTTGTTGACCTGGCCGGCGCGGACGGCAGCCTTCTTGCGGTCGGTGGCGTTGAGCAGACGCTTGCGCAGGCGAATGTTCTTGGGAGTGATCTCGACCAGCTCGTCGTCGGCGATGTACTCCAGCGCCTCCTCCAGCGAGAAGGTGCGGGGCGGCACCAGCTGGACAGAGATATCGGAGGTCGAGGAACGCTGGTTACCCAGGTTCTTGGTACGGGCGATGTTGACGACCATGTCGCCGGCCTTGCTGCGCTCGCCCACGATCATGCCCTCGTAGCACTCGGTGCCCGGCTCAACAAACAGCTGGCCGCGCTCCTGCAGCGTACCCAGAGCGTAGGCAACGGCCTTCTCGGTGGTCATGGAGATCATGGCGCCGTTCTGACGGTTGCCGATCTCGCCGGCGTAGGGGCCGTACTCCAGGAAGGTGTGGTAGAACACGCCCTCGCCGTGGGTGACATTCATGATGCGGTTCTTAAGACCCATGATGCCGCGGGTCGGGATCTTAAACTCGAGGTGCGTCACGATGCCCGAGGTATCCATGCTCGTCATGATGCCGCCGGAGGTACCGAAGACCTCAACGACCTTGCCCGAGTACTCGTCCGGGCACTCGACGACGGCCTGCTCGACAGGCTCCATCTTGTTGCCGTTCTCGTCCTTCTTAAACAGAACGCGGGGACGACCGACCTGGAACTCAAAGCCCTCGCGACGCATGGACTCCATCAGAACGGACAGGTGCAGGATGCCGCGACCCGAGACCTCGACGCCGCTCTTGTCCTCGAGCTCCTCGATCTTCATGGTCACGTTGTTCTCGGCTTCGTTGAACAGGCGCTCCTTGAGCTGACGGGCGCCCACGATGTCGCCGTCGCGACCGACGAGCGGAGAGGTCGAAGCCTCAAAGACGATGGACAGAGTCGGCGGGTCGATCTCGATGGGCTCGAGCTCAACGGGGTTCTCGGGATCGGTGTAGACATCGCCGATATCGGTGCGGTCGATGCCCACGACGGCGGCGATGTCGCCGGCGCCGACTTCCTGGCATTCGGTGCGGCCCAGGTAGTCGAAGGTAAAGAGCTGCTTGACGGTAGCGGTGGCGCTGGAGCCGTCGTTCTTGACGACCAGAATCTGGTCGCCCTGGTGGATGGTGCCGGAGTACACGCGACCGATGCCGATGCGGCCAACGAAGTTGGAGTGGTCAATGGTCACGCACTGCATGGCCAGCGGAGCGTTCTCGTCAACCTCGGGAGCGGGCATGTCGTCGATGATCATATCGAGCAGCGGATACATGTCCGTGTTGCCGTCGTTGGGGTCAAGACGGGCAAAGCCATTCATGGCGCTGGCGTAGACCACGTGCTCCATGGCGAACTCGAGCTGGTCGTCGGTGGCACCCAGGTCGGCCATAAGGTCCAGGCAGTCGTTGTAGGCCTTCTCGGGGTTGGCGCCCGGACGATCGATCTTGTTGATGACGATCATGATCTTGAGGCCGGTGTCGATAGCGTGACGCAGCACGAAGCGGGTCTGGGGCATGGGGCCCTCAAAAGCGTCAACCAGCAGCAGGGCGCCGTCGGCCATACGCAGCACGCGCTCGACCTCGCCGCCAAAGTCGGCGTGGCCCGGGGTGTCGATGACGTTGATCTTGACATCCTTGTACTCGATAGAGATGTTCTTGGCGAGAATCGTAATGCCGCGCTCGCGCTCCTGGTCGTTAGAGTCCAGGACGCGGTCCTCGACCTGCTGGTTGGCACGGAAGGCGTCCGTGGCACGCAGGAGCTTGTCGACCATCGTCGTCTTGCCGTGGTCGACGTGGGCGATGATGGCGATGTTCCTCAGATTGTCTACGCGCATGTAGTTCCCCTATCTTCTATCCATATACAAACGGCACGCGTATGCGGCCCGCCCAGCGATACAACGCTCAGCGGGAATATTGAGCCTTTTACCGAAAACTCGTTTATTTTAGCGATTTTAGATAAGAGGGGTTTCCTCACCTGCAGGTTCAGGGTCGCTCCACATAAAACCATCGCCGGCACCCATGCCCTCATACAGCACGTATGCCGAAAAACCGCTCTCGAGCGTGGTTTCGAAGAAGCTCACGAGCAGGGCGTCGTGATAGCCGCCGTCAATCTCGACACAACCGGTGTAGCCGATGGCATAGCGGGCGATGCGGCCCAGGCCCTCGTCCTTAAGACCCATCTTGTGCTCGGAGATAAAGTTGGTGGCCGCCTCGAGGCATGCCTCTTCGCCGTCCTCGTCGAGCGCCGCCAGATATCGGTTGGAAGCAGCGTCCTCGATCGCCACAACTACGCCCGGATTCTCGCCGGCGGCAAGGTCGTCCAAGAAGGCGCCAATCAGATCGCACACCATGGCGTCGAGCTCGGCGGAGACGTTACCGGCGTCCTGCATATCCTGTGCCATCTTTAGACCTTCCCATCGAGTCTGGCGTCGTTACAGTTCTTGTGCCTCGGCAGCGATCTTGGCGGCAGCGTCGCGGGCGCGCATCATATCCATCGCGCGCTTGTCGAGTACCTTGATCTGGTTGGTCAGCATTACTGCATCGACCACACCCCAGATTACCAAGCCTGTTGAAATCGAAAACCCAAGCGCACCAACTGTACCACGAAGGCGCGAGCAGATTGCCGCGACAAGGGCGGAGACGACAACCATCTTGATAAACGAGCCGCGGCGCTCGCGAAGCGTGCGGGCCTGCGTCACATAGGCAATGCGTGCCGCCTCGGATGCCTCCGAGCGCATCTGGGCCTCGCGCGCAATGGCCACCGCCTCAGCCAACATACCGCTGGCCATCAGCGAACACTCCGCAACCCTGCCGCCCCGCATTTAGAAGTCATCGGGGGAGAGCGTATGGACGAACTCGTCGAACTTCTCGAACTCCTGCTCGTCGTCGACATCCTCGGCGTGGGTGGAAACAGTGCCCAGGCGATTCATGATGTCGTCCTCCACAAACATGGGGGCATTGCTGCGCACGGCAAGGGCAATGGCGTCACTGGGGCGGGCGTCGATCTTGCGCTCCTCGCCATCGGCCAGTACGACGATCGTCGCGTAGAACACCGGCGGCTCGGCGCGAACGATCTCGATGCGCTCGAGCTTGGCGCCCAGGGCGTCAACGGTATCGAGCAGCAGGTCATGGGTGATCGGGCGCTCGGCGCGGCCGCTATCGATGCCGCGGCTGATGGCAGCAGCTTCAAACGAACCAGTCTGAATGGAAAGGGAACGCAGCGGCGCGGGCGAGTCCGATTTGCTGCTGCGCTCACGAAGTACGATAAGCGATGGCACGGGACCGGCGGCCATGACGATGGTCTCTATGTCGACACGAACCATGGAACACCTCCGGTACGTAGCGGTTAACACGCGGCAGCCCGCCGCATTGAATAGCTATACTACCCAAACTTTCGCACAGCACACAAAATCAAAGTAGTTAATTTGGGACGGGGCTTTTTGACTACTTTCAGTAGGTAAGAAAAAAGCCCCGAGGCAACGCCCCAGGGCTCTTCACGGTTTTGATGGTGGACCTGACAAGATTCGAACTTGTGACCTCCCGGTTATCAGCCGGACGCTCTAACCAACTGAGCTACAGGTCCATCATGGTGGAGGTTAGGGGGATCGAACCCCTGACCTCAGGCTTGCAAAGCCCGCGCTCTCCCAGCTGAGCTAAACCCCCACGGAGACAGTAATAAACACCCCAGCGGCGACTCGGCTCTCGCTGGGGTGTTTATTGCGAAAGAAAGTGGTGGACCTGACAAGATTCGAACTTGTGACCTCCCGGTTATCAGCCGGACGCTCTAACCAACTGAGCTACAGGTCC
>CAKUBM010000044.1 GCA_934643145.1 uncultured Collinsella sp. | reverse complement strand
GCTCAGCGCGCTCGTAAGGTGAGAATCGGCGTTGAGCCACTCGGCAGCTTCCTGCGCGGTGGTCTGGGAACTGGGCATGCCGGCGCTGCGCAGCACGGGCAGGACGGCGTCGCGCACGGCGTCGTTTGCCCAGGCGATCTGGGAGTAGACCTTGGCGTCGTTGTCGCCGTCGGAGACATCGGCGCTAAAGATCTGGTAGGCATCGTAGCTGCTCGCCACGGTGCCGCTCACCGTGATGGAACCGTTCGAGGTCGGCGCGGCCTGCGCGGAAGCGGGGAACACAACCGCGCAGATACCGATCAAGAGGGCAAGCAGCGCAAACAAGATCGGGAAGGAGCTAACATTCTTATTCACGACGCTCACCCCCCTTCGCATTCGCCTTGCGACGAATGTGCATCCAGGCCGCAGCAGCGCAAAGCACCGCCGCGCCGGCAAGGTACGTCAGAGTGACGCCCGACATACCAGAAAGGGGCAAAGAGGTGGAGTATGTGTTGGTGAAGGTGGGAAGGCTTTGACCAGCGTTGGTGTCCTCACCGTATTTAAGCGGGTTCTGGTCCTTCTCAGCGATCTCCCCACCTTTGGCATCGACGATCTTGGTGTAGGTCACATCGCACTTGATCGTCTTATCAGACTGATCAGTTGCCGTGACTGTGATCTTGTAGACCGACTCGTCGTATTTGTAGTTCGCGAACGGTGTAGTCGGCTGCTGTTCGCGGACGTAATAGGTAAAGGTCCTGCTTGCACCGCGACCGGTGACGTCCTCACCCTTGGTAAGATCATCAAGCGTGTAATTAATCTCGCCGAAGCCCAGAGTCTGGGGGTTGTTGCCGCCAGCCGTCGTATTAACCGTCTTGACGTTATCGAACTTCTCGTTGTTCGCAAACTCGAGCGTAAACTCCTTCATCTCGCCACCCTTAACGACCTTAGTCGCCTTGGGAGTCCAGGAACCCATCGAGTCGTACTTGGTGTATGCGTTAGTGAAAGTCGTTGAGTTTGTTGTTAGCGCGACGCTTGCAACGTCACCTTCGGTTGTTGGATAAACCGTAGCAACAGACGTAGTACCATTAGCGGCGATTGTGGTGATTGCCACACTACTGACCGTATAGTACGTGTACTCGATATCAAGCACCTTATGCGACTTGTTTCCATCCTTTTCGACCTTAGGATCTATCTTGTAGATAGTCTTGTCGTAATTAACAACGTCCTTGTCCGCGCCCGGAACCTCTACCAAGTAGTAAACAAGGTCGTCATCGGCATAGACTTCACCCAGGTCAAAGGCGAATTTGCCGTTACCGTCGTTTTTCACCGTATTGACCACCGAGCAGCCATTGGGCTGGAGAGTGCCGTCACTGCCAAACGAGGGAGCTTTCTTATCCGCACCCTGCTTGAGCAGCATGAACTCGAACTCTTCATTCTTAAGCTCGCGGCCCGTCAGCACCTTGGTGCCATTGAGCTTCATCTTGGGGTAAACCTTGACTTCTTGGGTGTAACCAGCGACAACGTCGCCGTTGGTCATGATGCCGCCACCGTGAATGTTGGAGCTGTTGCCCGTGATGTAGAGGGTCGCAGCCGCGGTAGCAGCATCCTTATCCTCCTTAATCGGATCAGATTTAAGGCCAATCAGGTACTTAGCCTGGGCGCCCTCGTACTTGCCGATAGACGTTGGCGTATTTTTGTCGATCGTGCCCGACCAATTGGCAGCACCGCCACCAAGCATTTGGCCGGTTACGGCAGCGATATACGGATTAGTTTCAAAATTGCTAGAGTCGTGAATTAGGAAAAGGTCCTTATGGCCGGCTTTTATAAAAGCTGGGGTTATTTCGCCGCCCTTATCATCATCCTTATTGAAATCCCAGTCCTCGCTCTTCCCATTACTGCCGCCCGATCGGTTATAACCACTACCGTCAGGTTTACCGTCAGAATTACCGAAAATCGCGATGCCATTGGTATCGGTAATGGCAGTCTTACCAGTCGGGCAAGCGGCAAACCCGCCGCCAAAGCCATTGGCATGATTGTTGGTAATCAGCGCGTTATATATTTTGAGGCTCGCCGATTTAATGCCTTTGTCACTATTGCCACCCTGGACGAACACGCCGCCGCCGCCCCAGTCGTTGGTGGTATTGGTCGTATTGTTAGTGATGTAGGCTTTATTGCCGCTCACATTAAATTCGCCAACTGTAGGCGCAGCGATACGGATGCCGCCACCCTCTGAATTTTGCGCCACATTGCTGGCGATGATTCCGCCAGAGAACGTAAACGTGGAAAGAGCTTGATTCCAAGCGCCAGCATAAATACCGCCGCCAGCCTCAGCAGAATAGTTACCGGTGATGTAGCCACCGTTAATCTTCAGACTGCCGCCATTGAAAGCAGCAATACCGCCGCCGCCATGACAGCCGTTACCGAGATGCTTCGTGGATCCTTCGTTATTGGCATAGTACTGATACCTATTGTTGGTGATGTAGCCATTCGAAATGTCCACAGTTGAGTTAAGAGCATAAATACCCGCGCCATAACCCGACTGATTATCGAATGTACCGTTACCAGCAATCGTGCCATCACTCATATTGATTGTTGAGCCATTGGCATACACGCCTCCGCCATTGGGAGCATAGTTGCCTGCGATCACACCGCCGGTCAGATTAAGGGTCGAAGCGCTACCATTTGTATTAGACACCATGACGCCTGCACCAGTACCCGAAGCTCCCGTAAAAGCACCGCAAACATAACCGCCGCTCATATTGACGATGGAACCGTTCTCGGCATAGATGAGGTTAGCGACATGTTCATCCTTCTTTTGCGTGAGCACGCCGCTCTCGAGATTAAAGTGGCCGCCATTGAAGAGGTTAACGAGCTTTAGACCATAAGCGTCTTTGCCGCCGCACGCCACAATAGCACCTGCGATGCCAGCCCTATACGCTTTAAGAGTTTCGGTTGTACTCGTTCCGTTTGCGTCCGATTTGGTTACGTAGTAGGTAAGGCTGGTCGGAATGCCATCGGGAGTATCGTGTTCCATTGAGGCGAGATTGCCATATTTATTTGTTTGAGCAGTCGTAATCTCTGCCGCGGCAACTTGCCGACTGTCCTTGACAGTCAACGTTGCTCCGCCGGTTATGTTGAATAGGGGCTGGTTCGAGCTTGCATGCTTAATTTTGCAGCCGTTTAGATCCAGCGTGATGTTACTGGCGTCTTTGCTGAGCGTGATCATCTCGCTGGTATCAATATCATTCATAAGCTTGAAGCTAACAACACCGCTTACATTCGCCAGTTTTTTCAACTCGTCAGCTGTTCGTATTTCAGTGGATGCCGTTTCAGTCTGCCCGCCTTCCGCAGCCAGCATTACGGCATTGCCATCCGACAACTCGACATCTTCGGCCTGCAGCTTACCTTCAGGCTGACCCTGCTCAACACCATTTGAAGGGTCGGCTTCGCCACCCTCTGCGTCGTCACTATTCTGGTTTTCGGTATCCCCGTTGGTAGTGTTGTCTACATCAGTAGACTCACTTGAGGAACCCCCCCCCATCACAGGTTTCTCGGTAGAAACCGTCTGGGCGTCGTTAGCAATGGCCTGCGAGATCGGAGGCATGACGAGCGACAGCACCAAGCTCAAGACAGAAGCTCCGCACAAAACACCCGCTATCACACGATGCGCCGCTTTATTACCTTGCTTAGATTTATTTGAATTTGCTGTCATCGATGCCTCCTCCCCAAGAGACCGCGATCCTGCTCTTTCGCTATCTAACCGGCACGCAGTCAATATTTATACGTGCCTTACATTGGTAAGTTTAGCCATTGTTTAAACATGTGGAGCGTCAATTTCTTGCAATTTTACGTCGAACAATCTTTATTCTTGACAATTGCTCAAAGTATGCATTGTTTTATTGAATTCTATTATTCAAAAACCGCAGGTAGATTTGTTGTCTACTTTAGGTAATTCATACTTTGTTGTTATTTGTACAACATTATATTTTTAGTAGTATATTCTGTGAGCGGTCGATTTGTAGCTGTAAACGGTAGAGCGTTTGCCTGCTCTGACAACCTGCCAGCTAGATGGTCTATTAGTAGCGACCGACATATATCATGATGTTTATACATCAACATTTAAGTTCGCGGGAAACTGCCTCGGCATAAATAGCGCCCCGCTCGCCAGTCTTAGAGCAAACCACCACAAAGGCGCACTGTCCCCATCGTGGTGGTTCTCCCCCAGTGCTACAGCAGATGCTCCTCGATAAAGATCGCGATGCCGTCTTCGTCGTTGCTCGCGGTTACAAAATCGGCGGCGGAGCGGGTGGCATCGCTGCCGTTTGCCATGGCCACGCCCACGCCGGCGTCGGCAACCATGCAGGTGTCGTTATCGGCATCGCCAAACACGCAGATGTTCTGGAGCTCCATGCCGTTGAGCTCCGCCACACGCACAAGGCCGCGTGTCTTGGACACGCGCGGATCCATAAACTCGTAGAGCCGCTGCGTGGTTTGCAGAGCCGCCGCCTTAACAGTGTCATCAGCAAACGTCGACGCCCGCTCAATCACCCGCGGCATTACCTCGGGCGCCATGGTAAACATCACCTTGGGCTGCGGCTCGCGCAAAAACTCGGCAAAATCGACCACCTGGTAGGGCACGCCGTCGACGCGTGACAGGTGCTCGACGCACGCGTTGCTCTCGGGCACGTAGAACACGCCGTCTCGGGGGCAGACGGGCGTTGCCGGAAGGTCCGCCATGTGCTTGCAGATGCGCGCGATGGTCTCGCCCGGCAGCGGATAGCTCAGTTCGTTGATGTCGTGCGCCCGGTCGATGACCTCGGCGCCACAGCAGCCCACCAGCACGTCTACCAGGCCTTCGATGCCCCAGAGCTCGTACATGGCCTCGGTCGCGTGGGCGTCGCGCCCGGTGCACAGGCCAAAGAGCACGCCGCGCTCGCGCAGGGCGCGGATCGCCGCCACGGTGCGCGGGGACACCGTGTGCTGGCTCGTGAGCAGCGTGCCGTCGATATCGCAGAACACGGCTTTGATGTGGCTGAAGGTGGTGTCCATGGGAGCCTTTCTGGGTTGTGCGGCGGTGTGGGGCGTATTCGCGAACGGCGTACATGGTATACCAAGGCGCGGGCGCGGCCCGTCAAAGCAAAAACCACCACAAAGGTGCCTGGCCCCCTTTGTGGTGGCCGGATCCGCGGCGCAATCCATCACAACATTCGATGTTTTTCGGCAAAATCGCGATTTTCATCGAATGTTGTGATGGTCTTTACTGCCTTGCGGCACGATCAAAATACTTGCGTCCAAACAGCAGCAGCGCTGCGGGAACCGCCGTTACGACCATGCCCGCTCCGATGAGCGTCTGCTGCACGCCAAATGTTGCTGCCAGCCACGGAGCAATCGCCAGCGGGGCCACGCCGGCGAACATGTTGCCAAAGCCCATGACCGAGTTAACGCGGCCGAGCTGCTCGAGCGGCGCCGTCGTTTGCACGATGGTGTTGTGGAGCGGATTGACGACGCCCCAGGCCACGCCCAGGGCGATCTGACCAATAAGGGCCACACCCACGTACGGCGTGCCCACGTAGAGCAGGCTTCCCAAGCCCACGGACATAAGCGCCACGAGCAGCGTTTTGAGGCTGACGAGGCGCGGCGGCAAGCGGAGCGCGACCGCAGCGCCCAGTACCGCGCCCACACCGCAGGCCGACGAGAGCCAGCCCATCCATTCGACGCCGACGTGCAGGACGTCGCGATAGAAGAACGACTCCAGCGGGTCGAAGGCTCCGTAGCCAAAGTTCGAAAGGAAGATGATGCAGAAGAGCAGGGCGAGAACGCTGTTGGTGAAGACCGTCTTGATGCTGGCCGCTAAGGTGGTGCGGGCGGACGTGCTGGGGTTGGAGCTTTGTCCCGCACGCTCCCCTTCCTCTGCCGAATCGGCATCCGCATGCCCGGCGACATGGCTGGTCTGCGGCCTAAAGCCCCAACCGACGACGAGCGCCAGCACGGTAAAGAGCATCATGAGCACGAACACCGCGCGTGACGATGCTGCCGCAGCAACAAAGCCGCCCAGCGTGGGGCCGACGATGATGCTCACGTTAGAGAACATGGTGATGGCAGAGTTGATGTCTTTGAGCTCGACAGGATCGTCGGTGAGGTAGGCCGGATAGGATGTGGCAATGGGCTGGGCGAATCCCATCGTAAAGCCCAGAAACACCGCGCCGAGCAGGACGACGCCGGTCGCGCTATCAAAGGCGATGATTGCCGTGCCAGTTGCGAGAGCGCCGATGATGCTCAGCAAGAAATGGCGGCGCGGACCCCAGGCGTCGAGCGCCGCGCCGCCCGCAAAGGATCCCATGATCACAAATACATTCATAAACAGGACGGCCAGCGATGTCGCCACGACAGAGGCATCGTCTGCATAGGTGAGCGTTCCGATGACGCCGATAAAGTAGCTGGTCTGAAACCCGGTGTAGATGAGAAAGCGCATGGCCACCAGGCGTTTAGCCTGCGCGGACAGCGAAGGTTGAGATTTTGAGAGAAGAGATGCGAGCATGGAGGCTCCTTGTTTCATACGAATAGGGGCGGTGGGCATTCGCCACCGTCTGTCAAATTAATCTATCCGCATGAAACATTAAGGACGCATCAGGACCCTTCTCTCCGTTTTTCGCTCAGTATGAACTACTTGGTAGATTGTAGGGCATGTCCCACACATCTACTAAAGCAAAACCACCACAAAGGTGCCTGTCCCCTTTGTGGTGGAAGTGACGTTTGCCCAGATAAAACCTGCCAAAACAGACCTGTCCCCTTTTGGCACGTTATGACAGCGCAGCGAGCCGGCCCTTAAAGGTGGTCTTGGATCAGGTCGCAGATGGTTCGGGCGTCGTTGATGTTGATGGCTCGGGTCGCAAAGCCGGCGTCGAAAGCCTGGCGTGCCAGAGCCTCGTTGCAGGCGAGTGCCAGCGTGCGGCCATCGACCAGGTCGAGCGAGCTCTTGCCGCGCAGACGATCGACGCCGGAGCGCGCGACCACGATGTTGTCGAAGCCCTCGGTCTTGTAGCCCTCAATAATCACCACGTCGACATCGTTGTAGCGCGACAGCAGCTCGCGCGCGGGCATCTCGTCCTCCTCGCGCGTGTCGGCGTATTCCGCCCAGCGCGTGGCGCAGATGAGGCCCACGTGCTTGGAGCCGGCCTGGTGATGGCGCCACGTATCCTTAGCGGGCACGTCGATATCAAAGCCATGATGCCCATGATGCTTGAGCGAACCCACGCGCAGGCCGCGGCGGGTGAGCTCGGCGATAACCTTCTCGACGAGCGTGGTCTTGCCCGAGTTTTGGTAGCCGATAAACGCGATCGCGGGGACGGCCGGTGCCGGAGCTGCGGGCACGACGGCGACGGGTGCACTCGCGGGTGCGTCGCCCGCGGCTCCCACAGCCTCAACAGCAGCGGCCTGACGCTCTGCACGATCCCACACACCCGAGCGGCCGCCCTCCTTGTGCAGCAGACGCACGTCGACGATCTCCATGCCGCGATCGACCGCCTTGCACATGTCATAGATCGTTAGGCACGCGGCACTCGCGCCGGTCAGTGCCTCCATCTCGATGCCGGTCTTGCCCGTCACGCCGGCCGTGACCAGCACGTGAAAGCCAACCTGTCCGTCCGTGCGCGCCGGGGCCCAGTCCTCGGGCACGTCCTCGACAGGCGTCCCCGCCGGAGCGATGGGCGCAATGTCGCACTTGCTCTTGGTAATGAGCAACGGATGGCACATGGGGATGATATCGCTCGTGCGTTTGATGGCCATGATGCCCGCCACGCGCGCGCAGGCAAGCACGTCGCCCTTTTTGGCGCGGTCCTGCAGCACCATGGCCTGTGTCTCGGGGTGCATGAGGATGGTGCCCTCGGCGATGGCAATGCGATGGGTCTCGGCCTTGTCGGACACGTCGACCATGCGCACCTCGCCCTTGGCGTCCACGTGCGTCAGCTCGTCGCGACGGGCGTCACGGGTGGGCTCGGTGGCAGCGCTGGCAGTCGGCTGTGCGGACGCGGACTCAGCGGCTTTGCTGGCCGCAGCCGTGACTTTGTGGGCAGACATCGCGGCCCTGCGAGCGGCCTTGGTGGCATCGGCGTACCTGCTCTTGGCCATATGATCATCCTCCGATTTGGGACATAAATCGTTGCGTGCCCTCAATTATCGCGTGTTCCTGCGGTTTGTGGGCCACGGCATCGCGCCAAATCGAAAGTACCTGCATATCATCACCGCGGCGCAACGCCTCACGCACCGTATACTCGGCATCGCTAAACAGGCACGGACGCACGTTGCCATCGGCCGTCAGACGCAGACGGTTGCAGTTCGCACAAAAATGGTTCGACATGGCGCTAATGAAGCCGACCGTGCCCGCCGCGCCCGGAAAGCGCCAATAGCGTGCGGGACCGGCACCGGCAGGAGCGTCGTTGATGTCGAGCGGCTCAAGCTCGCCCAGGCCAGCCGTAGCGGCGCCGGCATTGATGCGCGCCCGCAGCTCGTCGCTCGGCACGGTGTCGCTCGCGTCCCACAGCTCGGGATTGAGCGTGGGCGCATGCGGGTCCACGGCGCAATGCGAGCTCGTGTGCTCGTCGCCGATGGGCATGTATTCGATAAAACGCAGGTGAATGGGGCGGTCAACCGTGAGCCGCGCGAGGGCCGCCACATCTTGGTTGAGCCGGCGGACCACCACGCAGTTGACCTTAACCGGCTCAAAGCCCCAAGCAAGCGCCGCATCGATGCCGGCCATGGTCTGCTCGAGCCGGCCCAGACGCGTAATCTTTCCAAAGAGCGTGGGGTCGAGCGTGTCGAGCGAAATGTTGACGCGGTCGAGCCCGGCGTCTTTGAGCTGCGGCGCCAGCTTGGGCAGCAGCGCGCCGTTGGTGGTGAGCGAGATATCCTCGATCTGCGGGATCGCGCGGATGTCGCGAATGAGCGGGATAATGCGGCGGCTGACCAGCGGCTCGCCACCCGTCAGGCGCACACGGCGAATGCCCTCCCCCGCCACCAGACGCACAAAGCGAGCAATTTCCTCGGCACTGAGCAGCTCGTCGTGTGCACGCGGCGCCACGCCGTCGGCAGGCATACAGTAGATGCAGCGAAAATTGCACTTGTCGGTCACGGCAATGCGCAGGTAGTTGATATCGCGGCCAAAACCGTCATGTTGCGTGCGCTCGTCCACGCAATCCTCCCCTCGCGCAGGCCATTATTCTTCAGGGAATATAGTACCGCACACGGGAACCGGGTCGACACGCGTACGACAGGACAGGCCATTCGAGCAAGACGGCCTTCCCGAGCCCATCCTCAGCATTCAAACCGTCCCAACATTCGACGCTTTTCCCGATATTGGCAAAAAACGTCGAATGTTGGGACGGTTTAGGTGTCCGCAGGGCTCGGAAGACAAGCCAGACGCCCCTAAAGGCCGCCGTTCCAGTGCCGAATCACGAATTCCCGCAGGTCATTCTGCCGTTTCTGGAACGCCTCGCTTCGGTCGCACTTGAGGCCCATAGCGAGTGCAATGGCATTCATCGCCCGGTGCAATTGCAGCTGATGAGCAAACTGAGTCCCAGTGAGGACGATCATCCTAAAGCCAAGCGCGCTCAGAACGGTCATACGCTCAGCGTCAGACGCACTGCGCTGTTTATCGAGATGGTCCGAGCCGTTGTATTCAATCCCCGTGCCGCTCGCAGGTGCATATACATCGATCTCGAAATACCCAGCCTTAGCGAGATATTTGAACTCGTTGGGAACATCGACCCGATGGTTGAGCTCAACCCTGGTGTACCCTAGCCCGCCTTGGGAACGCTTCGCGACGACCATGATCGCGGTGGCCGTCTCCATGGGCGACCGCGCACCATCGTGCACGCGCTTGAGCACGGCAGCCGCACGTGTAGCCCCCTGACGAGATCGGTTCTCCTCGCAATAAGCGATCAAGTCGGCAACGGTATACCTCTGCCCCATCTCGATATAACCGTTTGTCGCCAAATGATTCAAATGGTATCGGGCACAGATTTCATACCCATATTCCAGCTGTTCGGGTTCACTCATCCACGAGCCCGCCTGGACAAAGCACATGGCCTCATCAACCACCAAGAGGCCCTCTGCCACCTCGATAAGATGATCCGAAGGTATGGGCGCCCCAAACACGTGGCGTCGGAGACCCGCCGGCCGAGAGCGTTCAAAATCGAAGCTGACCAGCGTGTCGATACGATCGAGCTTCTCATGCGAGATGCCAAGTGAGACCAGATAGTCGGCAACAATCTCGACCGCCGCAGATATTCTCAGCCCCTTGGCATCTAACCCCAGTTTGGGCAGGTCCGCGGTCGACTGCGCCTCGCTGGCAATCGAGTCCTCATCGTATAGACTGCTTGCTCGCGAAAGCGGCTCGGACGGGCGCGCCACATTGTGGTACAGCCAGGCAGTCTTATGGGACAGGACGATCGGCAGGTCCATGAGCCCTCCAATGGGTCGGATAACCAACCTTATTCCCCTGCTCGCGGATTCGCACACCTTTACATGCAAGTTAGCGATTCCACCCGATCGGATGACAGAAAAACCGTCCCAACATTCGATGCTTTTTCTCAAAATCGAGAAAAACGTCAAATGTTGGGACGGTTTGATGCGGGGTGAGGAGCATGAAGAGCCAAAACACTGTGCCCGAACGGGTTAGTCTAGCTCTTTCAAGCCATGTGCTAACTGCCAGTACTCCCCGTGCAACGCAAGGAGCTCCTCATGGGTGCCGCGTTCGATGATGCGACCGTGCTCGAGGACCATGATCGCGTCGGCGTCGCGGACGGTGGACAGGCGGTGCGCGATCATAAACGTGGTGCGCCCGCGCATGATGCGGTCCATGCCGCGCTCGATGAGCTTTTCGGTGCGTGTGTCGATGGAGCT
>CAKUBM010000043.1 GCA_934643145.1 uncultured Collinsella sp. | reverse complement strand
GTGGGTAACGCCCCGGTTATTCCCGACAGCATTGCGAGCCCCATCTCGACGCTCACGAGCCAGATCGCGCTCGACATGAGCTATTCCTCGGGTCTGCACCGCTCGGCGCTGTTCGGCATGGGCGTGGTCCTGTTTATCATCTCCGCCACGCTGGTGGGCGTCGTCCGTCTGATTTCCAAGAAAAAGAGGGGGTAGGCTATGTCCGATTCCGTTGACACGACGGTCGATACGACCTCGTCGCGCGAGCGCATCAAGCGTGCCCTTTCCCACGGCAAGAAGGGCCGCATCAACAAGGACCTGTCCAACAAGATCATGCTTGGCGTGTTCCGTGCCGCGGCATACATCACCACGCTGGTGTTGGTCGCTATCATCGCCTACGTGGTCATCAACGGCCTGCCACACATCTCGCTCGACTTTATCTTCGGTTGGCCCCAGGGCGTCAACGCCGAGGGCGGTATTTGGCCCACGATCGTCTCGACCGTCTATGTGACGGCGCTCGCCATGCTTATCTGCACGCCGATCGCTGTGCTGGCAGCCGTCTATCTGGCCGAGTACGCCAAGCAGGGCAAGATCGTCGAGCTCATTCGCTACGCTGCTGACGCTTTGGCCTCGGTGCCCTCCATCGTTATGGGCCTGTTTGGCTACGCCTTGTTTGTCGAGGCCATGGGCCTGGGCCTTTCGATGGTCTCGGCCGCTCTGGCGCTCGCGCTCTTGATGCTTCCCATCGTCATGCGCACCACCGAAGAGGCCATTCGCGCCGTCCCGCGCTATATCCGTTGGGGCGCGTACGGCCTGGGCGCCACCAAGTGGCAGGTTGTCTCCAAGATTGTGCTTCCTTCTGCCTTTGGCCGTATTGCCACGGGCATTGTCCTTGCCATCGGCCGTGCCATTGGCGAGACCGCCGTGGTGCTCTACACCATGGGCCAGGCCATCAATCTACCTATCTCGCCGCTCGATTCCGGCCGCCCCATGACCGTTCACCTGTACCTGCTTGCCAACGACGGCATCAACATGAACGCAGCCTACGGCACCGCGCTCTTGCTGATGGTGATCATTCTGGCCTTCAACCTGTTTGCGCGCTTCCTGTCGCGCAAGCGTCGCTAGTTAAGGAGTCCCATGTCCGTTTATCAGTCCGCTCCCACGCTGGAGCAAGCGGCCATTACGGCCAAGGATTTCAACTTTTGGTACGGTGACTTTCATGCGCTGACGGGGCTCGACCTCAACATCGCTAAAAACGCCATCACCTCCTTCATTGGCCCTTCGGGCTGCGGTAAGTCGACGTTTTTGCGCTGCATCAACCGCATGAATGATCTTATCGAGGGTACGCGCGTCGAGGGCACCATGACGCTCGACGGCAACGATATCTATGCCGAGGGCGTCGACCCGGTCGACCTCCGTCGCCGCGTGGGCATGATTTTTCAGCAGCCCAACCCGTTTCCCAAATCCATCTACGAGAATGTCGCCTTTGGCCCTCGTCTGCAGGGCGTGACTAGCAAAAGCGACCTCGATGACATCGTGGAAGAATCGCTCAAGCGCGCCAACCTCTGGAAAGAGGTATCCAATCAGCTCAACAAGGATGGTTTGGCGCTCTCGGGCGGTCAGCAGCAGCGTCTGTGCATCGCGCGCGTGCTTGCGGTGCAACCCGATGTTCTCCTGATGGACGAGCCCTGCTCCGCCATCGACCCCACATCCGTCTCTAAGGTCGAGGATCTGATGGCCGAGCTGGCGCCCGAGATGACGATCATCATCGTCACGCATTCAATGCAGCAGGCAGCTCGTATCAGCGACTACACCGCATTCTTCTTGCAGGAAGTTGCCGGCGAGCCAGCCACGCTCATCGAGTATGGTCAAACCGACGCGATCTTCACCAGCCCGGTGGACTCGCGGACGGAAGACTATATCACCGGCCGCTTTGGCTGATCGGTGCGACTAGTCCCAAGCCGATCGGACCTGGTCCGGTGCGTATTCACTGTGCGGGCGGCATGACCGCACCCAACTGATTGGAGTGAACCATGCGCAAACTGTTTTCCCGTCAGCTCGTCGAGGCCCGTCACGAGATGCTGAGCATCTATGAGGCCGTCGATCTGGCTCTCCACGATGCCGTGAAGGCCTATGTGACCGACGACCGCAAGCTCGCCACCAAGACCAAGAAACGAACGCTTTCGATTGACGCGCGCTGCGCCAACCTGGAGGCCGTCTGCTACAACCTGATCGCCACGCAGTCACCGGTCGCCTCCGACTTCCGCCTGCTTCAGACGATCATCTACGTTGACTTTAACCTGCAGCGCATGACCGATAAGGTCCGTCAGATCTGCCGTGCCACGCGTCATATGATCAAGGCCGACATCTCGCTGCCCAAGGAGCTTGTCGGCACGGTCAAGGCCGAGGCTGAGGCCGTCTACCAGGTGCTGGGCTCTTCGCTTTCTGCGCTCGTCACCAATGATATGTCCATCATCTGCAACCTGGCCGTCGAGGACGAGCCGGTGCACGCCGCCTACGAGAAGTTCTTCCGCACCTTTAACCGTATGGATACGGGCGACTTTATGGACGACGACAGCAACTATGACGACCTGCGCCGCGCCATCATGGTTTCGCGCTACCTCGATCGCATCGCTTCCATTTCCATCGATGCCGCTTGCCGTCTGACCTTCCTGTTGACTGGTCAGCGTATGAACGCCGGCGATATCGCCCGTGTGGACGAGGATGAGCTCGAGAGCATGCGCGTGCCTTCGGGCGAGGGTGTTATCATGAGGCCCGCCGTCGACGCGCGCTACGTTGCCAAGGTGCCCGTTAACGAGGTCAGCGAGGGTCTTCGCTACCTGCTCGATCATCTTGAGGACGAGGACGATGGCGAGGACGACGAGGAGTAAGTGACCCCGTTCGTCGAAAGATTGTAAATACCTAAGTGAGCGCGGCCTTGCACATGCGGGGCCGCGCTCTTGCGTTAGCATGGGACTACTTGTTTGGCTGTCAGCGGAGGCGATTAGCAATGGATAACTATTTGGACTTGATGCGCGCTCGCCGCGAGCAGATTCTGGAACGTTTTTATGCGGCGCTCGATCGCGCGGGCCGCCCCCACGACGCCGCGCGCCTCATTGCCGTGTCCAAGACCGTTGGTGTCGATGAGACCGTTGCCGCCATCCAGGCGGGGTATCGCCATTTTGCCGAGAACCGCCCGCAGGAGCTGGTTCGCAAGCTCACGGGTCTGGCGGAGCATCCGGAGCTGCCCGAGGTGCGCTTCGATATGATCGGCAACCTGCAGACCAATAAGATCAATGCGGTGCTGGGCTCAGCCAAGCTGATTCACTCGGTGGGTTCGCTGCATCTGGCGCAGGCGATCTCGAGCCGTGCTGTCCGCAAGATTGAGGCAGGCGAGCTCGCCGGCCCTCAGCGTGTGCTCATTGAGGTCAATGTGAGTGGTGAGGAGTCGAAGGGAGGCTTTTCGCCCGATGAGATTCGCGCCGCCGCGGGTGAGCTTGCGGAGCTTGAGGGAATTTGCGTGCAGGGGCTTATGACTATGGCGCCCCGGGGGAATAAGGATGTGGCACGCCGCACCTTTGCGGGGCTTCGTGAGCTGAGGGATGAGCTGGAGACGGCACATCCCGATTTGAACCTGCCTGAGCTTTCCTGCGGCATGAGCGAGGACTTTGAGCCTGCCCTTGAGGAGGGCTCTACGCTCGTTCGCCTGGGCAGGGTAGTATTTAGCCCGGAGTTTGCAGTAAAATAAGGCTCTGAAGTGCGCACTGATTATCGGGGCGCCTGCACTAAACCGCGAGAGGACACAACCATGGGCTTCCTTGACGAGATTAAAAATAAGATGCACCTGGGCGGCCAGCAGGGTTACGACCAGGGTTATGGCCAGGACGACGACTACGGCTACGATGACGGCTATGACGATGGTTATCAGGGCAACGGCTACAGCGGTGCTTCGGGCGAGGGCTTCTACACCCAAGACGAGCCGAGCAACGGCCTGCTTGGTCAGACGCGCCGCGGTGAAGCTGAGTCGGTTGCCGTGTATACGCGCTCCGGTCAGCTGGTCGGCGATGACTCCCGCCATGCCACGACGTATAACCCGCCTTCGCGCTCGCAGGACAGTGTTGCGAGCGGTTATCGTCCTGGTGCCTATGACACGCCGTCGAGCTACGCCGAGAACACCCGCGCCCGTGCCGCCGCTGCGCCCGCGCCTGCACCGAGCGATGCCTCGGCCTATGCGAGCAATATCATCAACGCCACGCCGCAGCTGCCGGCCTATGTCCTGCGCCCCGAGAGCTATGACGACGTGGAGACTGTGGTGCGCCGCGTTCGCACCAAGCAGCCTGTCGCACTGATTTTTGTGGGCGTACGCACCGAAGTTGCCAAGCGCGTCTTGGACTTCTCTTACGGCTTTGCCTGCGGTCTGGGCGCCACGGTCAAGGAGGTAGGCGACCGCGTGTTCATGGTGCTGCCCGCCGGTTGCGAGGTCAAAGATTCCGATCTCAAGAAGCTTCGTGCGGACGGCTACCTTAAGTAAAGACAAGACGAGGAGATTCCCATCAACATCTACACTATCGTCCAGCTGGTCAACACGCTGTTCAACTTCTATTCCACGCTCATTGTCGTCTACTGCTTTATGACGTGGATTCCCATGAAGCAGGGTGGTTTGCTTCAGGATATTGCCGCGGTGCTTGATAGCGTGTGCGGTCCGTGGCTCAACCTGTTCCGTCGTTTCATCCCGCCGATGGGCGGTATCGATTTTTCGCCGGTCGTTGCGATTATTGCGTTGCAGTTGGTGCAGAGGCTGGTTCTGCAGCTTCTTATAGGTATACTCGTGTAGAACTGACTTAGTAACTTACGTCGGGCGTGTAGCGCCGAGGCGATGAAAAAGGAGACTTGTTATGGCTATTACCCCTGCAGACATCCAGGCTCAGACTTTCTCTGAGGCCAAGCGTGGCTACGATCCTGCCGAGGTCGACGTCTTCTTGGAGACGCTGTCCTCCGAGGTTGACGCTATGCTCGCTAAGATCGTCGACCTTAAGGGTCGTCTGACTGCTACCGAGCAGCAGCTTGCCGATGCACAGGCTCAGCTTGCCCAGGCTCAGGATGCCACCGCCCAGGCCGTTCCTGCCGCCCCCGTGGCTGCTCCCGCCCCTGACTTCTCCGCTCAGGAGCGCCAGATTTCCGCTGCCCTGATCGCTGCCCAGCAGACCGCTGAGACCATCGTCAACGATGCCAACGAGAACGCTGAGCGTATCCGCAACGAGGCTGACGCCAAGGCCCGCGAGGTTATCCGCCAGGCTCTGACCGAGAAGCAGGCCGAGCTCGAGGAGATCGATCGTCTCAAGGCTTCCCGTGAGGAGTTCAAGGCAGAGTATCTCAAGCTCATCCAGCACTTCATGGATGATGCCCAGAACTCCTTCCCGGCCGACCTCATGGCCTCCACGCCGGTCGGTTCTGCCGCTTCTCCTGCGGTGACTGTTCCCGCCGAGCCGCTGCCCGTCGCTGACCCGGTTGTCCCCGTGGCCGATCCTTTCGCCCCGATCGACAACTTTGCCGCCGACGATCTGGACTAACATTCGTCCTACAATTTAGTATCTCGAAAGGACCCGCAGCTTGCGGGTCCTTTTTTATGACTGTGCAGGGTGTGCAGGGGCGCGCAACATAAAAAACCGAGCCCTGCACATAGTGGCGCAGAACTCGGCGAATGGGTGAGCGGTAAAAGGTAGGTTTTAGGGCATGTGCCAAAAACTACTTGAGGAGGAAGTTGGGGAGGGGAATGGTGCGGGCCTCGCGATGCTCGGGATCGGCGATGTGGTCGGCAGGATAGCCACAGACGAGCATGTGATAGGGATAGACGCCCTTGGGCAGATTGAACTGCTCCTCTGCCACCTCAGGCTTAAAATGGCATACCCAGCACGTTCCCAGGCCCTGCTCGGTGGCCTCCATCATCATCTGATCACACACGATGGACGTATCGATTTCACTGGAATTCATCTGGTCATACGGGCGCACCCAAGCATCATCGGTAACGCTGCAAATAAGGAAGACAAGCGGAGCCCCAAAGATAGACCCATCACGAGCAAACCGAGGCTGACAAGCAGCAGCCTTCTCCAACAGCTCAGGCGTATCCAGCACCATCACACGGGCTGGATGATTATTACAAGCAGAAGGAGCAATACGCCCAGCCTCAACAATGGCATCCACCACAGCCTGCTCAACAGAACGATCCTCAAACAAACGACAAGAATACCGACCCCGAGCCAGATCCAAATAAGACATACAAGCCCTCCAACAATTTAAAATCAAACAAACCAAAAGTAACCCAAAGAGTACCCAAAGCAGCAATCGGCCAAACGCTCATCAAGGGCCAAAGTGTCCGAACGAGTACCAAAGGTCCCTTCAGCCAAACCCCCATTGCGCTACAACTATCAGTCAAAGTTCCCAATGGTGATACGTAAGGCGAAGGGCCGGCCACGGTTTACTTTCGAACGACTCTGCAAAGCAGCCGGAGTGAGAAAGCAAACCGTGGCCGGCCCTTCGCCGCCGGGACACGTACTCCCAATTAACTGTTCTTCATGACAATCGAATCCACGACATCGGCTACATTCTCGCAGCAGTCGGCGCAGTACTCCAGGAAGGCGTACACGTCACGCCAAGCAATGACCTCGAGCGGGTCCTTACCGTTGACGTGCAGGTTACGCATGGCGTTGATATAGAGCTCGTCGGCCTCGGACTCGATGGTGTTGATCTGGATGACGAGCTCGCGCAGCGTCTTGGACTTGCGGTAGTTAGGCAGCTCGACCATCAGGTCCTTCATGGCGCGGCAGGCGTCGGTCACCTTGTGGGCGATGACGATGGCGTCGGGATGGATGCTCTGGATGTTGGTGAAGTAGATGCGCTGCACGACACCCTCGATACGGTCGAGCACAGTGTCGAGTGAGCAGCTCATCAGGTCCAGGTCCTCGCGCTCAAGCGGGGTGATAAAGGCCGTGAGCAGGGCATCCTCGAGCTCATGGTGCTTCTTGTCGGCTGCATGCTCAATCGAGTGCATCTTGTCGAGCATATCGTGAATCTTTGCAGGATCGAAGTTCTCGAAAATCTTGGTGAGCAGCTCGGCGGCCTGGACGGCAAGGTCGGCGCAGGCGACGTAGTTGTCAAAGTAGAACGAATCGGGTTTCTTTGCCATGAGTGGGTCCTTTCGAGGCGAAGACGGGTGGGCGAAGTATTACGGTCCGGATGGACGCTCGGTTTGACTAGATGAACATCATGAACAGCTTGGCCATGACAAAGCTGATGAGTCCACAGGCGGGGAAGGTGAAGAACCAGGTGAACATCATGTCCTTGACGACGCCGAAGTTGATGGCCGAAAGGCGCTTGACGGCACCGACGCCCATGATGGCGCAGGTCTTGATATGGGTGGAGGACACGGGGATGCCGGTAAGGGTGGCAAGCAGCAGGTTTGCGGCGCCCGCGAGGTCGGCGGAGAAGCCCTGGTACTTTTCGAGCTTGACCATGCTCTGGCCAACGGACTTGATGATGCGCTCGCCGCCCACGCTGGTGCCGATGCCCATGGTGGCCGAGCACAGCAGCATAATCCAGATGGGGATGCCGGCATCGCCGACGCTCGTCTGGCCGCTGGCAAAGGCCACGCCTAAAAAGAGCACGCCGATGAACTTCTGTCCATCCTGCGCGCCGTGCATAAAGCTCATGGCCGCAGCGCTCGCGATCTGAGCGTATTTAAAGAAGACATTGGCACGTCGCCTGTTGGCGGCGGCGAAAAGAATCGAGACGAGCTTGCACAGGACCCAGCCCATGACAAAGCCCAGGCCGATGGAGAGCGCCAGGCCGTAGATGACCTTCATCCACTCGTGGACGTTGACGCTGCTCGCACCGCCGAGGGCGATGGCGGCACCGGTCAGGCCGGCGATAAGGCTGTGGCTTTGCGAGGTGGGGATGCCAAAACGCGACGCTGTGGCGCCGTAGACGACGATGGAGAAGAGTGCCGCGCACAGGCAGGCGAGCGCCATGGTACTGTTTCCGCCAAAGTCGACAATATGGGAGATGGTGTTGGCGACGCTCGCGTTAAAGTGCGTCATGATGAGCACGCCGAGGAAGTTGAATGCGGCACTCATGAGAATGGCGGCGCGGGCGGGCATGCAACGCGTAGTGACGCAGGTTGCGATGGCGTTGGGTGCGTCGGTCCATCCATTGACGAAGATGGCGCCGAGCGCGAGGATCACGGTGACGGCAAGGACTGGGTTCGACACAAGTTGGCCGAGGAAGGTTGAGAACGTTACGTCCATATATGGGCTTTCTCGAAGTTTGCAGGCACGTTACAGAAACATGATAAATCGTATCACCTCCTGCGGGTTTCTTTACCGAGTTCTGATGGGAGCAGTGAATTTTTTGGCACTAAAAATGAATATTAGCCCTGTTGACCGCGGGTGTTCTTTTTGCTAACACACCATGAGGACACGTGCGCGCGCCCCAACACCCCAAAACCACAGTCTGTTCGCTTTACAATATGCAAACATGCGTTCGATAATAGGAGGCATGGAATATCGACAGACAGACGGCAAAACTCGGCGCGTACACAAGCAGTATGTGGACGTCGTGGCTCGCATCCTCGCGGGCGGACAGGTTGTGCCGGTCACCGTCTGCTGGGTCGACGGCCGTTGTTTTACGATCGACGAAATTATCTCGACCACCGGGTTTGGCCTGACGGTTCACGGCATTCGTACGGCAACCTATAAGGTACGTTTTGGCGGACATGCGACCGAGTTGTATCTGGAGGACCAAACGCGTGAGCGGGCGGACGGCTCGCAGGCGCACGTGATGCGTTGGTGGGTCTGGGCTTTTGATCGTACGCTCGAGGGCGAGCGCCGCAGGTAAGAGCGCACGGCATTCGGGTACAATGGCAGGGATCTTGTCACCTACGGCGCTGTCGTGGCGCTTTTTGAAAGGACGAAGTATGAACGATATTCAGGGCTATCAGAACGGCCCCGTCGAGACCGGCGCAAGCCGCGCCAAGGAGATGTCGCCGCGCGCGTACAATCTCGCCATGTCCGCCCTCATCTTCTTGGGCTTTTGCGCCATGGGCGCTGGCGCCTACTTTACGAGCACCATGTCGTTTGCGCGCATGATGATGAGCGGCGCCGCCCTACCGCTGGTCTTTGGCTCGTTTATTTTAACCATCGTTGGCATGGTCATGATGTCGGCTGCTGCGGGCAAGCAGTCCGTGGGTCTGTCCCTTGTGGGCTACGTAATCTTTGCGAGTACCTTTGGCCTGACCGCGTCGTTTGGCCTTGCCAACTACGACCTGCCCACCGTCAACACTGCCTTTATCGCCACGGCCGCCATCACCTTTGTCTTTGGCGCCTTGGGCGTGACGTTCCCCAAGTTTTTCCAGCGCGTATATGGCATCGGCTTTGGCATTCTGCTCGCCACTATTCTGGTTGAGATCGTGCTGATGTTTATGGGCGTCTCGCAGACCATCACCGACCTGATCGTGATTGTGGTGTTCGCCGGCTTTATTGGCTACGACACCTATGTTGCCACGACGGTGCCGCCCACGCTGCCCAATGCGGTGCTCATGGCGTCCAATCTGTTCGTGGACATTATCAACGTGTTCCTGCGCATCCTGAACATCCTCGGTCGTCGCGACTAGCGCGGGGATTGCAGCGTTTCTTGTCGGACGCGATAAAACGATGTGAAAGGCGGTCCTGCGGGGCCGTCTTTTTTGTACGCGGCGGGGTATCATGGATGGGAAAAGCCGATAGCGGCAGCGACAGGAAAGGTGACCACTTATGGCAGACGTCGACAACAGGAACCGTAACCGCAGGTCCAACCGAGCGGGTCAGCCCAATCCCAAGCGCGAGGCCCGTGCCAAGGCCGCCGAGCGCCATGTGGCGACTGTGTCCGAAGCGTGCGCCAAGGATATCGGGCGTTCGCTTGCTGGTGTTCGCGAGTTTGACGGCATGCCCGCCGGCTTTGTCGCGGCGATGAAGGCCAAGGTTCAGACTACTGTGGCCCCCGAAGAGCAGGTCGCCGAGGACGTCGAGAACGCGGAGACTGCCGAGGTCGAGGCAGCGCCCGAGACCGAGGCAGCGCCCGAGCCCGTCGAGGAGCCTGCCGAGGAAATCGCCGAAGCTGAGTCCGCGCCTGCTGAGGAGCCCGCTCCGGTCCTGCCCGAGGTCACTGTGCTTGATGCCTCCGCCACGCAGGCAATCCTCGATAACGGTCGCGGCTATGCGCAGTTCTGCGACATGGCCGTGCTCGCCTTTGCCTCGTTTACCAATCCGGGCGGTGGATATATTCAGGGTTATCTGGGCCAGGAGGCCACGCTGTGCGCCGATTCGTATCTGTACAACGTTCTCGATAAGCAGCGTAAGTGGTACAGCGAGAACCGTCGCCGCAACATCAACTGCGAGCTCTATCGTAACCGCGCCCTGGTGGTGCCTGCGGTGCGCTTCGACCGCAACCACGTGCATGCATACGCCGACGTGATCGTGGCCGCCGCGCCCAACGTTAAGCGCGCCCGCCAAGAGTATCGCGTGAGCGACGATGCTCTGCTGGATGCCCTGCGCGACCGCATCCGCTTTGTGCTCGCCATCTGCGACGAGTTGGGTCGCGAGAAGCTCGTGCTGGGCGCATGGGGCTGCGACAGCAACGGCATTGATGCCGAGGCCGTGGCCGAGCTCTTCCGCAAGGAACTCGCATCGGGCGACTTCAAGGTCAAGCAGGCCTTCTTTGCCGTGCCCTCTACGCGCTGGGACGAGGACTTCGCCAAGTTCGAGCACGTGCTGGCAAACTTCCCCGAGCGCAACGAGGAGTCCTATGCTCAGGTTGCCGCCCGCGCCGCAGCCGCCCGTGCCGCCGAGCAGGCTCAGGCCGCTGCCGAGGATGACGAGGATGACGACGACTGGCGCAAGTACCTGTAAACGGTGCGCGTGATGCGATATACCGAGCCGATGGGGGCTGCTCCCGTCGGCTTTTTATTGAGTGGGGAGCTTACGATGAAAAACGTTCTGTGCTTTGGTGACAGCAACACCTATGGCTATGATCCGGCTGGTATGCGCGATGGCACTGCGGTGCGCTATGCGCAGGATGTGCGCTGGTGTGGTGTGGCCCAACGTGATTTAGGCGATGGCTGGCATGTAATTGAAGAAGGCCTCAACGGCCGCACGACGGTACGCGACGACATGTGCCATCTGGACACCAATCTTAACGGCATCCGCGCGCTGCCGATGCTGCTCGAGGCTCATAAGCCGCTGGATGCAATCGTTATTATGCTGGGAACTAACGATTGCAAGACGGTCTTTAACGTGACAGCTTCCGATATCGCCCGTGGCGCCATGGCGCTGATTCGCGCCGTCCGCGCGTTTCCGTGGACCGACGCTGCGCCTTGCCCGCGCATCCTGCTGATGGCTCCTATCAAGATCAAGCCGCAGATCGCCGATGTGTATATGACCGACTTTGACGAGCATTCCGTTGAGGCATCTGAGCATTTTGGCGAGTACTATGCGCACGTGGCCGAGCAGTTTGGCTGCGACTTTTTGAATGCCGCCGAGTTTGCCGAGCCGGGCGATATCGACTATCTGCATATGATGCCCGAAAGCCACGAGAGCCTGGGTCACGCCGTGGCAGCCAAGCTCAAAGAGATACTCGGTGAGTAGCGCGACCCCAATCCACCGCAATAGTTCCCCTTGCGGGGGCTTGTTTCGTTTGTTTGTCTCGATCTGTAACATCTAGGGTCGATTTAGCCGAGGTTACTGTTACAGATCAAGACTATCTTCTCAGTGGAATTTGAATGTCTCGATCTATAACAGGTGGGCTGAAAAATGGGCTCTAACTGTTACAGATCGAGATGTTTGTGGGAGCCACCGCAAAGGTGCCTTTGCGGCGGTTTTGGGCTGCGAATCT
>CAKUBM010000042.1 GCA_934643145.1 uncultured Collinsella sp. | reverse complement strand
AGATTGCCGAGGTCGAGCGCAGCATTCGCGACCTGGCCGGCGACGAGACCTTTAATATCGGTAGCCCCATGCAGCTGTCGCACGTGCTCTTTGATGTGATGGGGCTTCCGACCAAGGGCCTCAAAAAGACCAAGCGCGGCTATTATTCGACCAACGCCAAGGTGCTGACCGACCTTGCCCGTGACCACGAGATTGTGCGCCTGATCTTGGACTGGCGTGAGAAGTCCAAGATCAAGTCGACCTATCTGGACACGCTGGGTCCGCTGCGTCGCAGCGATGGTCGCGTGCACACCACGTACAACCAGACCATTACGGCGACGGGCCGTCTGTCTTCGAGCGACCCCAATCTGCAAAACATTCCGACGCGCTCGGAGCTGGGTCGTACCGTCAAGACGGCGTTTTCGGCGGGCGAGGGGAGCGTCTTTTTGGCGGTGGACTACTCGCAGATCGAGTTGCGCCTGCTCGCGCATCTTTCGGGTGACGAGCACCTGGTGCGCGCCTTTAACGAGGGCGAGGACTTCCATGCCGAGACGGCCGCGCGCGTATTTGGCGTCCAGGTATCCGAGGTAACGCCCGACCTGCGCAGCCGCGCCAAGGCCGTGAACTTTGGCATTGTGTATGGCCAGCAGGCCTACGGTCTGTCGCAGTCGCTGCATATCTCGATGGCCGAGGCACGCGATATGATCGATCGCTACTACGAGGCTTACCCCGGCGTGCGCACATTCCTGGACAACGTGGTGGCGCGTGCCAAGCAGACGGGGTATGCCGAGACCATGTATGGCCGCCGCCGTCACATTCCTGAGCTCAAGGCCAAAAACCCGCAGCTCCGCGGCTTTGGTGAGCGCACGGCCATGAACCACCCTATGCAGGGCACCGCGGCCGATATCATTAAGATCGCCATGGCCCGCGTCAGCCGTCGCCTAGAAGAAGAGGGCTTTGCCGCCCACATGATTCTGCAAGTACACGACGAACTGGACTTTGAGTGCCCCGTCGACGAAGTCGAACGCCTCACCGCCATGGTCCGCGACGTCATGGAACACGTCGTAGACCTCCGAGTACCGTTGATCGCCGAAGCCAGCACCGGCATAACCTGGGCCGACGCGAAATAGGGAAGCACTCCGTAAGGCAAGCTCGCCCAAGACGCAAGCCCCCACATACTTAAGATTTGGGACAAACACTACTGATTAATTTGTCCCACAGTAACCAAAGCAGAGGGGAGCCCCTTCCAACAAGGAGCTCCCCTCTGCTCAAATCATTTCAGCTAAGTATCTAGACACTCAAGACGCCATCTTGGCGGCAGGAAAGTAAACCTAGGGCCTGGCCGGGCGGCACGGGTTAACTTTTCGTAGATTCCGCACGCAAAGAAAGCCACTTAATGTGGCTTTCGTCTTGCGCAGGACCTGACCGAGCGAAAAGTTATCCCGTGCCGCCCGGCCAGGCCCGATGGGACGGCTACCGAGCCGCCAAGATGGCGTCGATGAGCGTCAGTACGCCCCCGTCGTTGTTGCTCGGAATGCGCCACTTGGCGTGCGCGTTCATGTGCTCCTCGGCATTATCCACGATAAAGCTATGCCCGACGCGCTCCAGCATGGGAATATCGTTGTAGGTGTCGCCCACGGCGGCAGCGTCGGCGATATCGATGCCCAGGTGCTCGCACAAATGCGCCACGCCCGAACCCTTGTCGACGCCCAGGTTCATAAAGTCGATCCACTCGCGGCCCGCATTGGTGACGTAGAGCTGATCCGAGAACGCGGGGCTATAGGTCTCGCGGAATGCGGGCTCGGCATCGTAGGCAGGGAAAAAGACCGAGATCTTATTGGACTCGATATCAAGGCCCTCAAAGGTGTCGACATAGTTGATCGTGTTGTAGTACACGCTGATCTCGTCGTGGTACTGATGGTCGCGGGCGAGCACATAGAACTCGTCGTAGCAGCACAGGACGGGAACGGCGCGCGGGTCCTCCGAGGCACGAGCGAGCACCTGCTGATACAGCGCCACATCGATGTTGCTCTTATAGATATAGCTGCCGCGATAGATGACGCAGGCTCCGTTGTCGGGACAAAAAGCAAGGCGGTTCTTAATGCCCTCGAACATCTCCTCGAGCTTGGGGGCAGGGCGTCCGCTGGCGGGGCAGAACACGATGCCAGCCTCGGTGAGCTTGTCCAGGCGCTCGTCGAGGCCCTGGGGTAGTACACGCTCGTCGGTGAGAAGCGTCTTGTCCATATCAACGGCGAGAATCTTAATGCTGCCGATATTGGTGTCCGATTCGTAAGTTTGCATAAAAGCGCGCCTTTCGTTTCGAAATTGTTTCAGACGTTATAACCATCAACCAGTAACCGAGCGTATTGTCGCAGGAACGGAGCGTATTTGCACTGCAATTCACAAAGTAATGAAAAAACTTTTCAGAAATTTGAATTTGTCGCTTGTGCTGCTGGCACTTTAGCGTAATATAGCGAACATCGAAAACGGAGACGGAAAAACAACCGCTTACCGAGGAAAAGGTACCGTTTACGATATATGAATTGCGCCCGGCGATAGGTGAAAGGAGAGGCAGATGCAGTTCGTAAAGATCATCACTACTGCAGACAATGCCATCCGACGCCAGCGCGCAATTTCCCGACGACGATAATAATCGTCTCTGTTCGTATGGGGTGAAATGCCCCAACAGAGTCATTTTGAGGTCGTTGGGTTTTAGCACGACATAGACGCATGTTTCTAGGGCATGTTGTGCTGCTTTTTGCTATTTAACCTGATATTGCACGGTTTTTAACCTCGAAATGACTTGCAACTGACCGATGTTCTAACTAGCTACCAAGGGCGAAAGGAAACAGCCATGAGCAAGGAAAAAGTCGTTCTCGCATATTCCGGTGGTCTTGATACATCTGTATGTGTCAAGTGGCTCCAGGACGAGAAGAATCTCGATGTCGTTTGTGTCTGCGGCAATGTGGGCCAGGAGGAGACCGGCCTGGACGCCAAGAAGCAGAAGGCCCTCGACCTGGGCGTTCTGGATTGCCAGGTGCTCGATCTGCGCGACGAGTTCTCCGATGAGTTCCTGACCAAGGCCATCGCCGCAAACTCCATGTACGAGAATAAGTACCCGCTGCTCTCCGCCCTGTCTCGCCCGCTGCTCGCCAAGAAGCTCGTCGAGGTCGCTCACGAGTTTGGCGCGACCTACGTCGCCCACGGCTGCACCGGCAAGGGTAACGACCAGGTTCGTTTTGAGGCTGCCGTCAAGGCCCTCGACCCCGAGCTTAAGGTTATCGCGCCGGTTCGCGAGTGGGACCTGAAGTGTCGTCCCGATGAGGTTGCCTATGCTCACGCCCACAACGTGCCGGTTCCCGAGGGCGCCAACGACAACCCCTATTCCATCGACGACAACCTGTGGGGTCGCGCCATCGAGTGCGGTCACCTGGAGGATCCCTGGAATGAGCCGCTCGACGACGCCTGGGTTATGACCAAGAACCCCGAGGACACGCCGGACACCCCGACCTACACCGAGATTGAGTTTGAGGCGGGCAAGCCCGTCGCCGTCGATGGCAAGAAGATGAAACTCTCCGAGATCGTCATCGCCCTCAACAAGATTTCGGGTGACAACGGCTTTGGCCGTCTCGACCTGGTCGAGGATCGTCTGGTGGGCCTCAAGAGTCGCGAGTGCTACGAGGTTCCTGGCGCCCTGACGCTCATCACCGCCCACAAGGCGCTCGAGGACATCTGCGTCGAGGGCGACCTGCTCAAGACCAAGATTAAGCTCGAGCAGGATTGGGCCACCGCCGTGTACAACGGCCAGTGGTACAGCCCGCTCAAAAACGCGCTCGATGCCTTTATGGCCGACACCCAGAAGTTCGTGACCGGCACCGTCCGTCTGAAGTTCTTTAAGGGCAACTGCCATGTCGTCGGCCGCAAGAGCCCGTTTAGCCTGTATGACTACGGTCTGGCTACCTACGACCGCGACACTACGTTTGACGAGAAGGCCAGCGCCGGCTTTATCGAGATCGATACGCTGTCGCTCAAGACGTGGGCTAAGGTCCAGGGCCCCAGCTCTGCTGCCGCCCAGGCCTAGCGCCTCCTTCCTTTGGTATCCGCGCGGCCCATCCGCGTGATACATAACGGGCGCATGGGGTCCCTACCTTTCGTTATGCTTGCTGACACTTCTTAACATCGGTGGCCCCTACGTTCCGCCCGCATATATGATGCCGCGTCTGCGGCTGAGTCCGAGCCCCGCCGGGGTTGTCCGGCGGGGCTCCTCCTATCAATTTGACGGCCCTGCGCCTATATATATATATATATATATATATATGGGGAGTATCCATTATGTTCAATGCTATCGCGCATGCTTTACTTGCCCTCGCGCCCGAGTTCGATGCTGCAAAGGTCGAGGACGTTCCTATGAGCCTGAAGGCCTGGATCGATGGTTCGCAGGGCAACATTCGGAGGGAGACGTTGGGCGCCAAGTGCATGGCGCGTCACTTCTTTGCAAATTAGCTATATGGCCTCGCACATGGTGGGGAATATGCAAAACTAGCGGTTGAGAAATCGCTTTAGCGACAGGGCGCATTGCTTTGGGCGCTTGTTTTGGGATTTGATGAAAGGGGACGGTTCCATGGCTCTTTGGGGCGGTCGTTTTGAGGCAGGCGTGGCCGAGGTCACGCAGGAGTTTGGCGCGTCGTTGCCGGTTGACAAACATCTCTATAAGCAGGATATCGCCGGATCTAAGGCACATGCCAAGATGCTGGCGGCCCAGGGCATTATCAGCGCCGAGGACGAGCAGGCGATTGCCGAGGGCCTGACCGGAATCGAACAGGATATCGATGCCGGCAACTTCACCTTTGATATCAACGACGAGGACATTCATATGTCCATCGAAAGCGAACTGACGCGTCGTATCGGCGAGGCTGGCAAGCGCTTGCATACTGGGCGTTCGCGCAACGACCAGGTGGCGACCGATACGCGCCTGGGCGTCAAGGCGCTGGCCAAGGAGCTCATGGAGGCCAATCTTGAGCTGCGCCATGTGCTGGTGGATGCGGCCAAGAAGTACGACAAGGTGATTCTTCCGGGCTACACGCATATGCAGCACGCTCAGCCCGTGCTGCTCTCGCATCATCTGCTGGCGTATTCCTGGATGTTCGCGCGCGACTTTACGCGCCTGAAGGCCGCCTTTGATGCCGCTGACAACTGCCCGCTGGGTGCTGCCGCGCTTGCCGGTACGAGCTATCCGCTCGATCGCCAGATGACGGCTGCCGAACTTGGCTTTGCGGGCGTGATTCCCAACTCGCTCGATGCGGTTTCCGACCGTGATTTCCTGCTCGATCTGCATTACGCCGGATCCGTCATGGCGATGCACCTGTCGCGTCTTTCCGAGGAGATCGTGCTGTGGTCGAGCTCCGAATTTGGCTTTATCACGCTTTCAGACTCCTACTCCACCGGCTCGTCTATCATGCCGCAGAAGAAGAATCCCGACTTTGCCGAGCTTATCCGCGGTAAGAGCGGTCGCGTGTACGGCAACCTGGTGCAGCTGCTGGTAACCATGAAGGGCCTGCCGCTCGCTTATAACAAGGACTTGCAGGAGGACAAGGAGGGCGCGCTCGATACCGCTCACACGCTCATGCAGTGCCTGTCCGTTATGGCCGGAATGATTTCGACCTGGACCGTCAACGAGGATGCCATGGCGCGCGAGTGCGGCGTGGGGCACCTTGCCGCCACCGATGTTGCCGATTACCTGGCAAAGCGCGGTCTACCGTTCCGCGAGGCACATGCCGTGGTGGGGCACCTGGTCCTGATGTGTGAGAAGCGCGGCTGCAATCTTGAGGACCTGCCGTTTGAGGTGTTCCAGGAGGCAAGCCCGCTCTTTGAGCGCGATATTACCGAGGCGCTCGATATCCCGTCGATTGTCGCCGCGCGCACGACCGAGGGCGGTACCGCCCCTGCCGCCGTTGCCGTGCAGCTGCAGCGTGCCGAGGCGCAGCTCGTGGCCGACGAAGGCGTGTTTGGATCGCTAACCAAGGTTGTCGAGATGGGTCACGGGGCAAAGTAGAGGTTTGGCTGAAGACGTATTGTCCATTTATTGATAAATCGTTTTAGCTTTACGGGCGTCTGCTGATGCGGGCGCCCCTATTTTGCTGCTATGGGGGAGGGGCTTGTCGAGAACTTCTGTAGGACCTTTGGGCAGGTTGTGAAGGGGGTACGTTCGCGGGTGGCAACCGACCGCCCGCTCTGTTCCATGTGGTTGATGAGCGGTCGGATGGTACTCTAATCGGGCTTCGAAACAGAAGTGACACATATGGAGCGCTTTAATAAATTGCAGCGTTTCAATAAACAGCTTTTTGTTTAACTGCAGCTAAAACTCTGTTACGATGCAGTCCAGGCGGGTGCCGGAATGGGACTTGGGCACGCGCGAACCTACTTGAAAGGCTACCTTATGGCTATCGAGAAGACCTTCATCATGATTAAGCCCGACGCGGTGCGCGATCGCAAGATCGGCGAGATCGTTGCTCGTATTGAGCGTAGCGGCCTTGTCATCGAGCGCATGGAGATGACCACGCTCGAGCGCGCTACCGTCGAGGAGCACTACGCCCATCTGGCCGACAAGCCCTTCTTTGGCGGTCTCTGCGACTTTATGACGAGCGGTCCGGTCGTCAAGATGGTCGTTTCCGGTCTCTCCGCTGTTTCCAAGATGCGCACCCTTATGGGCGCTACCAACCCGCTTGATGCTGCGCCCGGCACCATTCGCGGCGACTTCGCTGTCGATGTCAACGCCAACGTGATCCACGGCTCCGACTGCCTGGAGAACGCCGAGATCGAGATCAAGCGCTTCTTTGGCTAAACCAGCTTTGACTCCTTAAAGCTGTTAGCGTGTGGCTTGGGCGCCGCGGAACTCCATCCGCGGCGCCCTTTTATATTCCAGTAGATTTTTGGGACATGCCTAGAAATCTACTAAAGAGCCCCCGCCTGGAATGTGCGTGCATTCCAGGCGGGGGCTGTCGCTAGCGTATGGCGTTGTAAGTCTTTAGGCCTCGTCGACGACCTTGAGACCGCGGGTCTGGTCGATCTCGTTGAGGAGGTTGACGCGACGCTCGTGGCGGCCGCCCTCGAACTCGGCGTCGAGCCACTCGTCGACGATCATCTTAGCGAGCTCGGAGCCAACGACGCGGGCGCCAAAGGCGAGCACGTTGGTGTTGTTGTGCATGCGGGAGAGCTTGGCGCTGAAGGGCTCGGAGCACACGACGGCGCGTACGCCCTCGACCTTGTTGGCAGCCAGGCTGATCCCGACGCCGGTACCGCAGATCAGGATGCCCAGGTCGACGTCGCCGTTGGCAACGGCCTTACCCACCTTGTAGCCGGCGATGGGGTAGTCAAAGCTCTCGGAGGTGTCGGTGCCAAAGTTCACGACCTCGCAGCCGCGCTCCTTCAGGTGCTCGGAAATGATGTTCTTGAGCTCGACGGCGGCGTGGTCGTTACCGATACCGATCTTCATAGATGGTTCCTCTCTGGTCTGTGCGGCGCAAATGCTAAAGGTGTTTACCGCGTTCGACTGCATGATAGCGCGACTTTTGTGTAAACGCTCGGGCGTTTTTTGATCAAACGCTTTAGCAGGCAACAAGACCCGCTTTTCATGAATGAATGCCGCCAGTTTGTGCTTGAGCGCCGTCCGCCGGAACCATGGTTGCGGTTTTTGATGCATTGTTATCAAATAGAAGAGCTAATTATTTTTGAGAGACCAGCCCGTTATGCAAGCAGGAGATACCTATGCCTACCGATTCCCTTCGTGATGCCGCGTTTTGCGATGTTTTGAACCGCGAGCTTGTCTGTGCGCTCGGCTGCACCGAGCCTATTGCCGTTGCCTATGCAGCGGCGTTGGCGAGCCAGACGCTCGGTTGCGAACCCGATCATATGGACGTTGCCTGCTCGGGCAACATCATCAAGAACGTTAAGAGCGTGACCGTGCCCAACTCGGGCGGTATGCACGGTATTGAGGCCGCGGCCGTGCTGGGTGCCGTGGGCGGCGACGCTAAGAGCGCGCTTGAGGTGCTCGAGAGCGTTAACGATGAAGACCGCGCTCGTGTGGCCGAGCTCCTCGCCGACGCCGGCTACTGCGATGTGTCGCTTGTCGAGGGTGTGCCCAACCTCTACATCAAGGTGACTGCGACAGCCGGGGGCCATACCGCGGTCGTCGAGATTACCGATCACCACACCAATGTCACGTGCCATACGCTCGATGGTATTCCGGTATGCGGCAAGTCGGCGGGGGAGTGCGCCGCCTGCGCCGAGCGCGTGGTGGCCGAGCGTGCGGCAGATAACGCCGATACGCCCATGTCCATTGATTCCATCATCGACTTTATCGAGGACGGTGACATTGAGGGCGCCCGCGCTGCCGTTGAGCGTCAGATTGAGCTGAATGGCGCAATCAGTGCCGAGGGCCTTGTGCACGCTTGGGGCGCCGAGGTGGGTCGTACGCTGCTGGGTGCTCGTGCCGATGACGTCGCCTGCCGTGCCCGTGCCCGTGCGGCCGCCGGGTCCGACGCCCGCATGAACGGTTGCGCGCTGCCGGTCGCCATTGTGTGCGGCTCGGGCAATCAAGGCATTACCTGCGCATTGCCCGTCATGGAGTATGCCGAGTACCTGCGTTGCGACCACGAGCGCCTGGTGCGTGCCGTGATGCTGTCCGATCTTATCGCCGTGCATATCAAGAGCTATATTGGTGCGCTCTCGGCGTTTTGCGGTGCTATTTGCGCTGCGTGCGGTGCCGGTGCTGCGATTACCTGGCTGTGCGGTGGCACGCGCGAGCAGATTGGCTCGACGGTTTCGAACACGCTCGGTAACGTTGGCGGCATCGTGTGCGATGGCGCCAAGGCGAGCTGTGCCGCCAAGATTTCGGCTGCCGTCGATGCGGCGATTCTGGGACATGACATGGCCATGCAGGGGCGTGGCTTCCGTGCCGGCGAGGGTTTGATCCAGGATACCGTCGAGCAGACGATTGCCAGCATGGGCTACGTAGGCCGCGTGGGCATGAAGGACACCGACGTCGAGATCCTCAACATCATGATCGGCAAGACTCGAGTTTGTTAAGACAGTTCGTCGGCTACTTGGTGTTCGTAGAAGGCTTCTACTACGGCGTTGAAGTCGCGGGCGAAGTCTTCCATGGTTCCGCGCCAGGTGGCTCGGCCGGGTTTTCCCTGACCAACATAGGCAGTCTGAATGCCGCAGGCGGGGCTGGGGAAGTCACGCTTGGGGTCGTTGCCCACCATAAGGACCTCGTGCGGCTCGAGCCCCATCACCTGAAGCTGCTCTAGATAGTAGGTGGCATCGGGCTTGCAGCGGGTGGTGTTTCCCATGTGCGTGACGAGCTCAAAGGGGGCGTCGGCCAGGTCGCCCCAACCCATGCGGCACTCGATGGCCCCCTGCGGAAAGCTGGGGTTGGTGAAGAGCGCGCAGCGCAGCCCTGCGTCCTGTACGGCCTGAAGCGCGGCGTGTGCGCCCGGCATGGCGTGGGCGTTGATGACGTCGTCATTCTTGTATGGAAGAACTTCGCGGTCGTAGTAGGTAAATGCCTCGTAGATGATAGGATCGGAGAGGCAGATGCCGCACCTGCGCTCGACCTCGGTGCGGTAAAACTCAAGATTGGTGCGGTTGTCCGTGCCGCTTCGGCGGTTGGCGTTGAGGTCGACCAGGATGGTGCCGAGGCGTGCCATCGTGCCACCGCGGCTGCGGCGCCCGATATCCGCGAGCATCGACGAGACATCCTTAAAATAGCGAAGGATGAACGCGTTGAGGTTGATGCTAAGAAGCGTCTCGTCCATATCGAAAACGACTGCTTTGAGCACGCGGGCACCTTTCTCGAAATAACGTTCCAGAATCGTTGGTTCCGGATACTTTACCCCAAAGCCGTATGCCTAACGGCCTATCGTCAACTTACGGAGACGGTCGTCCACAAGATTGCGAAAAAGTCTCCATACGAGTAAAAAATCGCAGTTCGCGCTTGAAATCGAAGCAATTTCCCCGTAATCTATACGAACGTGATTGCATAAGCGTCACATTAGTATCTGTCGGCTCCCGAGTGTTCCTAAACGTTGTGTGCTTGTCGCACCCTTCTGTAGGTCCTAGCAATCGGGGCCCCGTAGTTCGAAAGGGGTCCACCTTTGAGTGAGATTCAGAACTCGTCCATTTTCTCTCTTGACGATGTCAACGAGGAGGAGATGAACAACCTCATCGACGGTACGATTACCGACTTTGATGAGGGCGATCTCGTTAACGGCACTGTCGTTAAGATCGAGCATGACGAGGTGCTCGTTGACATCGGATTCAAGTCCGAGGGCGTTATCCCGGTCCGCGAGCTGTCCATCCGCAAGGACGCTAACCCTGCAGACATCGTTGCACTCGGTGATCCCATCGAGGCTCTGGTTCTCCAGAAGGAGGACAAGGACGGTCGTCTGGTCCTCTCCAAGAAGCGTGCTGAGTACGAGCGTGCTTGGAACCGCATCGAGGAGAAGTTCAACTCCGGCGAGAACGTCGAGGGCGAGGTTATCGAGGTTGTCAAGGGCGGCCTGATCCTCGACATCGGCCTGCGTGGCTTCCTGCCCGCTTCCCTCGTCGACCTCCGTCGTGTCAAGGACCTCACCTCCTACATGGGCACCCGCATCGAGGCCCGCGTCATCGAGATGGACCGCAACCGCAACAACGTTGTCCTCTCCCGCCGCGTCGTGCTCGAGGAGTCCCGTAAGGCCGAGCGCTCTGAGATCCTGTCCAAGCTTAAGTCTGGCATGCGTCTCCAGGGCACCGTTTCCTCCATCGTCGACTTCGGCGCCTTCGTCGACCTCGGCGGCATCGACGGCCTCATCCACATCTCCGAGCTCTCCTGGAACCACGTCAATCATCCTTCCGAGGTTGTCAAGGTCGGCCAGGAGGTCGAGGTCGAGGTTCTCGACGTCGATCTCAACCGCGAGCGCATCTCCCTCGGTCTCAAGCAGACCACCGAGGATCCGTGGCGCGCACTGGTCAAGAAGTACCCCGTCGGCGCTATCGTCGAGGGCACGGTGACCAAGCTTGTCCCGTTCGGCGCTTTCGTCGACCTGGGCGAGGGCATCGAGGGCCTGGTGCACATCTCCGAGATGGCCAACAAGCACGTCGATCAGCCTTCTCAGGTCACCCACGTGGGCGACAAGGTTCAGGTCAAGGTCATGGAGATCGACCTCGACCGTCGTCGCATCTCCCTGTCCATGAAGTCCGCTGCTGAGACTCTGGGCGTCGAGATCGAGGTCACCCCGCTGCCTTCCGAGAAGAAGGACGAGGAGACCGACGCCGAGTAAATCGGTTTGACGATCACTTGTTTTAAGGGATCCGTCCGTAATGGGCGGGTCCCTTTTTTGTTTTGCGAGCGAGACGGCAGCTTGCCGCCTTGGTCGCACGTTAGCTATTGAGTTGTCGCGGTATGAAAAAACGCCGACATCCCGCCTCGGGGAGGAGGCGGGAACGCACCGAGTAGACGGAGGGGTGCGGAGCGCGGTCGCGTCTCGACTGACGACGTTGCCCATCGACGCGACTATTGTAACGCATGGGCGGTTCTTGGTTTATCGTGTCGAGCGCGCGTGTTGTGTCGCCTCGTGCGTTGGCGGTGTGCTACACTCTTGCACTGCTGAGTGGGCCAGACGGTCGCGCGATGTACTGCTTGCAGTGCGCGTGAGGAAAGTCCGGGCTCCAGAGGGCGGGATGCCGGCTAACGGCCGGGCGGAGTGATCCGACGGAAAGCGCCGCAGAAAAGAAGACTCCCACCTGCGCCGCAAGGCGTAAAGGGAAAAGCTGAAACGGTGGTGTAAGAGACCACCAGCGTCGTGGCAACACGGCGGCTTGGCAAGCCCCATCCGGAGCAAGCGCGAATAGGAACGCTATGGGCCGGCCCGGTCCGCGTTCGGGTAGCGTGCGTGGAGCTGCACGGTAACGTGCAGACAAGATAAATGACCGTTCACGACAGAACCCGGCTTA
>CAKUBM010000041.1 GCA_934643145.1 uncultured Collinsella sp. | reverse complement strand
CCAAGTGCCGGGACTCGAACCCGACAGGGTGCGAGCGTCAAGCAAACGCGAAGCGTTTGTAGCGAGCAGGCGAAGGCACCGCAGGGTGCCTGAAGCCGGTGCGCGTCCGCGACGCGGACGCGCGGACGTCCCGTTGCCCGCTCCATGGAGCAAGGAAGATTTCGGGAAAGACAGATTCAACCGGCTTTGCCCTCGCGTTTCCACGAATCCAGAGGTGCCATCCGCAGCCGGTGCGGATTTGCGAAGCAAATACGCGGACGTCCCGTTGCCCGCTCCAATCCCAAAATGTTAGGTTAATACCTGCTGGCAATACTTGCGTCCGAGCACGGTACAATAGTCAAGTTACGACCAACGTGCCAATAACCAAAAAGGAGCCGCTATGATCGATCGCTATACCCGCCCGGAGATGGGACACATCTTCTCCCTCGAGAACAAGTACGCCATTTGGCAGGAGATCGAGGTCCTGGCCTGCGAGGCCCAGGCGGAGCTCGGCAAGATCGGCATTTCTAAAGACGAAGCCCAGTGGATCCGCGACCATGCCAACTTTGAGAAGGCAAAGGTCGACGAGATCGAGGAGGTCACGCGCCACGATGTCATCGCCTTCCTGACCAACATGAAGGAGTACATCGACGCCGATGTTCCCGAGGGCGACCCCAAGCCCAGCCGCTGGGTTCACTATGGCATGACCAGCTCCGATCTGGGCGACACGGCTCTGTGCTACCAGCTCACCCAGGCCTGCGACCTGATCATCGAGGACGTCAAGAAGCTCGGCGAGATTTGCAAGCGTCGCGCCTTTGAGGAGCGCAACACGCTCTGTGCCGGCCGCACTCATGGCATCCACGCCGAGCCGATGACCTTCGGCATGAAGTTCGGCTCTTGGGCCTGGGAACTCAAGCGCGATCTGGATCGTCTTGAGGACGCCCGCAAGAATGTTGCCTTCGGTGCCATCTCGGGCGCTGTTGGCACGTACAGCTCCATCGAGCCGTTTGTCGAGGAGTATGTCTGCGAGCACCTGGGTCTGGTTCACGACCCGCTGTCCACGCAGGTTATCAGCCGCGACCATCACGCCTATCTCGCCGGCGTTCTCGCCACCACCGCGGCCACCTGCGAGCGCATCGCTACCGAGGTTCGCAATCTGCAGAAGACCGATACGCTCGAGGCCGAGGAGCCGTTCCGTAAGGGCCAAAAGGGCAGCTCCGCCATGCCGCACAAGCGCAACCCCATCACCATGGAGAAGGTCTGCGGTCTGTCGCGCGTCGTGAAGTCCAACGCCCAGGTTGCCTTCGATAACGTCGCCCTGTGGCACGAGCGTGACATTTCGCACTCCTCTGCCGAGCGTGTCGCCCAGGCCGACAGCTTCATCGCCCTCGACCACATGTTCCAGTGCCTCATCCGCGTTATCGACGGCCTGCAGCTGTACCCTGCCCGCATGATGGCCAACCTCAATAAGACCCGCGGCCTCATCTTCTCCTCCAAGGTGCTGCTGGCCCTCGTCGACACGGGCATCACCCGCGAGGACGCGTACGCCATTGTGCAGGAGAACGCCATGGCAACTTGGCACGAGGTGCAGGATTGTGTCTCCGGCCCCACCTTTAAGGAGCGTCTCGAGGCCGACCCGCGCTGCACCGTCAGCCAGGAGAAGCTCGACGAGATCTTTGATCCGTGGGACTTCCTCACCCGTATCGACACGGTCTTTGATCGTCTGGAGCAGCTGAGCTTCGAGTAGGCTGGCTTTATTCGACCGCTTGCGGATACATTTCAACCATTGGCGCCTTGCCCGTCTTGGGCGAGGCGCTTTTTTTCGTTGCTGCCGCAGGCTCCGGTAATAGAATGAAAATTCGGCTGCTGTTTTGATGAAAGGAGGCACGTGCCCAGACGTATTAAACGAGGCGCTATCGTCTCGTTTGTGCTCATGCTCTTTGTTGCCGTCTGTGCGGGCGCCCTGACGTATACCGTTCGACGCAGTCCTTCCTCCTCGAATGAAGCCGATAAAGATCTCCCGGTGCTCAAGATTGGCGTTACGGATAATGACCCCTATGTGTATGTCGATACCACAGGCGATTACGCCGGTATCGATATCGATATCGCCCGCGAGGCCTGCAAGCGTGCTGGAATCAAACCGCAATTTGTTGACATATCTTGGAATGATCGCGATCGCCTGCTCAAAAACGGCGATATCGATTGTCTGTGGTGCGACTATTCGCCCAATTATCGCGAAGACGATTATTACTGGACTGAGCCGTATCTGACCGTGACAGTCTCGGTCGCCGCCAAGAAAACGAGTGGTATCAAGGGTTTGACGTCTCTCGATGGAAGCAAGACCATTGCGGTGATTGCGGGTTCGGTGAGTGAACGCCGATTGCTTGCCGGGGACCTGGGTATCTCGCCGGATGTGCACATCAAATCATATGGCTCTGCCGAACTCTGCAAAGCTGCCCTGGTCAAAGGTTATGTTGACTGTTGGATGGCGGACGTTCAATCGCTCGACCGGCTCGTCGCGCAGTATCCCGGTGTTTATCGCGTGTTTGTCGACAACGTTATGACAGTTGACCTGGGCGTTGCGTTTGAGAACAGCTATGAGGGGGAGTACGTCAAAAACCTCAATACCGTGCTGTTCGACATGGATCGGGACGGCACGATTGATCGTATTGTGAGCAATTACAAGGCAGGAGCGACGGCGGACGGGCAAAGGGCGGAATCATGACAAATGACAAGTGCCGCTTGCGTCGAAAGGGTTTGGTCGCCGCGGCTATCGGCGTTGTGGCCAGCGTTGTCCTATTGAGTTTGCTCTACATGGTCGGTACGCATCGCTGTCTCGATAAAACGCTTGGGTTTGGCCAGGAAACCATGGTGTTTCTAAAAAACGCCTGCAAAAAATATGACCGATATGAACAGGGAAGAAAAACCGAGGCGACGCACAATTTGGATGCTGCGCTCGAGTCGTTTGCGGCGTTCTTGCCGCCTGATCGCGTTGAAGTCAACGACGATCTGGTCGAGGAATATGTCCATACCGAGTGTCTTTCGGGAATGTTGGTCATGGACGCCGACGGCCATATGGCCGCTCATTACGATACTGACGGTCGCGATCCACTGATGCTGTGGCGAGAGGAGCTGGCCTGTTCGCCGGTCGCATCGATGTATCGAGGCTCCAAAGTGTCCTACTCGACCGTCGTAGAGCGTCGCGGCGTCGACTTTGCCGTGAGTGCCATTCCGTACGGTGATGGGGTGGCGTTGGGGTATCAATCGCTTGCGGCTGAGCCCTCCGATGACTATTCATACGTTATCGCCGACGTGCTCGTGAACAACACGTTCCATCAGGGTCCAACGGTGCTCGTGATGCGCGATGCGCAAATCGTATCCTCAAACGATTCGACCGTCGATATAGCCCTTGCCCGACTTCTTGCCGATAGCGGAACTGACTGGAAAGACGAAGGCCTAACGCGCGTCGAATATCAGGGAACTACCTGGTATGCCGTGCGTGCGGCGTATAAGGACTACCGCCTGTTTGCGCTCTACCCCAAATCTGAGGTCATGTCTGGCAGGATTGCATTTGTCGCTGCCGGCGTGCTGGCGTGCCTGGCGTTTTGGGTCGTGGTGCTGTTGGTGCGCACTATTGCCGACCGTCGCAACTTGGCCGAAAAGGACAAGCAGCTCGGCATCATCAATGCCATCAGTTCTGCGTATGAGTCGACCTTCCTGTTGCATCTCGATACGCTCGAGATCGAGGGAATTAACATGTCGCCGTCGATGGCGAAAATATTTGCTGAGCATACCGAGGCATATGACTTTTTGGACACGGTTTGTCGAGACGTTGTGAGTCCCGAAAGCCGCGAAGTGGTCATGGAACTTATAGATACAAGTACGCTTCGGGACCGTATGGAGGGCGTGCCGCACTTGGATGCCGAGGTGCGAGATTGCCGAGGTGCTTGGTATTCGCTGCAGGTTGTTCCGCAGCGTCGCGATGAGCGGGGCCGACTGGAATCGGTCGTCGTGGCGACGCATAACATCTCGATGGCAAAGCGCGCCGAAGAGCTTTCTTTTCAGGACAAACTGACGGGGCTTCGCAATAGAAATTACCTTGAGTCCCTTGGCGACGACTCGGTGAACAAATCCCTGCCCGTGAGTGTGATCATGATGGACTGCAACCACCTCAAGCGCACCAACGATCTTTACGGTCACGAAATGGGCGATGAGTTGCTGCGGCGTACGGCGTCTGTATTGAGGCGGGTGGCAGGCGAGAAGTTTGTGCCCATGCGCGTTGGTGGAGATGAGTTTTTGTTGATATGCCCCTACACTGATCGCGAGTCCGCGCGTCAATTGGTGCAAGATCTTCGCCGCGGTCTTGCTGCGGCGAGCGATGATGCGCTGGCCGTCAGCGCGTCATTTGGCATCGCGACGGTAGAGACACCCGGCTGTACGCTAGCCGAGATATACCGCGTTGCCGACCATAACATGTATCAAGAGAAGCGTGAAGTTCACGCTCAGGACGCGAATCGTTAGTATTGCAGTCACCGGTTTGTGCATCGTAGGATGTTGAATCGGTGCCCGCGATACTATATCGGCCCGGGCGGGGATAATAGACATCTGAAATTTCTCTATGAGAGGGGATCTCAATGATTAGCTTTGACTACAAGCCTCAGGGCGTGTGCTCTCGCAATATCCATCTCAATCTTTCCGACGACGGCAGCAAGGTACTGGACGTCGAGTTTACCGGCGGCTGCGATGGCAACCTTAAGGCCATCTCCAAACTGGTCGAGGGCGCTCCTGCCGACCGTGTGATCGAGGTTCTTGCCGGCAATACCTGCGGCATGAAGAAGACCTCTTGCGCCGATCAGCTTACGCGCGCTATCGAGGCCGCCCGCGCCGAGATCGCCTAATGGGTATCGTCGACCACATCAAGAACGGAATATCGCGCCGCGGTTTTGTACTCGGTGGAGCTGCCGCGGGCGCTGCCACGGTGCTTGCCGGATGTTCGAAAAAAACAGGCACCAGTGATGATGCCGCTGGCGAGCCGCAGGTTATCAAGGACGATTCCAAGATCATCTCGATTACGGATGAGTACGAGGCAGTCGACATCGATCTTGAGCCGGCGGCATCGTGGACGCTGCCGCTGGGCACATTGCTGTACTACTGCGAGGGTGACTATGCTGCGGCAATGATGGCGCCCGCATCGGCACTGCACGCCAACACACTCGGTGTGCTCAACCTGGGCGATGGCTCGCTTACCACATTAATTGAGGATCCTATCGAGGGCACGGGATATGCATTTTACGATGTCCGTGCCGGCGATGGCGTGTTTGCGTGGGTTGAGATGAACTTTGCCAATTCATCGTGGAAGCTCTACGCTCAAAATCTGTCGGGCGCTTCGCTCTCTGGCGACGTGGTTGAGCTCGATCGAGGTGGCAAGGACTACGATCCGCCACTGTTTACGGCGTTCGGGTCATCAGTCATCTGGTATAAAATGCCTTCGGCAGGCGGCAATAAAACGAGTAACGATTCGTTTTGCTATCGTCGCTCGCTTGATGAATCTAAGGCCGAGACAATTTGGAAATCGACGGGCCGCTTTGCGTCGGCCCCACGCGCGAGCGACGGCATTTTGACCATCTCGCCGCGTGTCCGCAACGACGAGGGCGTCTACTACGGCATAACGGCAATCGATCTGACCGATGGCAACAACACCAAACGTGCCCAGCTAGTCCTTCCCTCGTCAGTCTCGCCTTTCGAGGCCGTATATATGGGCGATACCTTCGTGTTTTCTATCGAGGCGACCTATAGTGGCGTGGGCAGCCTGGGCAACATGGGCACGTATATCGGTAATGAGGGAGGGCCGTACCTCTTCCTGTCCCGCGAGCCTCTCGCATGTGCGGCTGGCAAGAAGAATAAATACCTTGTTAAGGTACAGGCATCGCATTTCCTGATCGACACCTCTGCCAAGACCTATGGCTCGCTGTTGTCGCCCGACCGCGCTTTGGAGTATGGCGATTATCCAGCTACGGCGGGAAAATCGGACTCATTCCTTACGTACGCCACGGTGCGCAACAGCCAGGGTATACCAGAGACGGTCACCGCACGCCTATTCTCTCTTTAAGCTTAGAGGGGTTAAAAAGGCGCCAACAGGGGAATAAACGCGTTGTAATTGTGAGTACCGCCCGCCGAGCTGCCACGTCATAGCGGCATCCGGTGGGCTCAGGTGCGTTAAAATGGGCTTGTTCTTAGCTAATTGAGACAGGGGGGCCGTGTTATGGCTTCAGATGCAAAAAAGATTCTGTTGGTCGAGGATGAGAAGGCAATCCGTGATGCTGTCGCTGCCTATCTCGAGCGCGAGGGCTACTGGGTTGTGGGCGTCGGTGACGGTCAGTCCGCGATCGAGGAGTTCGAGAAGCATCAGTTCGACCTGGTTGTGCTCGACCTTATGCTCCCCAAGATCCCCGGCGAGCGCGTTTGTCGCACCATTCGCGATACCTCGGATGTCCCCATTATCATGCTGACGGCCAAGGGCGAGATCGAGGACCGTATTATCGGTCTCGAGCTCGGTGCCGACGATTATCTCATCAAGCCGTTCTCTCCGCGCGAGCTCGTCGCCCGTGTTCGCGCCCTGTTCCGTCGTGCCCATCAGGCCGATGAGCCCGCCGTCGAGGTGCTCGACTTCGGTGATCTGGTCATCGACATCTCCGGCCACAAGATTCTGGTCGAGGGCAAGGAAGTCGATCTGACGGCTTCTGAGTTCAAGCTGCTCACCACGCTTGCCCGTCACCCCGGTCGCGTCTATAACCGCATGGAGCTGGTCGAGAAGGTGCTCGGGTACGACTTCGAGGGTTACGAGCGCACCATCGACAGCCACGTGAAGAACCTCCGCGCCAAGCTGGGTGATGACCCCAAGAAGCCCAAGTGGCTCTACACCGTCCATGGTGTTGGCTATCGTTTTGAGGCTCCGGCCAAGACCGATAAGTCGGACGAGAAATAAGGTAATCACATATGACACCTGCGCGCTTTGAAATCGGACAAAAGCACAAGCAGGAGAGCGAGGCGGGTTCCAAGGCAAGTTGGAACACGCCTCGTTCCGATTCCCGGCCGACGATGAGCTATCCCTCGCGTATGGCCCTGGCTTTTGCCCTGACATCGCTCATGACGGTATTGGTGCTAGTGGGCGTCGTCTCCGTTGTATGGGGTACGGTTTTTACGGATTACACGCGCTCCAATATTGTCGAAATCGCAAATTCCGCTGCCGAAAAGCTTGCGACGTCGTATGAGGAAAACGGCAATTGGACCGCGGGGGAGCTGCGTGCGGTCGCGACATCGAGCTTGGTGTCCGACGATCTTGGTATGCAGGTCGTCAATAAAAGGGGCGTCATCGTCTACGACGACTCGTGGCCCTCGGCAAGCGCTACTGCCGATGTACGCGAAAATCAGGCGACAACCGACGGTACGAGCGGAAAGAGGTCATCGCACAGCCCAGTTTCGGCTGCTCCTACCGACTCCGATAGCGTTGCTAACGTCGAGATCGTAACGTCTTCCGGCGAGCATGTCGGACAAGTAAAGCTATGGGCTATCGGCTCCGATGCCCTACTCACCAAGGCAGACTCCGCGTTTAGAGAGAAGACCTTTAACGCGATGGCGCTCGCCGCGGTTGTTGCAGTCTGCATCTCGGTCGTTATCGGATCGCTCGTGTCGCGTATGCTCACCAAGCCGATCCATCGTATTACCAGCACGGCCAAGCAAATTCGCGACGGCGATCTGTCTGCTCGTACGGGCTTGCGCGGCGATGACGAGATCGATCAGCTGGGTGAGACCTTTGACGAGATGGCCACGTCGCTTGAGAAGGACATGAAGCACGAGAAGCGCCTGACCTCGGATGTCGCGCACGAGCTTCGCACCCCGCTTATGGCCATGCTTGCAACGGTCGAGGCCATGCAAGACGGCGTGTATCCCACCGACGATGAGCATCTGGAGACGGTCGCTTCCGAGACGCGTCGCCTGGCTCGTTTGGTGCAGCAGATGCTCGACCTGTCGCGCATGGAAAACAGTACCGCGCCGCTCAACCTGGAGCCGGTGGATATGGTGCCGTTTGTGCGTTCGATTGTGAATGGCCAGGAGCGCCTGTTTGCCGACCGTGACCTGCGTTTGCGCTTTGCGGATGAGACGCAGGGCCACGATGACGTTGTTGAGGCGGATCCCGACATGATCACGCAATGCGTCATCAACCTCTTGAGTAACGCCATGCGCTATACCCCCGAGGGGGGTTGGGTCGTGGTGTCGGTGCTCAGCGACCGCAAGCACGTCGATATTGCGGTTTCGGATACGGGCATCGGTATCGCCAAGGATGATTTGTCGCGCATCTTCGGTCGTTTTTGGCGTGCCGACGCCAGTCGCGCCCGCGAGGCGGGTGGCCTGGGCGTGGGCCTCGCCGTGACCAAGCAGATTGTCGAGCGTCATCACGGCTACATATCCGTGGAGTCGGAGCTTGGAAAGGGTACGACTTTTACGATTCATCTGCCTCGCGAGCACACGGCGGACGCGGCATCTACTACAATGGAGCACTAGCTTTTCGCTATTCGGTGAAGGAGGGGTTTCGTCCCTGCCGCTCCGAGTTTGCGAAAACATGCGGGAAAGAACCCGCATTACTGTCGTATTTTGGTAAGGAGTGACTCACGTGACAACGATGGAGCGTCGTCCGGATTCCCGTGGCAAGGTTCGTGATATCTATGATGCCGGTGAAAACCTGCTGATGGTCGCCACCGACCGCATTTCTGCGTTCGACTTCATTCTTCCCGACGAGATTCCGTTTAAGGGAGAGGTGCTCAACCGCATCTCGGCATTCTGGTTCGATAAGTTTGCCGACATCGTTCCCAACCACCTCGTTTCCATCGACCCGGCGGATTTCCCCGAGGAGTTTGCTGAGTATCGTGACTACCTCGCTGGCCGCGCCATGCTGGTCAAGAAGGCCCAGACGATTCCTATCGAGTGCATCGTCCGCGGCTATCTGACCGGTTCGGGCAAGAAGACCTACGACGAGAACGGCACCGTCTGCGGCATCCAGCTGCCCGAGGGTTTGACCGAGGCTTCCAAGCTTCCCGAGCCGCTGTTCACGCCGTCCACGAAGGCCGAGATCGGTGACCACGACGAGAACATCTCGTTCGAGCGTTGCTGCGAGATCGTGGGCGAGGACATTGCCACGCAGATTCGCGACCTTTCCCTCAAGATCTACAAGGCTGCCGCCGAGTATGCAGCGACCCGTGGCATCATCATTGCCGACACCAAGTTCGAGTTTGGTGTCATCGATGGCAAGGTCACGCTGATCGACGAGTGCCTCACGCCTGACTCCAGCCGTTTCTGGCCTGCTGCCAGCTACGAGGAGGGCAAGATCCAGCCCAGCTACGACAAGCAATTCGTCCGCAATTGGCTCAAAGCCAACTGGGATATGACGGGGGAGACCCCGCACCTGCCCGCCGAGGTCATCGATGGCACGTCCGAGCGCTATCGCGAGGCCTTCCAGATCATTACGGGCTCCCAGTTCACAAGCATGAAGGAGAACGCATAAGTGAGTACCCGTAGCGCCACGAACAAGCGCACGCAATCCCACGAGGTTACCGGGGTTGCGCGCAAGTCCGCCGCATCCGCCAAGCCCGCCCGTCAGGCAGCGAGCTCTGTCCGCGTCGTGCCGGCTTCGTCTAAGGCACGCCGCAAAGAGCTCGAGAAGGGCGAGAACCTCGAGGGCCTCTCTAAAGAGGAGAAGCGCGCCCGCAAGGCTAAGCAGCGCGCCAAGGAGGATCGCATCTACACGGTGTCGAATATCCTTCTCAAGCAGGATGAGGACTACACCAAGCGCCGCCGCATCTGGTGGGCCGTGCTTACTATCGGCATGGTGCTCGTCGTGGCCATTTGGGCTTCGCTGTACTTCGCTCCCGCTGGCATGGTGTCCAGCCCCGTCCAGATGGTCGGCATCGTTTTGTCTTACATCGTCATTTTGGGTGACTTTATCTACGACTTCGTTCGTATTCGTCCCCTGCGCAACATGTACCGCACGCAGGCCGAGGGCATGTCCGAGAACAAGCTCAACGCCCTTATCGAGCGCTCGGCTGCCGAGGAGGACAAGAAGGACTCCAAGAAGAAGTAGCGTTTGCATGCATACTTATCGCTAAGATATAAGGCGCGTCGTTTTTGCGGCGCGCCTTTTTACTGTTCTATAGATAGATGGAGTGGCACATGATTCGAGCTGCCCTGACGGTCGAAGAGGCTCTGGAGGGCATGAAGGCCCTAGAGCCCAAGATTAAAAACTATGCGCGCCTGGTTGTCCGCAAGGGCGTAAACGTCAAGCCCGGCCAGGAGGTTGTCGTTCAGTCTCCGGTCGAGTGCGCGCCGTTTGCGCGCGTGGTGGTTGCGGAGGCTTATGCCGCCGGCGCCGGTCACGTGACGGTTATTTGGGCCGATGATGCCGTGACGAGGCTCACCTACGAGCATGTCGAGAAAAGCTATTTTGAGCAGACGCCCGAGTGGAAGCGCCTGCAGCTTGATTCCCTGGCCCAGGATGGTGCCTGCTTTATCTTTATCGAGGGTGCGGACCCTGCCGCTCTTAAGGGCATCGATCCCGCTAAGCCTGCTGCAGCTTCTAAGGCAAGGAACACGCAGTGCAAGGTCTTTCGCCGCGGACTGGACTACAACATCAACCCGTGGTGCATCGCCGGCGCGCCGGTCGTTGCCTGGGCGCGTGAGGTGTTCCCGGGAGACGCCGATGAGGTTGCAATCTATAAGCTGTGGAATGCGATTCTGCACACCGCTCGCGCCGATGGCCAGGACCCGGAGAGCGACTGGGAACTCCATGACGCCGCTTTCGAAAAGAACCTGCGTTTCCTGAACGACAATCGTTTCGACTACCTGCATTACACCTCGGCAAATGGAACCGATCTGACGATTGGCATGACGAAAGGTCACGAGTGGGCCGGCGGCAAGGGCAAGACGCCCGATGGGCACCCCTTCTTCCCCAACATTCCCACCGAGGAAGTCTTCACCTCGCCTGACCGTATGCGTGCCGACGGTATCGTGTATTCGGCTATGCCGCTCATTCACCACGGTAACAAGGTTGACGATTTTTGGATTAAGTTCGAGGCGGGCCGCGTAGTGGACTACGATGCCCGCGTGGGTAAGGCGACGCTTGCGAGCATTATTGACACCGATGAAGGTGCCGCTCATCTGGGTGAGGTCGCGCTTATCTCCAAGAACACGCCGATCCGTGAAAGTGGCGTTCTGTTCTATGACACGCTCTATGACGAGAACGCCAGCTGCCACCTTGCGCTGGGCGTTGGCTTCCCTGAGTGCATCGAGGGTGGGTATGACATGTCCAAGGAGGAGCTCCTGGAGCATGGCGTTAACGTCTCGAGCACGCACGTCGATTTTATGATCGGCACGGACGACATCGATATTACGGGCGTTACGCCTGATGGACGTGAAGTTGTGATTTTCCAGAACGGTCAATGGAGTTGGGAATAGTCCCAGACCGTGGTACAATGCCACCCGCGGGCCGTTAGCTCAGCTGGCAGAGCAGGGGACTTTTAATCCCAAGGTCCAGGGTTCGAACCCCTGACGGCCCACCCAAAGATTGTTGAGACGGTCAACTTCGGTTGGCCGTCTTTTTTGTCGCCTTTTCATGGGTTCGAACCCGTCGGGGCGCGGAGCTGAGTAAACGCGTGAGCGTTTGCCAGCGCAGCGCGCAAGGCGCGAAAGCGCCGCAGCGGCCGCCTGCGAAGCAGGCTGAACCCCTGACGGCCCACCATAGAATAGAAAAGCGACTGGCGGATGCCGGCCGCTTTTTTGTTGCCGCGACACGGGTTCGAACCCGAACTTCTCTATATATAAGAACGCTTGGCGAACAAAACCTGCCTTTTACCGACGGGAAACAAATAGCTGATGCTTTTGGAGTAAAGTGGCGCTCCAGAGATGACCGATGCCTTAACACCTATAAACCAGCTGGTCATCGCCAATATCAGAAGCCAATGCTTCAGTTTTAACCTCAGTGATGCGACTGAGGGTTCTATTCATTTGTGAACAAAATATGGAGTGCGCGATTCCCGCCCCCGGCGCCCCTCCGGTCTGGCAATATATCTCCTTGCCGCACGGCCCGGTCGGACCGGATCAGCCGCGGGGCGTGCACCTTGAGAACCGGATACTGCGAGGATGGACACATTCAGTGT
>CAKUBM010000040.1 GCA_934643145.1 uncultured Collinsella sp. | reverse complement strand
CGCCCGGGCACACCGGCGGCAAGACACAGCTGTTCGCATTCCATCACATCGAAGGTGCTGTCGAACGACACGATGATTTTGCGTTCGTGGTCAAGGGCATCACCGGACGGCGCCTGGCGATGCAACTCACGATACGCGGCCGCCGCGGCCTCCTCTTCGACCGTATGCCCACAGCCACCGCAACCGCAGGTACAAGGCTCGGACCCATCGCAAGTGCAGGGTTCCCCGGTGTCGGGACAGATATCGTGAGGCATGGCATCTCCCATCGTCTAGGCGAGCAGCTCGGCTGCCGCAAACTCCTCAGGTGTATTGACGTTTTCGAAGCAGAGCGTGGAGCCGGCAACCTCGACAATCTGGGGCTCATCCAGATAGCCGGCATGGACCCGGTCGATCAGGCAGCGAATGCGCTGGCGGTCGCAGGCGAGCAGCTCTTGGGAAACCGGCGAACACGCGTCACGGCGCCAAACGGCGCAAAGCGGCTCAATCCCCCGCTCCTCGCGCGGCACGCACACGTCGAGCGCCTCGGACTCAACACGATTAGCAAGTGCGCAGATGAGTTCCGGCGAGACAAACGGCATATCGCAGGCGACGATCGCCGCGAGGGGCAACCGAGCGGCAGCCAGCGAGCTCGCGATGCCACGCATGGCACCCGCCGACCCTTCAAGGTCCGCCACCACACGCGGCACCAGGCCGCCAAACGCGCGCTCCTCAAGATAGGCAAGCTCGCTGGGGCGCGAGGTCGTCACGACCAATTCGCCGGCAACCTGTGCCAGGCGCCCCAGCACGCGTTCGATGAGCGGCTCGCCGCAAAACGCCATGCGGGCCTTGTCGCAACCCATGCGCGACGACAGCCCGCCCGCCTGGACGACGCAAGAAAGATCGGCTCGTCTTACGGTAGTCATACGGCAAAACACCCCCATCGGCATGCTCGAAACCCGATGCACGAAGCTAAATACCGCCGCCGAAATAGCGGCGCTCCAAAATAGATCGTGCAAAAACAAAACAGCGCCTTTGCGGCACGCAGCAAGACCGCGAGCACAAAAGCGCTGGTAGCGTATGGCGGGAACGTATGTGAATCGAACACATCCAAGACGTTTTGCACGCCTCGCAACGGTTTTGAGGACCGCGGAGCCCACCGGAGCCCATCCGTTCCCAAGTGCGGCGGTATTTTACCAAACCGAGTAGCCAATCTAGCGCAGGGAGCGCAGGCCACCGGCCTCCTTGTCGAGCACCGTAAAGCGCACGGCATCCAGGTGCTCAAGGATGCTGATGGCGCGTTTGCGCGACACACCAAGGGCCTCGCGCAGAGCGCTCGTGGTGGCAGCACCGCCGGCTGCCTCAATGGCGGCGGCGACGAGCTCATGCGCATGGGCCTCGGCAGCAGCAGACAGGGCAACGTCGCGCTCGACCTTAACGATCGCGCGGTTGAGCGAAAGCTCACGCAGGGCGCGCGTCATGGTGTCGCGATCGAGCTGCAACTGCTCGCCCACCTCTGGCAGCGTCGGCGCATCGAGGCCAGCTTCGTCCAGCAAGGAAACGATGCGCTCGCAAGCCTCGTGCACCACGCGCGCCGCCGCGGCGGCGGAGTGCGGATCGAACACCTCGGCCCCCTCGGCAGCGCATACGCCACGCGAGCAGCCCTCGGCAATCAGAGCCGCGGCAACTGTATCATCAGCGGTAGGCCACGCAGCATGGGCAACGGCGCCGGGCGTAAAGCCCGTCTCCTTGGGAGCTGCCGCGTGCATGGCTGACAAGTTTGAGGCGAGCGAGTCCATTGCGGCGTCGAGCCCAGCAGCGCTCGCGTATAGCGCCACGTCGCCCGCGGTAAGCACACGCACCGTGCCCTGGTCCGCCAGTACACGCAACGCAGCGTCGACATCGCCGGCAACAAGATCCAGTGCCGCGGCAACATCGAAAACCGCGACCGGCAACGCTTGCAGCGCCACCCACGCATCCACCGCGCCCGCAATATCTCCGGCCTCAAGCGCTGCAAACAGCGCACGCTCGCCGGCTGAAAGCTCGCGCGAGCGACGGCAGCGCGAAAGCAGCACGCGCCCGCCGCCAACAAGCATCACGGGCGAATAGGACAGCACCACGGTATGGTCCCCGGCACGTAGCGGCAGCGGCTCCTCCAGGCGCACCTGCACGGTACGGGTCTCGCCCACCGCCATGGGGGCCTCGCCCTCCATGAACATGATGCGACCGACGACCTCGGCCGTACCCGCCATCACGTGCACACGCGCACCCGACTCGAGCACGCGCGGCTTGGCTCCCTCGCGACCCAAATACGTAAACGTCATCATAAAGCGCATCGTCTGGCCAAAGCGGCCCGCCACGCCCAGCATCTCACCGCGATCGAGCGCGGCGACACCATCGCCCACCAAGTTGAGCGCCACACGCTGTCCGGGCAGTGCTCGCGGCGTATCGCCATGCACTTGAATCCCGCGCACGCGACAGACCGTACGCGACGGCAGCGCGACAAGCTCATCCCCCACCGCGACGGGCGCATCGTGCAACGTTCCCGTCACGACGGTGCCGACGCCCTTGATCGTAAAGCAGCGGTCGATGGGCAGACGCGACGCGGCATCGGTGAGCTCGGAACGGTCGCGGCAGGAATCCCAGCAAGCGGCAACCTGCTCGTCGAGCGCAGCCAGCAGCCCGTCGATCCCCTCGCCTGTCTTGGACGACACAGGCACGATCGGCGCGCCCGCAAACACGGTACCCGACAAAAAGTCATCGGCATCGAGCTCGGCAAGCTCGGTCATCTCGGCATCGGCTAGGTCGCACATCGTCAGCGCGACCACCATGTGTGTGACGCCCAGCAGTTCCAGCACATGCACGTGCTCGCGGGTCTGCGGCATCACGCCCTCGACGGCCGAAACCACCAGCACGGCCACGTCGATACCTGTGGCACCCTGCACCATGGCGCGCAAGTAATGCGCATGGCCCGGCACGTCAACCAGGCCAACGATCTTGCCACTCGGCAGCGCCAGCTCGCCAAAGCCAAGCTCAACGGTCATGCCGCGACGGCGCTCAACTTCCAGGCGGTCGGGGTTTTTACCCGTCAGCGCCTCGATGAGCGCCGACTTACCGTGGTCGACATGGCCCGCCGTGCCAACGATAACGGGGCATTCCACCAACGCTTCGGCCCCACTCATCGGCGCACCGCCTTGGCAACGCATGCGACAAGCGTCGACGCCGCCGTCTCGATATCGCGGTCGCCCACGAGCGTGCGCACATCAAACAAAATGCGATCGTGCGAGGTTCGCGTTACAACCGGAGTGTCGAAGTCCTGGACAAGCGAGCGCTTGAGCGCGTCGACCGTCAGGCGCTCGTCAACAAGACGCACGGCAACGCACATCGTGGGCAGCTCCACGGTAGGCAGCGAGCCGCCACCGGGCGTCGAGGACTCCTCGACAATCTCCAACTCAACGGCGCACGGGCAACCGGCCTTATCGAGCCCGGCGACCATACGATCGCGCAGCCTGCGGGCACTTCGCTCCAAATGGGCCTGCGGAAGCGTGAGCATGCTGAGCACCGGAATATCGCGATGGGCGACATCGGCGCCGTCCATGTAGATACGCAACGTGGCCTCGAGCGCCGACAGGGCCAGTTTGCCCGGACGCAGGGCACGCATAAGCGGATGCGACCCGCAGGCCTGGACCAGATCGCGACGGCCCATGATAATGCCTGCCTGCGCGGCGCCCAGCAGTTTATCGCCCGAGCACGACACGATATCGAGCCCCGCCGCGACCGAAGCCGGCGTGGGCTCCTCACCGCCGCGCACCAGGATATCATCGGGCAACAGCGCGCCCGACCCCTGGTCCTCGTAGAACAGCAGATCATGCTTGTGAGCAAGCGCCGCAAGCTCCCGAGAACCCACCTCCTCGTGGAAACCCTCGATGCGATAGTTGGAAGGATGAACCTTCAGGATCATGGCCGTTTCGGGCGTGATGGCGCGCTCGTAGTCGCCCAGATGCGTGCGGTTGGTGGCGCCGACCTCGACGAGTTTGGCGCCCGAGGCCGCCATGACGTCGGGGATGCGGAAGCTGCCGCCAATCTCGACAAGCTCGCCGCGGCTGACGATAACCTCTTTGCCCGCGGCATGGGTGGCAAGCACCAGCAGCACCGCGGCGGCGTTGTTGTTGACCACGAGCGCGTCCTCGGCACCGGTGAGTGAGCGAATCAGCTGCGCGGCATGCTCCTTGCGCGACCCGCGCGAGCAGGTGTCGACGCTGTACTCGAGCGTGCTGTAGCCGCGCGCGACCTCGGCCACGGCCTTGGCGGCCGACTCCGCGAGCGGGGCGCGACCCAGATTGGTATGGATAACAACACCCGTGGCGTTGACGGCGGGGCGCAGGCTCGGCAGCGCGGATCGATGCGCACGCCACTCGATCGCCGATGCCAGCTCGCGCTTAGAGCGCGGGGCGGCACCGGCGCGAATGGCGGCGCGCTCCTCGTTGAGCTCGGCCGTGACGGCGGCATGCACCACCGCATCGCAGGTCTCCCCCGCCGCTTTCACTACCGGCCACTCGGTAAGCAGCTCGTTGACGGAAGGAATGGCACGCAGGTGGGCGCGCACCTCATCGGACATCTTCTGGCTATCGCTCATGTGCGGCCTTTCAAAAGAAACGTGGATCAGTCGAATACATCAGCTGAGTCAATTACTCGTCATTATCCCCGCGCGCGACAATCTTTTCCACGCGAACGGCGTTTTCCTGGGTGAGCGCGGCGCCCGTCAACGGGTCCCAACGCAATGGCGTATGGTCGAGCGGGCCCACGCCCAAGGCTTGAGCGCCACCGACATCGGCGCCAAACGAACGTCCGCCGGGGGCGGCCGATGTAAAGATGCACGCCGGATGCAGATACGGCGTCGTCTCCACGCGCACGCGGTCGCGGCCCATATCGCTCACGAGCTCGACGATCTCGCCGTCGGCGATGCCCATGCGCGTAGCAGCATCGGCATTCATCTGCACGGCATCCAGGTCCGATCCAGCCTCGGCGGCACCTTGGGCCGCAAGCCTTCGCGAGGTATGCGACTCAAAGGGTCGATTGCCGCTAATGAGGCGAAACATTCCTGGGCCGGGCTCCACCATGGGAGCGATCCAGTTGGGTACACGACCCAGACCGGCTCGTTCCCATACGTCGCTTGCCAGCGCAATTTTGCCGCCATCCAGGGGAATCGCCGGCTCGCCCGTACGCGACGGCAACGTAACACCCGTGTCGGCCCAGCCGCGTTCCTTGAGCTCGTTCAGATCGATCCCAAACGGTGCCACCTGGGCAGCCGCCAGATTGTCAGACGTAAACTGGAAGTACTCGCCCACGCCACACGCCTGCGCCAGACCGGCAAAAATCTCCCGACCGGGACGTGTGTCGTCATGCTGCACGGGCAGCACGGCATTGCGGAAGAACACGCGCGCATCGTTGGCGCCTGTCACCGTTCCCACGCCACGGTCGGCCTCCAGATACGTCACATCGGGCAGCACGAAGTCGGAAGCGCGCGCTGTCTCGGACCAGCGAATATCAATCGTCACGAGCAGGTCGAGCTGCTGCAAGATGCCCAACCAAGCCTGCGCATTGCCATAGCCAGCACCGGGGTTACTGGCATAGACGATGAGCCCACGCAAATCGCCGGCCAGAATCGACTGGCCGATGGTCGTGCACAGACCGCGCACCGGATCGACCAGTGGATAGCGCTCGGACCCCAGCTTGGGCTCGCGCGGCACCGGCGGCGTCGCAAAGCGCGTGGGATCGAGGTCGCCCAACACAAGCGGCGTGGGCGGATTGAGCGCGCCACCCGCATGTCCAATACAGCCCAGCAGCACATCGACCAGGCAGATAGCACGCGCGGTCTGGGTGCTGTTGGCATACGCAATGCCGATGCCACCATGAAAGCCAGCGTCCACCACCGCAGCAGGCGCCGCCACAGCCAAATCACGCGCAGTCGCACGGATATCGTCCGCCGGCACGTCGCACATCGACTCGGCCCACTCAGGCGTCCAAGCAGCAGCCGCCTGCGCCAGCTCATCAAAACCCGTGGTATAGCGGGCAACAAACTCGCGGTCGTACAAGCCATCGGTTATCAGCACATGCGCGATACCCAGCAGCAAGGCCAGGTCGCAGCCCGGGCGCACGCGCAGCCAGCGGTCTGCAAGCGCCGCAGAGCCACTGCGCCGCGGGTCCACGACGATGATTTTCGCCCCGCGCCGGCGCGCATCGTTGAGCGCATCAACGGCCCCCATCGTCGACGAATCGACAATGGAACGCCCCAGATACATGATGCAATCGGTGTGCGCCAGGTCGGAGGCGGGACTATAGCCCAGGCTGTGCTCCCAACCGGTAAGTCGGCTTACCTCGCAGGCACCGTCGGCACCGTACACGTTGGGCGAACCCAACGCATGCATAAGGCGATAGGCCCAGTAGCGGTCGAACGAGGGCACGCCGAGCGTCATGCCCAGCGCGCGCGGACCATGCCCGTCAACAATCCCCAAAAGGCGCTCCGCGATCTCCGAAAACGCCTCGTCCCAGCTCACCGCATCGAACCCCGAGCCATCCTGGCGGCGGCGCATGGGATGCAAAATCCGGTCGCGCTCGTCAAACGGCATGTCCAGGCGGTGCCGCCCGCGGGCGCACAGGGCACGTGCCGCGCACGGGTGCCCCGACACCGGCAACTCGGCCACCACGCGACCGTCCTCAACACGTGCCGCAAAGGCGCAATCGGCATAGCATCCCCCGCATGTGGTCACCACGGCGCGACCGTCACGCTTCACAGCAGATGCCATCTCGATTACCCCTTTCATCAGCCAAACACAACAGGCCAAAAGCCCGGCAACGGGCCCCAGACCCAAACAGCCTCCCGCACGGCAACGCCCCGCGGGAGGCCCAACGTCAAACAGACGATACCTTACGCCTCGGACTTCTTGGCGTAGATAAACCAGTAGCCGAGCGCGACCAGAACCGCGCCGCCCACGATGTTGCCCAGCGTGGCGGCGGACAGGTTGAACGCAATGCCCGCGGCGTTGAGCGCATCGGCGCCGGCGACCTTGGCACCGTAGCCGCATGCATGCATCACGGCGCCCATGGGCAAAAAGTACATGTTGGCAACGCAGTGCTCAAAACCGCAGGCCACAAACGCGGCAATGGGCAACAAAATGCCCACGACCTTATCGACCACGGTCTTGCCGGCGGTACCGATCCACACGGCCAGGCACACAAAGATGTTGCACAGGATGCCGCGGAAGAAGATCGTCACCCAGTCGATCGTCACCTTGCCGGCGGCGACGCTCACCATGGAATTGGCGACCGCCTCGCCGTTGAGCTTGTAAATGCCGGCCATGTACACCAAAAAGACGATGAACAGGGCACCGACAAAGTTACCAAGCCACACGACGACCCATGCCTTGAGCATCTGAGCCAGGGTGATCTTTTTGCTCTTGAGCGCGCAGACCATAAGCGAATTGCCGGTAAATAGCTCGGCGCCGCACACCAGTACCAGCACCAGGCCCAGGCAAAAGCACAGGCCGCCCACGACGCGCTGGGCGCCCCAGCCGAGCGTGCTATCGCTCAAGAACACCGTAAAGAACAGGCCGCCGAAGGCGATGAACGCACCGGCGAACATTGCCAACAGAAAGGCCTTAGCGACCGGCAGGTTAGCCTTGGTCACGCCGGCAACCTCGGTCTTGGCCTCGATCGCGGCGGGCGCCAGGCAATCGGGAGCGGGATACTCCACCTTGGAATCTGCCATGTCAATCACTTCTTTCCTAATCAGCAGGGACAAGCGCTTCTATTGCTCTTGCCCCAAGCGGACAAAGTGGGAAAAGTCGTTGGCGGCCACGGCGTCGTACACGGCGTCGACGGCGTCAAAGACTTCCGGGGACATGGGGTTGTAGAACTCCGTATCGCCCGGCTGAATCCCTATGAAGACGATATCTTCGCACGATTGCTCGATTTCCTCGATCAGAATCGAGAGCGGAAGCGAATGCGTGGTGAACATCGACTTGCGAGCCACGTCACTTTTGTCGAGCAGGCGGATCGAACCGACGGGCAACGCCATATCGGCGGCATCCACGAGCACCAGACGCGGCGGGCGCTCGCGCTTGACCTCGATGATGTCGTCCTCGGGCGTCTGCCCGCCGTCGATGGTGTACCAACCGGCAAGGGGCGCGTCCTCCATCTTTTTGGAGAGCACGGGGCCGGCAGCATCGTCGGCGCGCAGCACGCTGCCCGCCGTGAGCACAATGCCCGCAAAGGGCGCACCGTTCACACGGCCGTCGATAACGCGGCCCATTACTGCAACCTCCCCGTCAGATACACGCCCGACACGTCGCGCACGCGCTCCACCAGGTCGCGAAACTTCATCAGAAACGCGACCTGCTGGGCGTGCAGGCCAAAGTCGTTATCGAAGACCGAGATACCCGCCTTGGCCGAGCCGCGAAAGCCGCGCTCATCGAGCAGGGCATCGCACGCCTCGAGCAGCGAGGGCACCGCAGCTTTGTCGAGCTGGCACTCGCCAAAGGAACGGATGGCCTCAAACTTGGTTTTGGCCTCCCCTTCCGGCAGCGCGTCTACCAGCGAATAGAAGACGTTCACCGGCACGGACAGGCGCGGCTCAAAGCAATCGAGCACGCCGGTGTGGTGGCCCACGGCGAGCGTGTAATACAGCACGTCGCAGGCCTCCTGGGGAACGTCTTCCTCGGTCTCGACAAACTTGCGCGTGAGCTCGTAGAAGACCACCTGATCGGGCTCGTGGGCCAGGCAGGAATCGGCGACGCCCTCGGCGGCCTCGACGCTTGCGCGCGAGGCGTCACCGAAGGAGCCGCCGAGCATGCCGGGGCCCGCAAAGTAACCAGAGCGGTCCGTGAGCTCCATCTAGCGACCTCCGGCCAGCACCAGATCCTGCAGCGCCGAGTAGACCTCGACGCGGCGGGGATCATCCTGCTTGTCGATGAGCAGCGCCATGGCGCCGCGGATATCGCCCTTGGGCGCACCCTCGAGCGTATCCATAAACTCGTTGGCCAGGTCGCGACCATAGCGGTAACCGCTCATGGCACGAGCCTCGCGCTCGATGGCCACGCGCAGCTTATACGGCACGCCGGGGTGCAGAATGTCTGCCTGCTCGCCTTCGGCCTCCACCGTGGTCTCGGCATGGAGCTTTTGGTCGAGCAGACCGAGCGCCATGGCAAAGCCGTAGATGGTCTGCGCGGGGCTGGGCGGGCAGCCGGGGATGTAGACATCGACCGGCAAAATCTTGTCCGTGCCGCCCCACACGCAGTAGTTGTCGTAAAAGATGCCGCCGGTGCAGCCGCACGCGCCGTAGGACACCACGATCTTGGGATCGGGTGCGGCCTCAAAGGCACGCAGGGCCGGCATGCGCATAGCACGCGTCACGGCGCCGGTGTACAGCAGCACATCGGCGTGGCGCGGCGACGGCACGACCTTAATACCAAAACGCTCAACGTCAAAGACGGGCGTAATGGAACCAAAGATCTCGATCTCGCAGCCGTTGCAGCCACCGCAGTCAACGCGGTAGACGTACACCGAGCGCTTGATCTTCTTAAGAAGGGTCGCCTTGGCCTTCTCGATGCTCTCGTCGAGCTCGATCTTGGTCGGGCGGTACTGAAGCCGCTCGGGCAAAAGCGTGGGTTCGGCCATGGTTACTCCTCCTTCTTATCGAGATCCATGATGATGCCCTCGACCGGCGCCGGACCGGCGGGAATCTCGGGCGCATCGGGGTTAAGCTCGCGGTCGATATACTCCGGGTTCACACCGTGGCCGCCCAGGTACTCCATGCCGGGGCCCTGGGGCTCACCGGACGCGAGCGTCTCGTTGGCAGCCATGCCGGCCGCGTTGCCGGTCTTTACGGCCGAGGCGGCGCGCAGGGCGTCGAGCTCACGCTTGCACTCCTGGCACATACCAACGGTACGGGCGGCCTGGATGGCCTCCATGCCGCCGGCCTTTTGCAGCAGGCGCTTGGCGTAGTCGATCTCCTTGTGCGGGGCAAACGGCTTACCGCAACGCGAGCAGTGCTCGAGCGTATAGACGCTCTTGCTGGTGAGGTCGTCCTTGCTCATGACGGCCAGCTCAAACTCCTCGGTGAGCTTGATGGCCTCCATGGGGCAGGCTTCCTCACAGCGGCCACAGAAGATGCAGCGACCGTAGTCAATCGACCAGGTGATGGTATCGGCCGCAAGGTCGGTGTCCATGCGAATGGCATCGGCCGGGCACGCCACGCCGCAGGCACCGCAGGCGATGCAGAGCTCCGCGTTGTGCTCGGGCTTGCCGCGCATGTCCTTGTTGGTGGGAAACGGCGCAAACGGGTACTTGACCGTCGCGTCGCCGGCCTTGGCGTTGACCTTCCAAAGCTTCAGCATATTAGAGCGCCTCCTCATCGAGCGGAGCGGCCATGGTGCCCTCGCCCGCAAGCGGCGACTTGTCGCGCCAGACGTTCTCGAACTGCTCCTTGTCGAGCACGTGGTCGCGCTTGGCGGCGACATCGGTCACCGTCACGCGGTCGGTGCAGGAGTAGCACGGGTCGAGCGAACCGACGATCAGCGCCGCGTCGCCCACGGTGTTGCCGCGGAACATGTAGCGCAGGACCGGCCAGTTGCTGTACGTGGCGGCCTTGGCGCGCCAGCGGTAGCACTTCTGGTTGTTGCCGAGCATCGCCCAGTGCACGTCCTCGCCGCGCGGCGCCTCGGTGGCGCCGATGGCGTACTTGTGCGGGGTGTACTCCCAATCCGTGGTGAGGATGGGGCCCGACGGGCAGTTCTCGAGCATGGTCTCAATCATGTCGATCGAATCGTAGACCTCCTGGATGCGGACGGCGGTGCGGCCGAAGGCATCGCAGGTGTCGGCCGTGGCAGCATGCATCTTCTGAACATCCGGATCGCCGTAGCCGTCAAAGGGATGGTCAAAGCGCACGTCGCGGGCATAGCCCGAGCCACGCATGAGCGGGCCGACCGGCGAGAAGTCGCGTGCGATCTTGCGGTCCAGAATGCCGATGCCACTCGTACGCTCAATAAAGTTGGGCGTCGAGAGCAAGACGTCGACAAGTTCCTGAACCTCGGAGCGCAGCTGATGGATGGTCGTGAGCGTGGAGAGCTTCTGCTCGGCCAAAATGTCGCGACGCACGCCGCCGATCACGTTGAGGCCATAGGTCTTGCGGTGACCGGAAAGCTTCTCGGCCAGGTCCATAGACTTCTCGCGGACGCGGAAGAACTGCTGGAAGCCGGAGTCGAAGCCGGTGTAGTGCGATGCGAGGCCAATGTTGAGCAGATGCGAGTGCAGGCGCTCGACCTCGAGCATGATGGCGCGGATGTACTGGGCGCGCGGCGGGACATGGATGCCCTGGGCGCGCTCGACGGCCTCGGCATAGGCCACCGAGTGGGCGCAGCCGCAGATGCCGCAGATACGGTCGGCGAGGAACGTCACGGCGTCATAGTTCAGGCGCGTCTCGGCGACCTTCTCCATGCCGCGGTGCACGTAGAACAGACGGTAGTCGGCATCGACGATCGTCTCGCCCTCAACGAACAGGCGGAAGTGGCCGGGCTCGTCGGAGGTAATGTGCAACGGGCCCATGGGGACGAGTGTGGTCTCCTTGCCCTTGGTATCGGCCAAGAACTCGTAGTTTTCCATGTCGCTCGCGGGAGCGGGACGGAAGCGGTAGTCCATGGAGTCCTTGCGCAGCGGGTACAGGCCGCTGGGCCAATCGTCGGGCAGCACCAGGCGACGACGATCGGGCAGTCCCTCGGGGATCAGGCCGAACATGTCGCGAAGCTCGCGCTCGCCCCACACGCAGGCGGGGACGAACGGCGTCACGGACGGGAACGTCATCTTGGCGGGATCGACCTCGGTGCGCACGGTCACCCAGCCGGGATCCTCACCCTCCATGGAGATGACATAGTACACGGCGTAGCGACCGCACAGACTGCGCTCGTCGTTGCCGATGATCACGGGAATCCAGCCGTAACGCTCGTAATACAGGTAGTGGACGGCCTCGGGCAGCTTGTCCTGCTTGACGGTGATCGTCAGCTGGTCCTCGCACTGCCACTCGACCTTCTCGATGCAGCCCGGAACGGCGCGGCGCAGGGCCTCGACATGGCTCTCGCAGCGGCGGGCATACACCTTGTTCTCAGTTTCAATCATTCGTTACTCCACCTCGCTCTGAGCGGTCTCGGTACCGAACACAGCGCGGTACATCGGCGTCGCGTGAAGTTCCTCGGTGCTCTGCTCGAGCACGATGCCGGTCGCGGTCTCCACACCGTGCACGAGAGGCAGCGGGGTGGCGATGCCAAACCACAAGATCATGACAGCCAGGATGATTTCGGGGATAAGCATGAGCGCCGGGGCCTCATGCTTGCCCATGCCCTGGGGCGCATGGCCGAATACCGACTTGAGTGCGATGCGGGTGAGCGCGGAGATGGCCACGGTAAGACCGAGGGCGACCACGATGACCAGCCACATGGGACCGGCGGTAACACCGGCGACAAAAGTCAGGAACTCGGAGATAAACATGCCAAAGGGCGGGAAGGCACCAAGACCGAGCAGCGCCAGGACGGCGAGCGCGGCGGTTGCGGGGGCAACCTCGACGACGCCCTGGATCTTGGCCAGGCTACGCGTGCCAAAGGCGTGCTGAATGTTGCCGGACACGCAGAAGGCAAGCGTCTTGGTAAAGCCGTGGAACACGCAGTGCAGCAGGGCTGCGGCGATACCCAGCGGGCCACCGATACCCAGGCACAGGGCGATAACGCCCACGTTCTCCACAGACGAGTACGCAAAGCGGCGCTTGAGGTCGTCCTGGCGAAACATCGAAAGTGTCGCCACCAAAATGGACAGCGTGCCGACGATCAACAGCAAAAGCTGCGGATACTCGGCGCCCACGGCCTGGATGGTAAAGCCGTAGAAGCGCATGATCACAAGCATAGCGCACTTAAGCAGCACGCCCGAGAGCAGGGCCGAGACAGGGCTCGGGGCCTGGGAGTGGGCATCGGGCAGCCAAGTGTGCATGGGGAACAGGCCGGCCTTGGTGCCAAAACCGATCACGATAAACGCAAAGGCGAGGCGCATGAGCGTCGGGTCGAACTGATCGGCATACGGCAGCACGCACGACAGGAATGCGGCCTCGTGGGCGTTGGGAATCACGTCGGCGGCGTTGGCGTAGATCAGCAGCGTACCGAACAGGCCGAAGGCCACGCCGGCGGTGCAGACCATCGCATACTTCCAAGAAGCCTCGAGGGCCGTCTTGTTCTTGTAGATACCCACGAGGAACACGGTGGAAAGCGTGGTTGCCTCCACGGCGGCCCACGTGAGGATCATGTTGTTGGACAGGCA
>CAKUBM010000039.1 GCA_934643145.1 uncultured Collinsella sp. | reverse complement strand
TCGGGTGGCTGAGCCCGATGGAGTACCGCAGGAAGCTTGGATACGCCTAGGCGGTCCAGGAAATCGTCCGCACCCCCGTTTAACCATTTCAACCCCAAAATCAGTCCATATTTCACCGCAACTTAGAAGAAGGGGATAGCGCGGCCTGTCTATCGGCTCGTCCGTACAGACAAAAATTCTGCCTAAATTCCTTTCGCACGATATTGCTCTGGACCTACCGATTTTCCGCAGCTCGCTCGCCCCAGACCCCGCGCGCGGGGGCCATGAGATTTATCGCGAGTTCCGCACGAGCCGAAGAGCACTTAATGTGCTCTTCGTGCGAGCAGGACTGTAGAGCAGGAAATCTCATGGGTCCGCGCGCGGGGTCCGGGGCGAGCGAGCGGACAGAACAGACAACTGTCCAACAATTCGTGCGAAACACAATGAAAAACCGTTTGATGTGAGTTAATATAAACAACGTCGTGAATCTGACTCCTGCCACATGCATGACAGGGGTTAAACACAAAAAAGGAGTCAATTATGGTTTCTGAGAAGGCTACCCTCGTTAATCCTCAGGGTCTGCACATGCGTCCGGCTGGTCTGTTTGCCTCCACCATGGGCAAGTACGCCTGTGATGTGACGGTCGTCACCCCCGAGAAGGAGGTCAACGGCAAGTCCCCGATGGCCCTCATGGCTGCTGGTATCCCCTGCGGCACCGAGGTCGAGGTCAAGTGCGACGGCGCCGACGAGGCCGAGGCTCTGGCTGCTGCCATCGAGCTCATCAAGAGCGGTCTTGGCGAGTAGAACTCAAACGGGTCGCATGTTGAACAACTAAGTTCATATTTGGGGGCGCAGTGACCTGTTTTAAGGTAGCTGCGCTCTTTTGTCATGGATATGGCAAAACGCTTTATCACATGACACGGAGAGAGGAATGGGAATGTATCAGGGAGTCAACGCTTCCGAGGGCATCGGTATCGGCACCGTCATGGTCGCCGTCGATCCCGACTTGACGTTTGAGCCGCACGAGGTTGCTGATTCGTCAGCAGAGAAGGAGCGCTATCAGACCGCTCTTTCGGTCTTCTGCGAGAAGACCCAGGCTCAGGCCGACCACATGAAGGAGACGGTGGGCGAGGCCGAGGCCGAGATCATGAGCGGACACATTGTCCTGGCTCAGGATCCGGGCATGACCGACGCCATCAACGCCGCCATTGACGGCGGCACCTGCGCCGAGCAGGCGCTCATGGACACCTCGACCATGTTCGAGAACATGTTCCTGTCCATGGACGACGAGATGTTCCGTCTGCGCGCGGCCGACATCGCCGACATCCGCACCGGTATTCTGGCCGAGCTGCTGGGCAAGGAGGTCGTCGACCTCTCCGTCCTGCCCGAGAATACCGTCGTTGTCGTGCACGACCTCACGCCGTCCATGACCGCCACGATCGATAAGGCCCATGTTGCCGGCATCGTCACCGAGACCGGTGGCCGCACGTCACACTCCGCGATCATCGCGCGCGCCCTCGAGATCCCGGCCGTCCTTTCGGTTTCCAACAGCTGCACCGCACTGCGCAACGGCATGACCGTTGTCGTTGACGGTGGCAAGGGTATCGTTGAGGCCGATCCCGATGAGGAGACGCTCGCCGCCTACACTGCCAAGGCCGAGGCTTTCGCTGCCGAGAAGGCGGCTCTCGAGGCCTTCCGCGGCAAGCCGTCCGTGACTGCCGACGGCATCAAGAAGATCATTGCCTGCAACATCGGCAACCCCGATGACGTGCCCAACGCGCTCGATCACGACGCCGAGGCTATTGGCCTGTTCCGTTCCGAGTTCCTGTTCATGGACTCTGCTGAGCTTCCTTCCGAGGAGGAGCAGTTTAACGCCTACCGTAAGGTCGCCAGCGCGCTCAAGGGCGCTCCGGTCATCATCCGCACGCTCGATGTGGGTGGCGACAAGGAGATTCCGTACCTGCACATGGTCAAGGAAGAGAACCCCTTCATGGGCTTCCGCGCCGTGCGTTACTGCCTGGCCAACCCCGACCAGTACAAGGTCCAGCTCCGCGCCCTGCTGCGCGCTAGCGCCTTCGGTGACGTCAAGATCATGATCCCGCTCGTCACCTGTGTCGAGGAGGTCTTGGCTGTCAAGGAGCTTGTCGAGCAGTGCAAGGCCGAGCTGACCGAAGAGGGTCGCAAGTTCAACGAGAACATCGAGGTCGGCATCATGGTCGAGACGCCTGCCGCCTCGCTGCTCGCCGACCGCCTGGCCGAGGTCGCCGACTTCTTCTCCATCGGCACCAACGACCTGATCGGCTACACCATGTGCGCCGACCGTGGTAACGACACCATCTCCAACCTGTACCAGGTTTACTATCCCGCCGTGCTCCGCTCGCTCAAGAACATCATCGAGAGCGGCGTGAAGGCCGGCATCATGGTCGGTATGTGCGGCGAGGCTGCTGCCGATCCGCTGCTCGAGCCGCTGCTGATCAGCTGGGGCCTGGAGGAGTTCTCGATGAGCGCTCCGTCCATCCTGCGCGCCCGCAAGACCATCAGCCAGTGGACCAAGGCCGAGTGCGACGAGCTCGCCGAGAAGGCGCTCGCCTGCAACACCGCTGCCGAGGTCAAGGCACTGCTCGAGTCCGCAGCTCGCTAATTTGGTATCAGAGGTAACCGCGTGGTTGGAATGGGCCGACCACGCGGCCCTCACATATACAGGGGGTACTGTAAATGTTCTACACGCTAACCGCTAACCCGGCTGTCGACATGACGGTTTCGAGCTCTCCGCTCGAGCCCGACGAGAACGTCCGCACCGGCTCGGCCAGCTACACGGCTAACGGCAAGGGCCTCGACGTGTCCTTCGCCTTTAAGAAGATGGGCGTCGACACCGTCGCGCTCGGCTTCTTCGCCGGCTTCACGGGCAAGTTTATCGTCGAGGAGGTCATGAACCTGGGTTGCCTCTGCCGCCCGGTCTGGACCGACGGTATCACGCGCATCAACACCTACGTCAACGATGGCCAGCACGAGTACGGCATCTTGAACCCTGGTGCTCCGATCACGCCGCAGCACCAGGAGGAGCTCTACAACATCCTGGACACCGCGGGCGACCTTGAGTGCCTGATCGTCTCCGGCTCCGTGCCTCCCAAAGCTACGCCCGACTTCCTGGCTCAGGTCATGGAGCACGCTCAGGCCCGTGGCGCCGACGTCGTCCTGGACCTGTCCTCCGACAAGCTCAAGGAGCTCGCTCACAAGAAGCCGCTGCTCATCAAGCCGAACCATCACGAGATGAAGGCCATCTTCGGCGTGCCGGTCGACACCGACGACGAGGTCCGCGTTGCCATGAAGCTGGCTCACGAGGCTGGCGTCCAGAACGTGCTGCTCACCCGTGGTAGCCGCGGTGACGCCTACTTCTCCAACGGCGAGGACATCTGGTATGCCAAGCGTGAGTTCAACATCAAGCTGGTCTCTTCCGTCTGCGCCGGCGACTGCACCCTCGCTGCGTTCCTGCACAAGTGGTACAGGGATCGCGACAACGTCGAGGAGGCCATGAAGCTCGCTATGGCCACCGGCGCCAACGTTGCCGAGTCCGTCGGCATCGGCGACTTCGGCCACGTCGATGAGTACAGCAAGCGCGTTGCTGTCCGCAAGCTCGATCGTCAGTAATCGAAACGCGACATATTCGTGCGCATGCGGCGCCCCGGTTTCGGCTGGGGCGCCTTTTTGTTCCGCCATGGGGGAGAGGTGTCCTGCCGTACTTCATCGCTTCCACACCGTTCGCCGAGTTGTCCTAGCCTTTTACCGATACGTGGAATATACTTTCATTAACACGTTGCTTCGTGAAAGGAACATTCATGATTTATACGCTCACTGCAAATCCCGCCATTGACTACAACATCGCCTGCGACGGCCTTTCGGCCAACACCGTCACCCGCACGCGCAACGCGGTCTATACGCCCAACGGCAAGGGCCTCAATGTCTCGTTCACGCTCGATCACTACGGCGTCGACACCACGATCCTGGGCTTTTTTGCCGGCTTCTCGGGTGAGTTCATCGTCAAGGGCGCCGAGGCCCTGGGCGTGCCCGTCAAGCCCGTGTGGACCGACGGCATCACGCGCGTCAACGTCTTCCTCAACGCCGGCCCCGACACCGAGTACAACATGGTCAACGCCGGTGCCGCCATCAACGAGGCCAACGAGCAGGAGATGTTTGAGCTTATCGATTCGCTCGCAGACATGACCTGCCTGGTCATTAGCGGCTCGCTGCCTCCCAACACCTCCGAGGGCTTCCTGGCCGAGGTCCTGCGCCGCGTGAAGGCGAAAGGCGCTGAGTTCGTGCTCGATATCTCGAGCCATCAGCTGGCAGACCTCATTGCCATGGAGCCGCTGCTCATTAAGCCCAACGACGACGAGCTGCTCGACATCTTTGGCATTAAGGTGAGCGGTGGCGACGACGAGTCTGTCAAGGGCGCGATGGCCGAGCTGCATGCCAAGGGCGCCAAGAACGTCCTGCTGACCCTTGGTGGCGACGGCGCGTACTTCTCCAACGGCGAGCACATCTGGTTTGCCAACCGCACCTTTGAGGTCAAGCTGCTGTCGACGGTCTGCGCCGGCGATTCCTCGCTCGCTGCCTTCCTGTCCGTGTGGCACGACGCTCCCGAGCGTGTTGAGGACGCTCTGCGCCTCTCGATGGCCACCGGCGCCAACGTGGTCGAGTGCCCGGGTTTGGGCGATTTTGCTAAGGTCGATGAGTATCAGAAGGGCATCGCCATCCGTCAGGTCTGCTAACGCAACGTACGGGCCTTGGTTTCTTGCTTTGTTGAGCACCCGTCTCGGATTACCGAGGCGGGTGCTTTTTCATTTCGGTGGCAGAGCTCTTGGGATTCAATCGTGCTTGAAACGCGTTTGCGTGTGCGCCCGCTCCCGTTTCTTGCTAGACTTCTTGGAAACCGTCAATCGATATACCCGCAATCGCAGGAGGCCACAGGAATGTGCAATGTTTCGCTCAACGCCACGCAGCCGTCAGCCGCCTCTCTGCGCGTGTTGCGAGCCCTCGAGGATGCCGGTCTTGAGGCCTGGTATGTGGGCGGTTGGGTGCGTGACGCGCTGATGGGATGCCCCAGCCACGATGTAGATATGTGTTGCAGCGGCCTGTGGCAGGAGTCCAAAGCGGCGCTCGAGGCCGCCGGCATCGCGGTTGTGGAGTCGGGCATTAAATTTGGCGGAATCACGGCTATTTCCGATGGCGAGCGTATCGAGGTCACCACGTACCGTCTGGATGGCTTTTACACCGATGGTCGCCATCCCCAGAGTGTGGAGCGTGCCGCCTCGCTCGAGGACGATCTGGCGCGCCGCGACTTTACCGTCAACGCTATGGCCTGGCATCCCGAGCGCGGGCTTGTCGACCGCTACGACGGCCAGGGTGACTTGGAGCGCAAGCTGATTCGCGCTGTCGGCGATCCCAAGCGTCGCTTTAACGAGGACGCCCTGCGCATGTTGCGTGCGGTGCGCTTTGCCTGCCGCCTGGACTTTATGATTGAGCCCGAGACTAAGCGCGCGCTTGCCGAGTGCGCGCCGCTGCTCGACGCCGTGGCGCGCGAGCGCGTGGGTATTGAGCTCGAGGGCATTCTTTCGACCGGTCATGGGGGAGACGCCATGCTGCGCTACCCCGAGCTCATCTGCGCCGCCGTGCCCGAGTTGGCAGCGGGTCGCGGCTTTGATCAGCGAAGTGTCTATCATGCGTTTAACGTTTACGAGCATATCGCCCGTGTGCTGACGGTGGCAGGGGAGCTTGCGCTGTGCGACGGCGTCGCGCCCTCGTCGAGCCTTATGTGGGCGGCGTTTTTGCACGATGTGTCCAAGCCCGAGTGTTTCACGGTCGATCACGCCGGCAGCGGACACTTCTACGGTCATCCCGAGCTCGGCGCCAAGAAAGCGCGCGTCATTATGGATCGCCTGGCGCTCTCGCACGACCTGGTGCGCGACGTGTGCCTGCTCATCAAATATCACGACAAGCCGCTGCGCCCCGAGCGCTCCTGCCTGCTCAATATGATGCGCGCGCTTTCGGGCGAGGGCGTCGACACGCCGCGTTTGATGGACGAGCTCATGGATCTTAAGCGTGCCGACACGCTCGGCAAGGCCCCGTCGTGCTTCTATTACGTTGAGACGATTGAGGAGATGCGCGCGATGTCGCACGAGCTGCTGAAGGCGGGGGAGCCCTATACGCTCAAGATGCTCACCATCAACGGCGGCGACTTGATCCGTGCTGGAGTCAAGCCCGGGCCGGAACTGGGGCAGCTTCTCAACTCCGCCCTCGACGCCGTGATCGAAGACAACATTCCCAACGAGCGCGAAGCTCTTTTGGTCCATCTCAACTTGAATTAGCCACCCAGTTTACCTGCGTGTTCCATAACCTGCCGACAATTTGTCGGCAATTTGGAATTTCTTCTTGCGCTGTCGTTTTTTGTCCCGTAATATATTTCCTCGCAGCACGGCAGTGCAGATGTCATGTGGCCCGTTCGTCTAGCGGTTTAGGACGCCGCCCTCTCAAGGCGGAGATCACCAGTTCGAATCTGGTACGGGCTACCACTTCTTTTCTGCCGAGGCTTATGGCCCGTTCGTCTAGCGGTTTAGGACGCCGCCCTCTCAAGGCGGAGATCACCAGTTCGAATCTGGTACGGGCTACCACGCATCTGATACCCGGACTTCCCATGGAAGGCCGGGTTTTTTATTTTCAAACAACCGTCTGCAATTCCCGTTTGAACCAGAGCTTTGCGTTCTGCTTATGGTCCTTGCGGGTACAATATCCAAGATATTTTGACTGTTAGAAGGAGTCTCATGACGGAGTCCTCTCAGCATACGTCTAAGCCCCAGGTCGAGGTTGAGGCCTCGGGCGGAGATGACAATAAGAGCGCACGCCGCGGCGCCATCTTTATCGGCGTCGTGCTGGTGGGTTATATCGTTTATCTGATTGTGACCGGTCAGATGGGACAGTTCTGGGCTGCCATGTCGAGCGTCCAGGCGCCCTGGCTCGTTGTCGCCTGTCTTTGCATGTTCATGTATCTGTTCTTTGGCATTGTGGCCTATGCGATCGCCGTCTGGCTCGATCCTAATTCGCCCGTCGGCATTCGCGACCTGATCTCGGTCGAGGCGAGCGGTATCTTCTTTGGCAACCTGACGCCCATGATGATGGGCTCTACGCCCGCCCAGATTTACCGCCTGACCAAGGCAGGCCAAAATGTCGGCGAGGCCGGAGCCACGCAATTCACGCGCTTTATCGTGTATCAGTTTGGCCTCGTTGCCTGGGGCGCTATCCTACTGCTTGCTCGCATGCCGTTTTTCGCCGAGCGCTATGGCGACATGACGCTGCTGTGTGTCTTTAGCTTTGGTGGGCACTGCTGCATCTTGCTTGGCATCTTCGCCGTCGCGCTCATGCCTAAGACCGTCACGCGCGTCGCCCATTGCATCATCAATTGGCTCGAGCGCATTGGTGTCTCGGCCACTAAGATCGAGGGATGGCGCACGTTTGTCGATGGTGAGATCTACTCTTTCTCCGAGAAGTTCAAGCTTTCAGCCGGCCACTTTTCGTCCATGCTGCTCACGGTGGTCATCACCATGTTGCAGCTCGCGTTTTTCTATCTGGTGCCGTATTTCCTGATGCTTGCCTTTGGCCACCACGAAGTCGACTTTTTCTCGGTCATGGCCGCGAGCGCTTTTGTCCAGCTGCTGAGCTCTGCGGTTCCCTTGCCCGGTGGAACTGGTGGCGCTGAGGGCGGCTTTGCATTGTTCTTGGGTCATTTCTTTGGGTCGGCTTCGACCGCCGGCTATCTGCTGTGGCGCCTCATTACGTTTATTGCGCCGACCATTTTGGCTGCGCCCCTGTTGGGACTTAAGAGTGCCCACAACGAGAGCATCCATGCGCGCTGGGATCGCGTGATGCGCAAGCTCGGCCGCACGCCTCAGACGCCCTCTGCGCCCACTAAGCCGCACCCCACGAATGCTGTTACCGTTGATCCCAAGAAGCACGCTCAGAAGGCTTCTGGGACCGCTAAGCCGGCTCATAAAGCCTATGTGCGCCAGACAGGCGATGGTATTCGCGTATCTCCGTCGGCACTCAATAAGAAGAAGCACCCTAAGTCGCAGTAGGACAGTCGTGCGTTCTTCATGATGCGGGGCATATTTGTGCTGTATGGGGGATAATCCTCTTACGTAGATTATCTCTCATCTGTTGATGAATGCTCGCATATCGAAGGGACACGCCCATGGCAACCAGCAAACCGCGTCTTGACCGCCGCATTGTTCGCAGCCGTAATGCCATCCTTTCGGCTTTCGAGCGCCTGCTCATGGAAAAGCCGCTGGCAGACATTACGGTGAGTGCCATCGCACGCGAGGCCAATGTCGACCGCAAAACCTTCTACGTGCACTTTGGCACGGTTGACGGCCTGCTCGATGCCATTGCCGTCGATGTGGTGGAGATGATTGTCGACTCGGTCGAGAAAACGCTTGCCTCCATGGACGGCGACACCAACGAGCGCGCCCTGGGCGCGGCGGCGACCTTCTTTAAAACCGTTAACGAGGCACTGTGCAACAACCTGGTGCTCAATCGTCAGCTGATCGAGAACATTCCGCTCGATGATTTTATGGCTCGTCTTCGTGCGCCCCTCGAACACGAGATTGCCGAGCGCGATCTGCTGCCCCAAGGTCTCAAGGACGAGATGTTCGACTACTATCTGGCGTTTTTGCTGTCGGGTATTATCGGTATCTATCGCACGTGGGCGCTGTCTGACGGTTCGGTTCCTATCGAGCGCGTCTCTGAGGTCGCCAACGACCTGACTCTCAATGGCCTGTCGAGTCTGGAATCTCGCTTGGATTAGGCCTACTGCCGGCATATGTTTCCAAGCATCCCTTCAATAAGTTGCGGTGAAATAGTGTCTGTTTTTGTTGCTAGATAGCATATGGGGGTGCGGACGATTGGAAATCCTGTTCACGAGGTTCTCCGGCGCCTTGGAGACCTCGCCGGCGTAGGAGCTGTAGCCTGAGGATCCTTAAAAGAAAGTCCAGTTTATCCTTCCCACTCCAATTGGGAATCCTCCGATGCGCCTTCGCACGCTCGCACGACCTCGATACCATGCGAGCGTGCAAACTCGATGAGCTCTGCGTTGCGGGCGTTTATGGTGCCGAAGGCGGCGGGGCACACAATAAGGCGCGCGCAGTGGACGAGGAGCTCTTTGGCGCGGGCCATGGTTTTATCCCCGATCGGCTCGAACGCGCGCTCGGCCACGCATTCCGCCGCCAGGTCGCGCGCGAGCTCGCAGTCGATGTCCCCTTCGTGCAGAACGCCCGCGTAGAACGCCTTGCCCTGCCGAATGAGCTGGCGAAACACAGCCGACCCCGTACCTGCGCCGGCGATGACGAACGTGTGCGCATCGCCGTGCGGGCGCCCAATTTCCACGCTGCCGAAGCGCTCGTTGAAGGTGCCATGTTGAAGGCCGTAGAGCTCGCCAATTGTCTCGCGCGTAAATATTTTCTCGGGTGTGCCGGCGCGGAAGACTCGGCCGTCCTTCACGCAAATCACCTTGTCGGCGCTTTTCTGCGCGAGCTCGAGTTCGTGGATGGACATGATGACAGCCACATTCCGCGATTTCGCAAGATGGCGAAGTATTCGCAGCAGGTCGATCTGGTAGCGGATATCGAGATACGACGTGGGCTCGTCGAGCACGAGCACACGCGGATCCTGCGCGATCGCGCGTGCGAGCATGACGCGCTGGCGTTGCCCGTCGCTTATCTGCATGAAGTCGCGCTCGGCGAGCTCTTCCACATGTGCGGTTTTCATGGCCTCGTCGACCCGACTATGGTCGTTAGGCGAGAGTGTCCCCATTCGCCCGGTGTAGGGATGTCTTCCCGCCTCTACGACATCGCGGCAGGTGAGGAGCTCGGTCCGGGGGCGATCTGTCAGCATAACGGCAAGGTTCCTTGCGAACTCCGCCGTCTTCCATCGGGAAATCTCTCGCCCGTCGAGCTCGACCGCGCCGGCAAGCGGTGCTAGATGGCGCGTGATGGTTTTCAAGATGGTCGACTTGCCCGAGCCGTTCGGCCCGATGAGCGCCACGACGTCGCCCGCGTGAACCTCCAGATAGACGCCTTCGACTACAACCTTCTTGTCGTAGCCCGCCGACAGGTCGCTTATGCGGAAAAGCGGCGCTCCGTCAGCCTGCGTTTCGACCGGGGTTTCGAGGTTCGACTCCGTTCGGAGGAGGCGTTCCGCGCGCAGTTCCGCACGAGCCGAAAGTGCCTTCTGGCGCTTTCGTGTGAGCTCAGGACTGTCTAAGCATGGAATGTCCCCTCCGAGCATTTTGGGCCGCGGCACGAATTCCCCCATCTACCTCACCCGCTTCTTCAACATGAGCGCGATAACCACCGGCGCGCCGAAGATGGCGGTGACTGCGCTGATGGAAAGCTCGACGGGAGAGAACAGCGTGCGCGCGATCAAATCGCAGCCCGCGCAGAAGATGGCGCCTCCCAAGAAGCACGCAGGAATCACGCGGATGGGCTTCGACGACTTTAGCGCCGACTTCACGAGATGCGGAACCGCGATGCCTACGAACGACACCGGACCAGCGAACGCGGTCACGCAGGCGGAGAGCATGCTCGCTAGAAGGACGAGCACCACGCGGAAGCGTGCGACGTTCACGCCGACGCTTTTCGCGTAGGCTTCTCCCAGCTGGAAGGCGGAAAGGGGCTTCGATATCGCGAATACGCATGCGCTCACGGTGATCACCACGACCGCGATGACCGCCACGTCGTCCCAGCTCGAACCCGAGAAGCTACCCAAAGACCAGTTGTGCAGGTTCACGATGGACTGGTCGTCGGCGAAGGCGATGAGGAAGTTCGTCGCTGCCGAGCAGATGTATCCCACCATGACACCCGCCACGATGAGCATGGCCATGGAACTTATGCGCCGTGCGATGAGGAGCACGAAGCCGATGGTGATAAGCGAGCCCAGAAACGCTGCGGCCACCATGGCCGGCGAGGACATGGCCTGGTTCGCGCCTAGAAGTACGATCATCGTAAGCGCGACGACGAACTTTGCGCCCGAGGAGACGCCCAAGATGAACGGGTCGGCGATGGGGTTGTTGAAAAACGTCTGCAGCAGGAACCCGGAGAGCGAAAGTGCCCCGCCGAGAAGCACGGCTGAAAGCACGCGCGGCAGGCGAATCTCCCAGATGACCTGGCTTTCCATGGAATTGGCAGCGCCGCCCGAAAGGATGCCGGGGATGTGGTCTGCGGGTACGAGCACGCTCCCGATGCACAGGTTGGCCCCGACGAGCACGATGAGGGCAACAGCGAGCAGCGCCGTCACGACGCGACACCGCGCGGTGCGCCCCGATTCGTCGTATGTCATGGAAAGCCGGCTTCTCATGGCGCTAGCCGAGCTTCCTCAGATAATGGAAGTCGCTCGCGTCATCGCCGGTGAACGCCCCGTGCAGCTCGTCGATAATGTCGGCGGTAGAAGTCATCTGCTGGTACATGTCGGCGCTTGTGACCCATACGTTGCCGTTCTTCACGGCTTTGAACTGCGACAATAGCGCGTTTTTGCCTACGAAGTCGTTCAAGGTGGCAACCGATTCGTCGATGGTTCCGTTGTAGACGATGATGTCGGCATCCTTCGCCGTCGCGTAGAAGCGCTCCATTTCGAGCGTTACTGACGAACCTGACGTCGACGCCGTCTGTGCGTCATCGAGCGCGTAGCTGCCGCCTGCAAGCTCGATCATCTGCGCCACGTAGTCGCCCGCCCGCCGCGTGACGGCGGCCCCGTTCGAGTTAATGTAGAAATACGCCACGGTTTTACCTGACGACGCGAGCCCCGACGTTTGCTCGACGCGGGCCTTCTGCTCGTTGAACAGGTGCGTGGCCTCGTCTTCCTTGTCGAATAGGACGCCGAAAAGCTTAATCCACTCGACGCGCCCGAGTGCTTCGGGCTCACTCGACGACTGTTCGGTGAGCACGACGAGTCCGAGCTTCTGCAGCTTTTCCTTCACATCGGGCGTGTGGTTGATCATGGTGTTTTCGATGGCGAGCGTGCAGCCCGAGGCCGATATTCGCTCGTAGTCGGGCGCGCTGTACTTGCCGCCGTAGGCGATCGCCCCACTTTCGAGCGCGCTTTTGAAGCCTGCGACCGAGCAATCGTCGGCCTTCGTGCCCGACATTAAGATATTGTCGTTCGCATCGAGCGCGTCGACCAGGCACATCGTTGCCGACGACACGAGGTACACCTTGTCGGCGGGGCGCCTTATGACCGCGATGTCGGAGCTCAACCCGTCAGGTGCCTTCGCATCTTGCGGCACCACGAGGAAGCGCTCCCCGTTCGAAACGCAGATAAGCCGCAAGCCGCCTTCGAACTCGTCGACAGTGAAGTGCTTGGCGTATTCAAGCTGAAGCGCCCCCGTCGGCTCCCAGCCGCAGCCCAAATCGACGTTGTGGAAGTCGGCCGCGGCGCTTGAAGCCGTTCCCGCAGGGGAACCGCCGCTTGCATCGTCGCCCGATTTCTCCTTCATGGTGGATGAGTCGAAGTGGAGCGTGTAGTCGATGGTATGCGGCGTCGACATGGCGACGGTCTCGGCCGACACGGCGATGTCCTCGTCGAGCGTGACGGGTATCTCGAACGTGGAGTTGCCGCCGTCGTTTACGGGCGCGTAGTCCACGCCGTCGGCGGTCATCTTGTCGTAGTTCGAACTCGACCAGGTGATGGTCGCGGTGTAGGCGTCGCCATCCTTCACAATTGTGGTGGGTGAGGCGATGCTTGCGCGCCCTGACCCGCCGGAAAGCGAGACATTCACAGTGTATTCCTGAGAGCCCGCCGTGCCACCGGTCGTGTTCGGGCTCGCACTGCACCCCGCGAAGGAAAGCGCGAGCAGGGCGACGAGAACGCAGACGATCGCGCGCGCCGCGATGCTGCGGCGCTTCCTGTTTTCCCCCTTGGGAAGAATCGACCGCATGGCGTTACTTCAGTGCGTCGGCGCGCAGATCGACGCCGGCGGATTCGAACACAAGCGTGCGGTCGTACCACTGCTCTTTTCTAATACTCCACGCGGCACAGGCGGTGTCCTCGTCGAGCGCATCAACGGGCACGTCGTAGGTGTACTTGCCTTCCGCGTTTTCCACATAGGGGATGAAGTCGGCCTCGCTCGCGGCGGCAGCCTCGTCGCCCGTGCCCATGAAGAGCTTGCCGTAGCCCGTGCCGGAAAGCGTCATCACGCAGTGCATGGAGCCGTTTTCCACGATGAGCTGGGCGTCCACAATCCTGAACATGTTCGAGCTGGAATCGACGGTGATCGGATAGGTGCCGTCGGCCACCTTGTCGGCGGTAATGGGGGCAGCGCTTGCGCCCTCGGGCGCATCGGCCGCCTGTTCGGTCTTTTCCTGGGAATCGGCATCGCTTGCCTTTGCGCTGTCGATTGAATTTCCGCCGCAGCCGGCGAGCGAGATCGCGAAAAGCGCCGCCGACAGGGCGAAGACGAGGGTTTTCTTCAACATGGAGGGGTTCCTTTCAATCGCTTCGACCGCCCGCGCCGTGCGGTGGGCGGGCGGGATGCGAATGCAACGGGCATGCGTCGTCGTCGGGGAAAGGCGCATGCCCGTTGCACGGGGACGCGACCGGCGCTCCCGTGCGCGGCGAGTTTACAGCTTGGCGATGGCGTCGTCCACGTGCGAGACGTAGATGTCGTCGACCGCGACGTTCTGTCCCAGACCCTGGAGCAGGCACGTCACTTCGAAGCCGGCGGCCACGAACTTCGCAGCCCAGCTGTCGGGGTCGGTCTCGTCTGCCATGTCGTTGTTCGCGTGGTCGCCCGCGACCACCATGAACGGCGCGAGCACGGCCTTCTTGTAGCCTGCGGCGCTCGCGGCGGCGATAACATCCTCGCAGGTCGGTTCAGCCTCGACGGTGCCGACGAAGAACTGAGTCAAGCCCTCGTTCTTGAACACTTCCTGCATCTTTGTATAGTCGGCGTTGGAATCGGCTTCGGTGCCGTGACCCATGAGGCACAGCGCCGTCTTGCCGTCGTCGAAGGACGCCATGTTCTCCTTAATGGCTGCGGCCACCTTCTTGTAGTCGTCGTCGGAGGTGAGCAGCGGGTCGCCGAGCGAGATCTTGTCGAACTTGTCGGCGTACTTGTCGAGCTCGTCTTTCACGTCGGCGTATTCCAGGCCAGCCATGAGATGCGTCGGCTGCACGACGATTTCCTTCACGCCGTCTTCCACGCAGCGGTCGAGCGCCTCGGTCATGTTGTCGATCGTGATGCCGTCGCGCTTCTTCAGCTTGTCGATGATGATCTGCGCGGTGAAGGCGCGGCGGATGTCGTAGTCCTGCCAGTACTTCTCGCGGATAGCGTCTTCGATGGCGCCGATGGTGATGTGGCGCGAGTCATTGTAGCTCGTGCCGAAGCTCGTGACGAGGATGACCGGCTTCACGGCCTTCTCCTTTTCACTCGATTTCTCGGAACTCGCGGAGGTGTTGGAGCAGCCCGCGAGCGCGACTCCGGCGAGCGCGACGGCTCCGGTTGCTGCGGCGCCCATGAAGCCGCGGCGTGACATCTGGTCGGACATGGTTTTTCCTTTCCTCGGTTTGCCGGTCCCCCGGCGACAGTTGCTTGTCGGCACAAGCGAAAGAAAAGCGCACCCCTCGGGGTTCACAAGGAGCTAACGCCACGGCGATGCCGTGAGGAAAAGGCGAAGCAGTCTGGCTTGGGGCGCGAGG
>CAKUBM010000038.1 GCA_934643145.1 uncultured Collinsella sp. | reverse complement strand
AGCGAAGCTGTTGGAATAAATGCGACTTTTTTATTTTCAATTTCTTCCTTTATCAGACTTCCTACACTTGAAAAGTGAGAACATAAAAACAGTTTCATCAATATTCTCCTTTATATATAAATTCAAATTTGTTGAACTAAGCCGTGTATACCATACTCTCCAATGAAAGAACGCCCTGATATAGCGATATTTTGCCGTTTTCCTGCGTACGTGCGTACACAGTCCACAGGAATTCTAAGGGGGGCAGAGGTGTACAGGCTCCCGGTATGCACGTACGAAGCAATTGCCATCAATGCGCCATATAAGTGGTGATCAAGTTCGCATAAAGCGACCTTGATCCCGCAAAACAAAAGGCAGGATACCATCACCACGATGATACCCTGCCTCTGTTCGTTCCTGTTTACCGTTCCGAGTAGTCCTTCCGCAGAATTTCCGATAAACAAAAAACGCACCCGAACCCTTTCTCGTAAAGAATCGGGTTCGAGTACGAACTGAATGCTGGAGCAATAAAAAACCACCAGAAAGGTGCCTGTCCCCTTTGTGGTGGTTTTGGGTTAGAGCTAGAGGGTTTGACCGTAGGCGTTGGCGGCCTTGATGGCGGCGGCGAACTTCTCGTCGGTGAAGGGCTCCGGGTTACCCTGCTTCCACTCGTTGGTGGAGTGCGCATATTCACACAGCGCAGGGATATCTGCCTCGGAAAGCCCGACCTGCTCAAGCGTCACGGGCAGGCCCATCTGCTTGTTAAAGGCGGCGTAGCGCTCAAGGTTCTCGGTATCGCCCGTGTAGGCAAACAGCACCAGCACGCCCAGGCTCACGACCTCGCCATGCAGGTAGGTGCCCTCGCGCGGAATGCTGCAGGTGGCGTTGTAGAACGCATGCGCTACGCTCGAGTTGTAGTAGTAATCGTTTTGGTTGGTCAGGTTCGAGACATAGCCCGTGTTGACCACGATATCGAGCGCGATCTGCTTGACGGACTCGGTCGACAGGTTCTGGCGAACGTCCTCAAGACCCTGTACGCCATAGGTAAACAGCGGCTCGGAGCAGGTGAGCGCGAGCGCCAGGCCAAGACCGGCGGTGTGCTCCAGGTTGCCGGCGCTCGTGGCGTATTCGACCTCGGGCTGTTTGGACAGGGCATCGCCTACGCCGGCCCAGAAGTACTCCGCTGGCGCCTCGGCGATGATCTTGGGGTTGATGAAGATGTGCGCGGGGCGATTGGGGTACGAATAGCCCTCGAGCGAGCCGTCGTCGTTGTACACAACGGCAATGGCGGTCGCGGCCGAGCAGTTGGAACAGATCGTCGGTACCGTAAAGACGATCTTCTTGAGCTCGATGGCCGCTGTCTTTACGGTGTCGAGCGCCTTGCCGCCGCCGCATGCGATGAGCACGTCGGCCTCTTGGCAGGCGGGGGAGTTCACAACCTTGGCGATATTGGCACGCGTGCTGTTGGTGCCGTAGACGCGCGTCTCCAAAATCTCGACGTCGGTGCCCTCCAGTGCCGCTTCGATACCGGGAAGTGCCGCGGCTAGTGCTCGTTTGCCACCGATGATTGCGACCTTGGTCGCCCCGTACTCGGCCAGCGCGCCGGGCAGCTCGGCAAAGCAGTCCTCGCCGACGGTATAGTCGCTCATTCCAATCGTGCGCATAGGAGCCTTCTTTCGCTCGATAAAGTGCTTTCAGGTATTTTGCTCCAAGTGAGTGCTTGCGGCATCGAGAAATTTCTAAAGTATGAAACCAATGTTGAGGGTTTTTCGGCGGCGCGGAACGTGCTAGCATACTCCGTATAAGCGTTGATGGGAACGAGTAGTCGGCCATCCGCATGCTACAGAGAGCGGGGAGTGCTGAGAGCCCGCGCATGCGACCGATGAAAATCACCCCGGAGCTGCGGTCCCAACGGACGCGCCGCGCAGGCACGTCTTAGTAGACATCGCCGAGATGGTCGTCGATACAGGCCAGCCGAGTAACGGATGCGAGCGCGCTGTAATGCGGGCGAGGGCATCTAAGCTGGGTGGTTAAGCGAAGAGCTTTTACGGGCAGTTTGCCCGTTTTGTGGCGCTTCGTCCCAGCTTGTAGGGACGGGCGCTTTTTGGTGCCCAGAGGGCGTGCGCGCCCACGACATGAAAGGGGTACCGTGGCAAACGAGTACAAGCAGACGATGAATCTGCCCAAGACCGGTTTTCCCATGCGTGCCGGTCTTTCCAAGTCCGAGCCTAAGCGACTCAAGGACTGGCAGGACAACAAGGTCTACGAGCAGGTTCTGAAGAAGAACGAGGGTCACAAGAAGTTCGTGCTGCACGACGGCCCTCCGTACGCCAACGGCCCGATCCACATCGGCCACGCCATGAACAAGATCTCCAAGGACATGATCAACCGCTACTGGATGATGCAGGGCTATGAGGTCCCCTATGTCCCCGGTTGGGACTGCCATGGCCAGCCGATCGAGCATAAGGTCGAGGAGAAGCTCGGCACCGAGAAGTTCAACCAGACCTCCACGGCTAAGATCCGTGAGCTCTGCAACAAGTTCGCCGTTGAGAACATCGAGCTGCAGAAGGCCGGTTTCCGTCGCCTGGGCGTGCTCGGCGACTGGGACAACCCGTATCTGACGCTCTATCACCAGCATGACGCCGCCGACATCGAGGTCTTCAAGGCCATGTTCGACAAGGGCATGATCTATCGCGGTCACAAGCCCGTCCACTGGTGCAAGCACTGCCACACCGCGCTGGCCGAGGCCGAGATCGAGTACTCCGACGAGACGAGCCCGTCCATCTTCGTGCGCTTCGAGATGACCTCCAAGCCCGCCGGCCTCGAGAACTTCGACGGACCGGTCGACTTTATCATCTGGACGACCACGCCGTGGACCATCCCCTCTGACCAGGCCGTTTCCCTCAAGCCCGGCGCCGCCTACGTCGCCGTTGAGCACGACGGCCGTGCCGAGGTTATGCTCGAGGACCTGGCTCCTAAGTGCTGTGAGGAGTTTGGCTGGGAGTACACCCCGGTTATGGTCGACGGCAAGCCCTATGTGGTTCCCGCCGAGACCTTCCACCACATCCACTACAAGCAGCCGATTTTTGACGGTGTCGAGGGCGTGGCGCTGCTGGCCGATTACGTCGGTGTCGATGACGGTACCGGTATCGTCCACAACTCGCCCGGCCACGGCGTCGACGACTATTTTGCCTGCCTCAAGGAGGGCATCACCGACATCTGCATGCCGGTCGATGACGACGGCAAGTTCTACACTGGTGAGGAGTTTGGCACCGGTGGCCCCTTCAGCGGTATGGATACCGATGAGGCCAACCCGCACATCATCGAGTTCCTGCGCGAGCGCGGCACCCTGGTCCTCGAGAAGAAGATCACGCACAGCTATCCGCACTGCTGGCGCTGCAAGCACCCTGTGCTCTTCCGTGCTACCGACCAGTGGTTTGTCTCGATGGACAAGACCGGTTTGCGCGAGCAGGCTGGCAAGGAGGTCCGTGAGAACGTCAAGTGGTATCCGGCTCACGCCGCCAACCGCATCGGCGCCATGGTCGAGCAGCGTCCCGACTGGTGCATCAGCCGTCAGCGCAACTGGGGCGTGCCTATCCCCAGTTACACCTGCGCCGACTGCGGCGAGAAGGTCATGAACGACGCTACGCTCGACGCCGTCATCAAGCTCTTCCACGAGAAGGGCTCCGACGCCTGGTTCACTGACGCTCCCGAGAGCTACCTGGGCGAGGCCTGCGTCTGCCCCAAGTGCGGCGGCCATCACCTCAAGGCCGATAAGGACATCCTCGACGTGTGGTGGGACTCCGGCGTCTCCTGGAAGGCCGTCTGCGAGTATCGCCCCGAGCTGGAGTATCCGGCGGACGTGTATCTCGAGGGCTCCGACCAGCACCGCGGTTGGTTCCAGAGCTCGCTGCTCACCTCGGTGGGCGCCAACGGTCACGCTCCGTACAAGGCGGTCGTCTCGCAGGGCTTCACGCTCGACGGCCAGGGCCGCAAGATGTCCAAGTCGCTCGGTAACGTCATCGACCCCAACAAGGTCTGTGACGAGATGGGTGCCGACATCATCCGCCTGTGGGTTGCCTCCGTCGATACCAGCTCCGACGTGTCCATCGACCACGAGATCCTCGCTCGTACGTCCGATGCCTACCGTCGTTTCCGCAACACGCTGCGCTTCCTGCTCTCCGAGCTCGAGGGTCAGTTTGAGCCCGAGACCGACGGCGTCGCCTTTGCCGACCTGTTGCCGCTCGACAAGCTCATGGTTGCCCGCTTGACCCAGGTCCAGGCCGAGGTTGACGACGCCTACGCCAGCTACGAGTTCCCGCGTGCCTACCGTGCGCTCTACGACTTCGTGGTTACCGAGCTTTCCAACGTGTACCTCGACGCCCTGAAGGACCGTCTGTACTGCGAGAAGCCCGGCTCGCTCGAGCGCCGCAGCGCCCAGACCGTGCTTGCCGAGCTCTTTTCGATGCTCATGCGCGATTTGCAGCCGATCCTGTCCTACACGGTCGACGAGGCCATGGCCTATGCGCCCGCCGGCTGCGTCGATCACCAGAAGTACGCCGCGCTGCTCGATTGGTACAAGTCGCCCATCACGGTCGACGAGGCCAATGAGTTCGAGGGTGTGCTCGAGGCTTCACTCGAGCTCCGTAGCGCCGTGACCAAGGCCCTTGAGGACGCCCGCTCCGCCGGCACCTTCACCAAGAGCCAGCAGGTCCGCGTCAAGGCGGTCGTTCCCGCCGAGATGTACGCGCTGTTGACCGGCGACAAGGCCGTCGACCTGGCCGAGTTCTACATCGTTTCCGCTGTTGAGCTCACCCAGGGCGAGGAGCTTTCCGTCTGTATCGAGGCTGCCGAGGGCGAGTGCTGCGATCGTTGCTGGAACTACCGCACCACCGTCGGCGAGTACAACGGCCACGCGCATATCTGCAAGCGCTGCGCTGAAGCCTTGTAGTTACGCGGTTTTACCAAACCGCGTAACGGCTCGACGCTGCAAACCCGCCAGAGCGGCAATCTGCCTTTCAGCTTCGGCGGCATGACCATAAGGTCTATGCCGCCTTGCTTCAAGGCACCTTGCTCGCTCTGGCGGGTTTTCGCTGTCGGTAACGAATCATCGGCTATTTCGTTGCTGGTCAATATAAGATATTGATTTGCGTTAAACGGAATTCGATGTTCTTGAGGGTAGGGGATTGATTTGGGTCGTGCTGGGGATATGACGCCGCCTTTGCGTTGGCGGTTGGGTGTTGCTGGTGGTGTAGCGCTGGTTGTGCTGCTTCTTGACCAGCTGACCAAGCTTGCGGTTCGTGCCGTGGGCGACGCTTTGCATGTGACCGTCATCCCCGGTGTCATCGACTTTATGTTTGTCCGTAATATCGGTGCTGCCTTTAGCATGGGCGAGGGACATGGCGTTGCGTTCGCTTTGCTGGCGCTTGCGGTCATTGTCGCCATTGCCGTGTACTTGCTTCGCACGCCCCAGCTTGCTCGCTTGGAGGTTGTGGGCATGGCTATGGTCGCGGGTGGCGCCATTGGCAACGCGATCGATCGCCTGGCTTTTGGCTTTGTGACCGATTTTATTGCCACCACCTTCATCGACTTTCCCGTCTTTAACGTGGCCGATATCGGCATCACCGTAGGCGTTGTGCTTGCCCTCATCGGTTACATGTTCTTGAGCCCCGCTGCTCGCGAGGTCGATGCGACTGCCGAGCTCAATGCCCGTGATGAGGCCCGCGCCAAGCGCAAAACCAAGCAGCGTGGGGAGCGTGCCCGCAAGATTCGCGAAAGGAATGAGCGTTAATGGCCGACATCCATATTCTTGTTGCCGACGATTGCTCTGGCCAGCGTCTCGACGCCTTTCTGGGTGCCAACGACGGCTGCCCCACGCGCTCTGCCTGCGCGCACCTGATCGAGGGCGGCGCCGTTGCCGTCAACGGCGAGACCTGCTTGTCAAAAAAGTATGCCGTACGCGCCGGTGACCGCATCTCGGTTGACCTGCCCGAGCCTCACGATCCGACTGACGTGATTCCCGAGGCCATTCCCCTCGATATCCGCTACGAGGACGATTACCTCATCGTGCTCTCCAAGCAGCGGGGCCTGGTGTGCCATCCCGCCCATGGCCACGAGAGCGGCACCCTTGCGAACGCTCTGGTCTACCACTGCGGCATCGACCATCTTGGTACCGTGCAGGGTGAGGACCGCCCCGGCATCGTGCATCGCTTGGATCGCGATACCTCGGGCCTTATGCTCGCGGCAAAAGACGACGACACCCAGCGCGCGCTTCAAAATCTTATCCGCACGCGCACGCTCGACCGTCGCTATATCACGCTCGTTCACGGTCATATCGCTATGGATGAGGGAACCATTAACACCGGTATTGCCCGATCGACGCGCGACCGCGTCAAGATGGCGGTTTCGGACGACCCCTTTGCCCGTCAGGCCATTACGACCTTTAAGGTCCTCGAGCGCTTTGATTCCACGCGCTTTGACGATGGTTATGCGCTCGTTGAGTGCCATCTGTTTACCGGTCGCACGCACCAGATTCGCGTGCATATGCGTCATATCAACCACGCCTGCGTGGGCGATCCGCTCTACGGCAAGTGCGATGTGCGCGCCGACCAGGGCCTGACCAGGCAGTTCCTGCATTCTTGGCGCGTGGCGTTCGACCATCCCGTGACGGGGGAGCGCATTGAGTGCCGCGACGAGTTGCCGTGGGATCTCGCTGCGGTTCTCGATGATCTGGCTCCGCGCTCGCTCGGTCGCACGGCCGCTGGAGATGAAATCGTTCCGCAGCTCGGTCTTCTCGAAGCCTAGCCAGTATTAGGTGGTTTCTTGAACTCGGTAAGCCTGCGGTAAGATATACGGTTGTTTACGTAACGCGTTGCTGGGGGCCTGCATGCTCGCCTTTTTACAAACCAACACACCCATCGTGATCTTCAACCAGATTGTCGTCACGCTGCTCACGGTCTGCTTTCTGTACCAGGTGGTCTTCTTTGTCATTGGCGCTCTTCGTGGCGAGGTCGCGCCTCCCAAGGCCAAAAAACTCCATCGCTATGCTTTCTTTATCGCGGCGCATAACGAGGAGGCCGTGATCGCCAACCTCGTTCGCTCCATCAAAGATCAGGATTATCCGTCCGAGCTTATCGAGGTCTTTGTCGTTGCCGACGCCTGCACCGACAACACCGCGCAGCTCGCGCGCGAGGCAGGTGCCATTGTTTACGAACGCAATGATCTTGCCCGTAAGGGTAAGAGCTGGGTCATGGACTTTGGTTTTGATCGCATCCTTAACGAGTATCCCGACACGTTTGAGGGCTACTTTATCTTCGATGCCGACAACGTTATCTCCCGCGATTACGTGTCCAAGATGAACGATGCCTTTGACCAGGGCTTCCATGTGGTCACGAGCTATCGTAACTCCAAGAATTTTGGCAGCTCGTGGATCTCGGCAGCTAATGCTACTTGGTACCTGCGCGAGGCGCGCTTTCTCAACAACGCGCGCAACATCTGCAAGACTTCTTGCGCTGTCTCGGGTTCGGGCTACCTCATCTCCGCCAGCGTTATCGAGGGCATGCACGGTTGGCAGTTCCATACGCTGACCGAGGATATTCAGTTCACCACGTTCTGCGCCATTCACGGTATCCGCATCGGTTATGCGCCGGCGGAGTTCTTTGACGAGCAGCCCGTGACGTTTAAGGCGTCCTGGAAACAGCGAATGCGTTGGACCAAGGGCTTCTACCAGGTCTTTTTTACCTATGGCAAGCATCTTGTCAAATCGACGTTTCGCTATCATCGCTTTGCCGCCTACGACATGTTTATGACCATCGCTCCGGGCATGCTGCTATCGTTGATCTCGATGCTCGCTAATGCGACGTTCCTCATCGTGGGCGGTCTTTCGCACGGCTTCTTGGCTACCGAGGTCGAGATGCAGGCTTGTGCCGCCTCGCTCATTATGACCTTCGCGATGATGTACCAGACCTTTTTTATCCTGGCGCTACTCACGACCATCTTCGAGTTCAAGCACATTCATTGCGCGCAAAAGTGGCGTCTGGTGACCAACCTGTTTACCTTCCCGATCTTTATGTTCAGCTATATCCCCATCACGGTGGCTGCACTGTTCCTAAAGGTCGACTGGGTCCCGACGCAGCACGCCGTCAACGTTACCCTCGACGAGGTCATGCAGGGGGCCAAATAGCCACCATCAAAACCACCACAAAGGGGACAGGCACCTTTGTGGTGGTTTTTGCTTTTGCGATGCAGCTCGAGGAGGAGTCCGATGGTCTATATCCCGTTTTGGATTTGCATCTTTGCCGGCGCGGCGATTGATGCCCGTGAGCGGCGGTTTCCGAATGCGCTTGCCGGAGCGTGTGCGGTGGCGGCATTAGCAGGCGTTTGGCTCGACAAAGGCGTTAATGCGGCGCTTGACCACGCCGGTCTTGCGGTCATCGTCTACCTTGCCCTTGTGCTCACTGAGTCGTTTTGGCGTCGTGTTCGCCGCGCTCCCGGCATTGGCATGGGGGACGCCAAGGCGCTCTTCGCGCTTTGCACGCTCGACCCTCTGGGCGGCATCGCGGCATTTGCCGTCGCGCTCCTGGCCCTTGCCCTCTCCTGCCTCTTCACAAAATCGCGCTCCCTGCCTTTGCTGCCGTTTTTGGTGCCGATTTTTGCCATAATCGAGGTCGTGGGCTGCACATTGTAACCGATTGCGCATCCTTCTTAAGGAGCATGCCATGGCAACTAATCAAGAAACGGCCGTCATTAAGGCGCGCATGGACCGTATTCCCTCGTCGTTATCGTCCGAACTTGTCGAGCGCATTGTCGCAGATCGTGCTTCGGGCTATGTCAACCCGTACCGTTGCGACGATGACCAGGTCATCCGTCGCGTTGATCGAGCCGCAGACGAGGGCATGCTTATGCGTCCGGCATTTATGCGCGATACCGAAAAGATTCTTCATCTTCCGGCGTACACGCGTTATGCAGGCAAAACGCAGGTCTTTAGCTTCCGTAGCAATGATGATCTGTCGCGCCGCGGTTTGCACGTGCAGCTTGTCTCGCGCATCGCACGCGATATCGGCCGCGCTCTTGGGCTCAACTGCGATCTAATCGAGGCGATTGGCTTAGGCCACGACTTGGGCCACACGCCCTTTGGCCATGCCGGTGAGCGCTTTCTCAACGATATTTACCACGAGCGCACGGGTCGCTACTTTTTTCATAACGTGCAGTCGGTCCGCGTGCTCGATGCGCTGTATGGCCGCAACGTGTCCCTCCAGACGCTCGATGGCGTGCTATGCCACAACGGCGAGTACGAACAGCGTGTTTTTGAGCTTTCGGGCATGGGTTCCTTTGACCAGTTCGACCGAACCGTCGAGGAATGCATTGCCACAGGCTATAGCGCAATTGAGCACCTGCGCCCCATGACGCTCGAGGGCTGCGTGGTTCGCATCTCGGATATCCTTGCCTACGTGGGGCGTGATCGCCAGGATGCCATTGCGGCAGGCTTGCTGTCGCCCGATGCTTTTGACGATGGCCTGGGCGGTGCGTACAACAGCTGGATTCTTTCGCATGCCTCCATCGATATCGTTGAGCACAGCTATGGCAAGCCGCGCATCGAGATGAGCGAGGACCTGTTTGAGGAAATCCGCCGCGCTAAGCGCGAGAACTACGAGAAAATCTATAGTAAGGGCGGTATCGAAGGCGACTCCGAAGCGGAGCTGCGCGAGGCGTTCGAAAAGCTCTACGACCGTTGCCTGCAGGATATAAACGAAGGCGACGAGTCCTCCTACATCTTTAAGCACCACATTTCGCGCATTGAGCAGCAGCTTTCCTACTACGACCGTACCTATGCATGGCGGGACGATAAGGACCAAGCCGTGGTGGATTACATTGCGAGCATGACGGATGGCTATTTCTGCGAGCTCACAAGCAAACTTTTCCCTGGTCTGAAGTTTCCGCACCGTACTTATATTAACGAACGGTAGTTCGTATTTATTCGGTATACTATTCGTGGAAAACGATTTTGATTGATGCACGGGATGGCTATGGACGACCTTTTTTCTGCTTCGACGCGCGAGCGTTCCTTTCAGAATGCGCCGCTTGCGGTGCGCATGCGCCCCAACACGCTTGATGAGTACGTGGGCCAGCAAAAGGCCGTCGGTAAGGGCTCATGGCTGCGTGCCGCGATTGAGCACGACGTGCTATCGAGCGTGATTCTGTACGGGCCGGCCGGTACGGGCAAGACGACGCTGGCCCACATTATCGCCAACCATACCAAGAGCGAGTTTGTCGAGGTCAGCGCCGTGACAGGCACCGTGAAGGACTTGCGCCGCGTGATTGACGAGGCCAAGACGCGCCTGAATACCTACGACCGTCGCACCATTCTATTCATCGACGAGATTCATCGCTTTTCGAAGTCGCAACAGGATGCGTTGCTGCATGCGGTTGAGAACCGTACCGTCATTATGATCGGCGCCACGACCGAGAATCCGTACTTTGAGGTCAACTCGGCGTTGCTTTCGCGCGGTCGCGTGGTGGAGCTTGAGCACCTCAAGGACGAGGATATCGCCACGCTGATCGAGCGTGCGCTCGAGGCGCCGCAGGGTCTGAACGGCAAGTTCTCGGCTGATGATGATACGGTTAAGACCATCTGCACGCTGGCTGCGGGCGATGCACGCTCGGCCCTGACGACGCTCGAGCTTGCGAGCGAGATTGCCGTCACGCGTCCCGATACCGAGGGGACGCCGGCTCCGGCGGCAGGGGAGCGTTATCTTATCACCGTCGATGACGTGAAGATTGCCAACCCGCGTCGCGGTTTTTCGTATGACAAAAACGGTGACATGCACTATGACATTATCAGTGCGTTCATCAAGTCCATGCGCGGCAGCGACCCCGATGCCACGATCTATTGGCTCGCGCGCATGATCGACGCGGGGGAGGATCCTAAGTTTATCGCCCGCCGCATTATGATTCAGGCTTCTGAGGATGTTGGCAATGCCGATCCGCAGGCACTTTTGGTGGCGCAAGCCGCGTTTAAGTCTGCCGAGGTCATTGGCTATCCCGAGTGCCGCATTAACCTGGCTCAGGCTGCACTCTATGTGTGCTTGGCGCCTAAATCCAACGCGTGCGAGGCTTCGATCGATGCGGCGCTGGCCGATATCCATAGTAGCGGATTGCGCGAGGTGCCCAGTTATCTTCGCGATCGTCACCGTCCCGGCAGCGATGAGTACGGTGTATACAAGTACCCACACGATTATCCCGAAGGTTGGGTCGACCAGCGCTATTTGCCTGAAGGCCTGGAGCGTGGTGCCTTTTGGCAGCCTGCCGGCCGCGGTTGGGAAGAATGGCGTGTGGAGCAAAGCGAGCGCGACCGTAGCGGCAATGCTCCGAAGTAGGTCGTTGGCACTTCGCGCATTCCCTTTTAGAATCTTTCCTCTTCTTTGGGGTACCATAAACAGCGTCTGTATTTCGATTCTTCCGGGAGGCTTGTATGAGTCCCATTCAAATCGCCCTGCTGGTGCTTGCCATTGCCGGCGTGTGGGCCATCGTTGAGCTCGCGCTTACCCTGCGCAAGACCCGCAACGTTGTCGATTCGCTCGATAAGACCGTGAACGACCTCAACAACACCATCGCCGAGGCGCAGCCGGTGGTGGCAAAACTCGACGGTGCTGTCGACGAGCTTACGCCGGCACTTGCCCAGATGGAGCCGCTGCTTAAGTCGAGCAAGACCGCCGTCGACGCCCTTACCTCCAATCTCGTAGAAGTTGAGGCCGTGGTTCGCGACATTTCCGAGGTTACGGGCAGCATGGCCGAGGCCAGCAATGCCGTATCGAGCGTGACTGATTCTGCGGCCGGCGCCGTGCAGAAGCTTTTCAATAAGGTGAAGGCTCCTGCAGCTGACGCCGATCGCAAGCTCGCCGCTGCCGCCGCCGAGGCCGAGCAGCCTACCGAGCGCATCCTGATTGACAAGGCTGAGGACGAGGCCACCGATGGTACGGATGCGGCTCAGAAGCCCGCTGCCAAGCCTGCTCAGTATTACACCTATACGCCCGCCGAGACCTCCGAGGAGTCCTGCGATGAGTAGCGAAGCAACCTGGCCCATCACGCTGAGCATTGCCGGCGATCCGCGTCTCGCGCGCTTGGTGCGCATGACGGCCGCCAACGTCGGCGCCCTGTGCTCTATGTCCGTCGATCGTATCGAGGACATCCGTATGGCTGCCGAGGAAGCCTTCATCTTTGGGTGCACTGCGGTCGACTGCGACGACATAACCATTCAATTCGATGTCGACGAGACCCATGTTGGGATGACCTTTACCTTTGGGGATCAGGCCACCGTCGACGAGGATGACCAAGCTGCTGTGTATGCCGAGCTCATTTTGGCGAGCGTGTGCGATTCCTACGAAAAGACTTCGGCGCCCCTGACGCTTTCCCTCGACCTCAAGGCGGATATCTAATATGACCGAACGTTCCCGGAGCGGTAAGACCGCTTGGGACAAGGAGAAAACCCGCGAGCTGTTTCGTCGCTATAAAGAGACCGGTGATCCGGACGCTCGCGAGCAGCTCGTCATGTCCCATATGAACCTGGTAAGGTTTCTTGCCAACAAATTTAAGAACCGCGGCGAGCCGCTCGATGACCTGATGCAGGTTGGTTATCTGGGCCTGCTCAAGGCGATTGATCGTTTTGACCCCGAGCGCGGTCTCGAGTTCACCACGTTTGCCACGCCCACCATTCTGGGCGAGATCAAGCGTCATTTCCGCGATAAGGGCTGGAGTGTGCGCGTTCCGCGCCGTCTGCAGGAGCTCTCGGCCAAGGTCAACCAGGCTACCGATAAGCTCACCAACGAGCTTCAGCGTTCGCCCAAGGTTGAGGAGATCGCTGAGTATCTAGATGTGACTGTCGATGAGGTCCTCGAGGCTATGGAATCGTCTTCGGCCTATACCTCGGTGCCCATCGAGGCTCCTGGTGCGTCCGATTCCGACGATGCCCCCTCGATTCTCGACCGTTATGCCGACGACGACAACGAGCTCGACTTTACCGATGACCGCCTGGTGATCGAGGAAGCAATCCGTGATTTCTCGCCGCGCGAGCGCGAGGTGATCGAGCTGCGCTTTGTGAAGGGCATGACCCAGATCGAGATCGCCAAGAAGCTGGGTATTTCTCAGGTGCAGGTTTCGCGTCTGCTGCGCCGCACGCTTAAGAAGATTCAGGACAAGATCGACCCCGACGGAGTGATGATTCGTTCATGAGTGAGCACCCCCAACAAACCGATCGCGTGCTGCGCGACACCCGCATTCTGACGCTGCGCATTTGGGCTGTTGTCGGCTGCATTGTCATCGCCGCTGTCATCTTTAACCTTATGGGCATCCTGGCACCGGTTATCGAGTTTCTCGCCGTCGGCTCCATCATTGCTTTTGTGATGTCCCCGATCACCAACTGGCTCGAGCACCATGGCGTGAATCGCGGCATCGGTTCGCTTATCGCGCTTATTGTTGTCGTTGCCGTGCTCGTTGGCGTCGTTTGCATCTTGTCGCCGATTCTTTTTGGTCAGATCATGGAAGTCCTGAGCCGCCTGCCCGAGCAGCTTCGTGTTGCGGGCGGCGATCTCAATGAGATGATCTCGCATGCCAAGACGCTCAACAACACGCCGCTCAAGGAGTATTTGGACGATAATCTTTCGTCGCTTGTTACCGTGGCATCGAAGTACGTGTCTCAGATCGCTGCCGAGCTTGGCCGCGGTGTGTTCCCGCTCATCACCAATACGGCCTCGCAGCTGTTCGTGATCTTCCTGGGTCTGGTGCTCGCGTACTGGATGGCCTGCGACTACCCTCGCATGCACCACGAGATTTGCACCATCATCGGTCAGGAGAAGGAGACCTCGTACCGCTTTATGGTCGCCATCCTTTCTCGCTCTGTCGGCGGCTACATGCGCGGTATGGTCGTGACGTCCATCTGCGGTGGTTTCCTTGCCTTTATCGGTTTTATGATCATCGGCCATCCGTATGCGGCGCTCATGGCTATCTTTACCGGCATCATGCATTTGGTTCCGGTCGTCGGTCCATGGGTGAGCGCAGCAATCGCCACAGTGCTCGGTTTCATGTTCAGCCCCATGTTGGCGTTGTGGACGCTCATCGTGACGATGGTGGCCCAAAATGTCACCGATAACGTCATTTCGCCCAAGGTTATGCAGAGCTCGGTGCAGGTGCATCCCATCATGAGCCTGACGGCGCTCGTTATCGGTTCGGCGCTCATGGGTCCCATCGGCATGGTCATTGCCATCCCGCTTTGTGCGGCCCTCAAGGGCATCTTCGTGTACTACTTCGAGAATGAGACCGGCCGTCAGCTTGTGGCCTATGACGGCGCCGTGTTTAAGGGCACACCGTACCGCGATGCCGATGGCAACCCGGTCGCCGCCTACGACGCGCTCGGCGACGACACCTTCATCTACGAGTCCGAACTCATCGGCAACGAGACTGCGCCCGAGGCCAAGGCCATGCCCAAGCCCGAGCTCGATAATCCCTGGATTAAGCTCTCTGGTCTGCAGCCCGATGCCACGGGCTTCTTCAAGAACCCCTTTGCCAAGGACGATGACTCCAACACGGACGACGATACCAAAACCGGCATCGACGGCTCCATGGACGACTCGGATTCTAAATAGGTCCTATTAACGTTTCTTGAAGTTGAAAATGACAAGAAACGCGAGCAAAGCGATTGATAAGGGGCCGGCAACATAGAAAAAGAGAATGTCAATTGCGCGTAGAGTGTAATAAGCCTTATCGCCGGACATTACTGCATACAACACGTAGCCAAATGCTGGTTGGTTTGCGTACCAGCAGGTGAAAGCCAAAAGCGTTAAAAGTGCCGCTAACAGAAGTGCATTGAGGAAAAATCGTTTGCTTTTCATCGATCGCTCCTTCCGGGTGACTCTTATATGTAATTCTACAGCAGTCCTTTTTCAAAGGATCGCACAGTACTAAATAACGTGCACTTTCGCTGGAGGGTCGCTGTTTGGCGGCCCTCTTTTTTGCACAGGCGCGGTGGGATGGTAATATCG
>CAKUBM010000037.1 GCA_934643145.1 uncultured Collinsella sp. | reverse complement strand
ATGATGGGGCGCTTCTTGGTGCCGTCGGCGTCCACGTACTCCAGGTCAAAGTTGAGCGGCATCTGGAAGTCGAGCTGTACGGTACCGCACTGCCAAGTGCGGCCGAGCGAGTCCTCCAGGTGGAAGTCGATCTTGGGGCCGTAGAAGGCGCCGTCGCCCTCGTTGACCTCATAGTCCATGTGCAGCTGCTCCAGAGCGGTGCGCAGACCCTCCTCGGCGCGTGCCCAGTCCTCATCCGAACCCATGGAGTCCTCGGGGCGGGTGGAAAGCTCAACGTGGTACTTAAAGCCAAACTTCTGGTACACGGAGTCGATGAGGTTGACCACACCCACGATCTCGTCGGTCAGCTGGTCGGGACGCACAAACAGGTGGGCGTCGTCCTGATTAAAGCAGCGCACGCGGAACAGACCGTGCAGGGCGCCGCGCAGCTCGTGGCGGTGCACCAGGCCGATCTCGCCGGCGCGGATGGGCAGCTCGCGGTAGGAGTGCGGCTTGGAGGCGTACACCAGCACGCCACCCGGGCAGTTCATGGGCTTAATGCAGTACTCTTCGTCGTCGATGACGGTGGAGTACATGTTGTCCTTGTAGTGATCCCAGTGGCCACTGGTCTTCCACAGCTGCTTGTTCATGATGAGCGGCGTGGAGATCTCCACGTAGCCGGCCTTGTGGTGGATCTCGCGCCAGTAGTCCAGCAGCGTGTTCTTAAGGATCATGCCGTTGGGCAGGAAGAACGGGAAGCCGGGGGCCTCATCGCGCATCATAAAGAGGTCCATCTCGCGGCCGATCTTGCGGTGGTCGCGCTTCTTGGCCTCCTCCAGCATGTGCATGTGCTCGTCGAGCTCTTCCTTGGTGGCAAAGGCAACACCGTTGATGCGGGTGAGCATCTTGTTGTCCTTGTCGCCCTTCCAGTAAGCGCCCGAGACGCCGGTGAGCTTAAAGGCCTTGAGCGCCTTGGTGTAGCAGATGTGGGGGCCGACGCACATGTCGATGTAGTCGCCCTGCTGGTAGAAGGTGATGCGGGCGTCGTCGTCCAGGTCGCCGATGTGCTCGACCTTGTACTTCTCGCCGCGCTCCTCCATAAGGGCGATGGCCTCGGCGCGGGGCTTCTCGTACACGGAAAACTTGAGGTTCTCCTTGACGATCTTCTTCATCTCGGCCTCGATCGCGGGGAAGTCGTCCTCGCTGATCTTGACGCCCTCGGGCAGGTCGACGTCGTAGTAAAAACCGTTGTCGGTCGCGGGACCGTAGGCAAAGTCGGCCTGAGGGTACAGACGCTTGATGGCCTGCGCCATGATGTGCGCGGCAGAGTGGCGGATGACGTGCGTGACCTCGTCCTGCGGGAGCTCGGCCACCGAGCCGTCATTGTAGAGTGCCTTCATGGGTATGTTTTCTCCTCTCGGATGCCTGATGCAAGTGCGTGCGATGCGCTCGGCGTTTTTGACTTGCATCATTATAGGCAGGTTGCCTTGGTATACAAGCGCCCGCCGCACCTTAATGGCACGGCGGGCGATTTTCTACGCATGCTTCATCGTGTGGGCGTGGGTGCGTGCGGAGCGCGTGCGGGTCGCGCGCTCGTGTGAGGCGCACGGCGCCCGTGGCTTGCGGCCGGCCCGGCGATGGATGCGTTACTGGATGCGAGTTCGGCAGTAAGGGCAAACCTTCCAGTGCGCATCGAGCGGGCGATGGCAGCTGGGGCAGACGTTGCGAACCTGGGTATCGCACACCGGGCAGACGACGAAGTCCTTCTCGATGGGCGCGCCGCACTGCGGGCAGGTGCCGTACTGGGCAAGCTGGCGCTCGCGCAGGGCCATGTCCAGCTCCTGCTCCTCGCGGTCGGCCGCGTAGGAGTGCGGACGCAGGACCAGGTAGGCGATGAGGCCCACAAACGGGATGAGTGCGATGATGCCCCATGCCACGTAGGCGCTGGCGCCGCGGCGGCGAGCGTCGATGAACACATAGACGACCGACAGCACATACAGGGCGATGATAAAGCCGACAAAGGCATAGATGACGCCCATAAGCTGCGGCGACATGAGCTCGGAGATGTACTTGGACATTAGGGGTACCTTTCGGGGTAGTTACAGCTTGGTCAAGTTTACCACGGGGTTTGTTTATATGGGACCACGGCCGGGCGCGGGGCCGCCGCGGACACAAACATCTCAATCTGTAACGGGTGGGGCCCAAATTCAGCTCCAGCTGTTACAGATCGAGACAAAAGGTTTGCCCGCCCGGCCAATGTCTCGATCTGTAACAGTAACTCGGCAAAACTGTTCCCAGATGTTACAGATCAAGACAAACCGTTCCCTCCCCGACTTCAATCTCAATCTGCAACACCTAGACCCCAAATCCGCACCCAACTGTTACAGAACGAGACAAACGAAAACCATCCCGACCGTTCATCTAAATCTGTAACACCTAGGGTCCAAAATCCCGTCTTACTGTTACAGATTTAGACAAGGGAAAATGTCCAAACCTAATGTCTCAATCTGTAACAGTAACTCAGCAAAATCGGCCCCAGATGTTACAGATCAAGACAAAGGGGCAACCTACCCGCCAAACATCTCAATCTGTAACAACTAGGTCCTTATTCCCCCTCTTCCTGTTACAGATCGAGACGAATGTATGACTGTGGACTCAGCATCTCAATCTGTAGCAGGTAGCGGCATCGACCGCGAGCTTGAGTGGTTGTGCCTGCGGTCTGGCAAGGACGACGTCCGTGCTGGGTCTCCCCTCGCCTGCCGTTGGCGGATGCTGCGGGGCTGTTCGCCGCATTGCCGCCGCACTGGGGGTGTACAGACCGTAGGATAGTCTTATTGACAGCCTGTCAACTCGTCTGGGAGGCACTGTGACGGAAACGTTTGATATCGCGATTGTGGGCGCGGGCATCACCGGATGCGCCATCGCGCGGCAGCTCGCGCGCTATGACCTGTCCATTTGCGTGGTCGAGGCGGCCAACGATATTGCGTTGGGCGCGTCGAAGGCCAACGGCGGCCTGGTGCACGCCGGCTACGATCCAGCGCCGGGGACGGTAAAGGCGCAGGTCAACGCCCGTGGCTGCGAGCTGTACGGCACATGGGCACAGGAGCTGGGATTTTTGTTCCGACGCACCGGGTCGATGGTGCTGGGCTTTAACGACCAGGACCACGCGCATCTGGAGCAGCTGCGGTGCAACGGCCTGGCCAACGGCGTACCCGAGCTGTCAATTATTGGCCCCGAGTGTATTCACGAGCTAGAACCTCGTGCGAGTACCGAGGCAACGTGCGCGCTGTGGTGCCCCTCGACCGGTTTTGTCGACCCGTTTGAGGTCGCTATCGCCGCGCTGGAGAACGCTGTGGCTAACGGGGTGACGTTTATGCGGTCCGCGCCGGTGGAGGCGATTGAGGTTACTGACTCGGACGATGAGGCCGCGCTCTTTACGCTGGTGGCCCCCGCAGGGGATGTGCGTTGCCGCTATTTGATCAACGCCGCGGGCAACGGAGCCGCAGACATCTCGCATATGGCGGGCGCCGAGAAGTTCCAGATGGTCTGGCGCCAGGGCAACATCGTGGTGCTGGACAAGGAGCCGCGCGCGCTGATGCCGCTCTACCCCGTGCCGACGCCGGTGTCGAAGGGCGTTATTGTGACGGGCACCGTGCATGGCAACACCGTGATCACCGCGACCGCCGCCGAGCGCGAGCCGGGCGACACTCAGACCTACGCGAGCGACGTTAACGCACTGCTGACCGGCGCGCGCAAGCTGGTGCCCGATCTGGACACGCGCCGCGTGGTGCGCGCGTTTGCCGGCGGGCGTCCGGTCATTCAGGGAACGAACGACTTCTTTATTGGGCAGTCCGCTGTAGTGCCGGGGCTGTTCCAGACGGCAGGCATTCAGTCGCCGGGCGTGGCGAGCGCGCCGGCCATTGCCGAGCGCATGGAGCACGTGATGCGCGAGGCCGGCGTGGCTTTGCACGAGCGTACCGATTGGGACCCGATTCGCCATGCGCCGGACGACTTTGACCGCGCGTCACTTGCGCGCAAGGAGGAGCTGATTGAGTCCGACCCGGCGTGGGGGCAGATAGTCTGCCGCTGCGAGACGGTACCCGAGGCCGAGATCGTTGCAGCGATTCAGCGCCAGCCGGGGGCGGTTTCGGTCGAGGGCGTCAAGCGTCGCTGCCGTGCGGGCATGGGCCGCTGCCAGAGCGGTTTTTGTCAAAGCCGCGTAGTGGCGATTCTTGCCCGCGAGCTTGGCTGCGACCCCAGCGAGGTGTTGCTGGAGGATGCTGGTTCGTGGCTCGTTGAGGGACCTTTGAAGGGGGTGCGCTAAGATGGCGACGGATTGCGAGATGGGCGCGATGTCGGGCGCGGTCTGCGGCGGTGGTGCCGTGGCCGTGGCAACGCAGGCGTTCGACGTGGTCGTTATCGGCGGCGGACCTGCCGGTATGGCGGCCGCACTTTCCGCTCACAAGGCCGGTGCGCGCGCGGCCATCGTGGAGCGCGAGCGGCACCTGGGCGGAATCCTCCGCCAGTGTATTCACCCGGGTTTTGGCCTGTCGCACTTTAAGCAGGAACTCACCGGTCCCGAATACGCGCAGCGATTTATCGACCAGGTGCGCGCGACCGACATCGCGCTGTTCTTGGACAGCATGGTGATCGGGATTGACGGGGGTTCAGGCGCAGCGGACACAGGCAACGCCGCCGTCCACACCGTCACGCTCATGAGCCCCGCCGGCATGCTGCGGCTCACCGGACGCGCGGTCGTTTTTGCGATGGGCTGCCGCGAGCGCACACGCAGCGAGATCAAGATCCCCGGCAGCCGACCCGCCGGCGTGTTTACGGCCGGCCTGGCGCAACGATACATCAATATCGACAACCTCAAACCCGGCTCGCGCGCCGTCATTTTGGGCTCGGGCGATATCGGGCTCATAATGGCGCGCCGCTGCACGCTCGAGGGGATTTCGGTCGAGGGCGTGTACGAGCTCATGCCGTACGCCAACGGCCTGCGCCGCAATGTGAAGAACTGCCTGGACGACTTTGGCATTCCGCTGCATCTGTCGACCACTGTCACGCGCGTGATCGGGCACGACCGCGTGGAGGCCGTCGAGGTGAGCCAGGTCGACGAGCACCTGGCGCCCATTCCGGGGACCGAGCGCATCGTTCCCTGCGACACGCTACTGCTTTCGGTAGGATTGATCCCCGAGAACGAGCTTTCAGTGGGCGCGGGCGTGGAACTGGACCCCCGCACGCGCGGAGCTGTGGTGGACCAGAGCCTGCAGACGGTCGTACCGGGCATCTTTGCCTGCGGCAACGTTCTGCACGTACACGACTTGGCAGACAACGTGACGACCGAGTCCGAGTGCGCCGGCGCTGCCGCGGCGGCATGGGCGCTGGGCGACGAGGCTGACGCTGCGAGCGCGAGCTGCGAGCTCACGGTCTCCCCCGCCGGCATTGCCGGCTACGCACTTCCGGGGCGTATCACAACCGTCGGGCTCACCAAGCTCAACTTCCGCGTGCGCCGGCCTGTCGATGCCGCCCGCGTGCGAATCCTGGCTAACGGCGAGGAACTGTTCGCCGGAAAGATCCGCGCCTTTAAGCCGAGCGTTATGGAAAGCTTCCCGCTGCCGGCAAAGGTGATTCAGCAGGCGCTCGATCTGGGCGCTAGCGAGATCGTCCTATCTATCGACCCCGTCGAGGAGGCATAAAGCATGAGCGACAACGCGACCGAGACACTGCAGTTCAACTGCACGACCTGCCCGTCCGAATGTCTCCTGACCGTGGAGGTCGAGCGCGACGCCGATGGCCACGTGGCGGAAGTGTGCTCCGTGACAGGCAACAGCTGCCCGCGCGGCGACAAGTTCGCACACCAAGAGCTTACCTGTCCTGTGCGTGTACTCACTACCACCGTGGCCGTCTCCGGCGGCGACGAAGCCCTGCTGCCGGTCCGCACGGCCGAGGCCGTCCCGCTCGAACTCCACGCCCAAGCCATGGCCCTCATCCGCGGCCTGGTCGTCAACGCCCCCATCCACATGGGCGACGTCGTGCTGGAGAACCTCCTAGACACCAACATCAACCTAGTCGCCAGCATGGACATCGACCAAGCCTAACTAGTCATTTTGGGACGGGGCTCTTTTAGCTACCCCGCCATCAACCCCATCCCCTCATGAGTTGCGGTGAAATACGGACTGTTTTCCGGCTCTAGGCCGCTCAACAGTCCGTATTTCACCGCAACTCATGAGGGCGCGCTTGGGATACCATGGTGGCACCCTAGTGAAAGGATGTTTCATGGCACATGTCGATGACCAGCGTGCGGCACGCGTGCTCGATGCGCTCGAGGCTCAGCACCCCGGCGCACAGCTGCTCGTAAATGACCCGTGGTCGATCTATTACCTGACCGGCTTTTATGCCGATATGTTCGAGCGTTTTTGCGGCGTGCTGCTCGCGCGCGATGCCGAGCCCGTGATCCTGGTCAACGCGCTGCACCAGCTGCCCGAGTACGACAACGCCCGCGTTGCCTACCACACCGATACCGACCTCGTGGCCGACGCCATCGCGCGCGAGGTCGATCCGACCAAGCCGCTCGGCATCGACACCGTCATGCGCTCCGGCTTTTTGATGCCCCTTATGGATCGCCACGCCGCAAGCGAGTTCTTCTTGGGCGACTTTGCCGTCACCGCAGCACGCACGTACAAAGATGCTGCCGAGCAGGAGCTCATGCGCGTATCCTCGGCCGCCAACGACGCCGTGATGGCCGACGCCATCAAGCTCGTCCACGAAGGCGTGACGGAGCGCGAGATTGCCGACCAGATGCTCGGCCTCTACCGCAAGCATGACTGCGAGGGCTTTAGCTTCCCGCCCATCGTGAGCTTTGGCGCCAACGCCGGCGACCCGCATCACGAGCCCGACGGCACCGCGCTCAAGCGCGGCGACGTGGTGCTATTCGACATTGGCGGACGCCATCGCAACTACTGCTCGGACATGACGCGCACGTTCTTTTGGGGTGAGCCGGACGAGGAAACCGCACGCATCTACGACATCGTGCGCCGCGCCAACGAAGCCGCCGAGGGGCTCATCGCCCCGGGCGTGCGCATGTGCGACCTGGACCGCGCCGCACGCGACGTGATTGAGGATGCGGGCTACGGCAAATACTTTACGCATCGCCTGGGCCACTCGATTGGTCTGCAGGACCACGAGCCGGGCGACGTCTCGCTGGTCAACGAGAAGGTCGTAGAGCCAGGCATGACGTTCTCCATCGAACCGGGCATCTACCTCCCCGGCCGCACCGGTGTCCGCATCGAGGACCTGGCCCTGGTGACCGAGAACGGCGTCGAGATCCTCAACGCCTACCCCCACGACCCAGTCCGCCTGGACTAGCCAATGTGTCAAAGGGACAGTCCCTTTGACACATCCCACCAACACCGCGCCACAAAAACGGCCTATCTACTACGTTTAACCCGCATGGGTCGACCATGCGGGTCTTTTTTGAAAACCAGCAAGTCGTCTACCTGCGGTTTTGATTTCACGATTTTCCGTGTGGTCGAGGGTAGTCGCCAAAACGTAGTAGATAGCCCCATTTCGTGGCGAGCAATCCGCTCAAGGCAAAAAGCTCCGTCCCAAATTAGCTGCGCTACAGTCAAACGAAAGGCCTCCCGATTCCCTGACGAGAACCGGGAGGCCTTCTTGTGACCTAATGAACTACGCCCTCGACGCTACTCCGTGCGATGGCGCAGCTTTTCAATCGCTGCGGCAATCAGCGCCAGCAAGCCAGTTCCGCCAAGCGCCGCGACGGTCACGGCAGCGTTGTCGCCCGTCTCGGCTAGGTTTCCCTTAGCGGCCTTCTTGCCATTCTTCTTGCCCGAAGGATCCTTGGCATCGGGCTTGGCACCGTTATCCTTGCCGCCTGTCGGTTCCCGCACAACAACAGGCTCAACAACCTCGACAGTCACCGAAGCAGTGAGCTGTTGAGGCGCCGGCGTCTCCGCAGCGCCATCCTCGGCAAGCGTCGCAATCGCAGCGGCGTCACCGTCAACGGGCATCGTCGCGGTAATGACGACGGTTCCGTTCTTAAGGGCCTTGACCTTACCGTTCTCGACCGTAGCGATCGTCTGGTCGGACGAGGTCCACGTAACGGTACCACGCAGCAGCGCGCCATCGGCCGCATTGCTCGCCGCGGCAGCAAGGTCAATTTCCTTGCCGCGCTCTACCTTGAGAACGGTCTCGGCAGTCGTGGCCTTGCCGTTTTGGTCAACGATAACAAGCCCGCTGGCTGCCGGGCGCGGCTTAACGCGTACCCTGCAGCTGACAGTAAGCTCCGTACCGCGAACCTTACCGCCCACGGTCACGTCATCGGCACCCCAGTCCAATGCGGGAACATTCTCCCAATCGACGTCGTAGTCCTCCTGGCTGCCGTCCTTCATCATCACGGAGACCTTCTTGGGCAGCGCCTTTAGCACATCGTCGGCAGAGCTTGCCTCAAACACCTCAACGGGAGCGAACGTCGCAGGCCTCACGGGAATCTCGCTTGCCGGCGTCTCGACAACCAGCTTGCAGGTCGCTTTGAGCGTCGTGCCCTCAACGGAGCCCTCGATCGTGTACTCGCCAACAGCGGCAAGCTGCTTGTCCAGGCCATCCGTATTCCACGTGACCGCGGCCTCATCCGTGTGACCATCGGAATAGGTCACGGTGACCTTCTTGGGCAGCTGCCCCGTCACGGCGTCGGCCTTCGCATCGCGCTCGACCGTGATCTGCGGTACCTCGGCAACCTTGTTGATCTTCGTCGTGGAGGTAACAATGACCTCGACCGGCAGGTTGCCGTTCACCGTCACGCCCTTGGCGACGACGCTGTTGCCGTACGTGTCGGCCGCGGCAGGAACCTCAGTCCATGTGATCTCGGACTCCGCCGTCGTCTTGCCGCCCTTCATGCGAACGGTCGCCTTCACGCCCTTGAGCGCATCACGCACGGCGTCGGCCGATGCGCCCTCGGGAACGCTAACGCCCGCAACAGGCTCAACGGACGCCGGAATCTCGGCATCACTCTTCACGACCGTAATCGTGCACTCTGCCTTTTGATCGGTGCCGGCAACCTTGCCCTTGACCGTGACCTCGCCCTCCTTCGCAAAGTCCTTGTCGGAGAGGCCCTTGGTGTCCCACTTCACATCGACATCGGACTCGGTGTCATCCGAGTAAATCGCCGTGACCGTGGCAGGCAGCCCGGCCAAAACGTCGTCCGCCTTGGTGCCGCGCACGACAACAATGTCTTCAGCGATATCGATGTCGACAATATGCGCCGTCACCTTGACCTGAGCCTTAACGGTCATGCCGTTGTCCGTTAGGCCCGTGACCTCAAACTCGGTGCCGGCACGGCCCAGGCTGTCGACCTGAGACCACTTAACGGGCGTCTCGTTCTTGGTCTTGCCGTCCTTCATGACCACCGACACCTTGGACGGCAACTTATCCATAAGGTCGCTGACCTTGGCATTATCCGCAATCTCAATAGCATCGATCGGCTCGACGTGGTCGGGCGTCTGGGCATCCTGATCCACCACGGTCACATTGCAGGTCACCTTGGCACCGTTGAGCTTAACCGTGCCCGTGATCTCCACGGTGCCGGTTCCGTTGAGCAGCTTGTCCGTGACGTTAGAAAGATCCCACACGTCAATGTCGAGCAGATCGGTCGAGCCATCGGAATAGGTCGCCACAACCTGCTTGGGCATCTGGGCATACAGGTCCTGTTTGGACGTACCCTTGGCAACGCTAAACGACTTGGCCTCGAGCTTGGTGATGGTTCGCGGCGCCTCGGAGACGTTGACGTACACGATGGCGTTGACGTTGTCGACATCCTTGAGCTTGCCGACGAGTTTGTATGTGCCCTTCTTGGCGAGCGGCTTGGAGAGGTCGATGCCGTCGGTGTCGGTCCACTTTTCGATCTCGATGCCGCCCAAACTGCTTTGAATGTGTCGTGCTGAGCCATCCGAGAAATACACGGACACGGCATCTGGCAGTTCCAGCATCGACCCGGCAGTAGTGTTGACCACGACTGCCTCGGGCTGCAACGCGACCTTCTTCGCCTTCTTGTCGGCAACCGTCACCTTGGCAGTCACGTTGCCGTTCTCATCAACGCCGATCTTTTGTCCGTCGTCGTCCAGCAGCGCCATAACAGCAGCGGCATCAAAGCCGACCACATGACCCGTCGCATAGAACGTGCCGGGCTGCTCGTACTTCTCGGGCGCAATCGGGTCCCAATCAATAGCCGCCGTCGAAACGGAGCCGTCGCTCATCTCGACCGCCATCTTGGACGGCATGGTCGGAGCGGTACCGGCCCTGGTGGTCACCGCGGTCTCGCCGTTGTCGATTGCCTTCTCCACGCCCTGGATAACGATTTTGGTCTGAACAGTGAGGCCGGTGTTCGTGCCCTCGCCATAGCCATTGTTAAGCCCGCTTGCGAACAGCGCACCAGACACCGTCGTGACCTTCCCCGGCTCTCCGGTGTAAACCGACGGGCGAATGCCATCCCATTGAACCTGGGCATTGTGAGTTTTACCGTCACTCGTGGCAACCGTAACATTCCACAGCAGCTCGGGGAAAACACCGCTGGCAGTGTTGATGCGTTCAGGAACGGCGACAGAGGTGACGGAGCAGACATCGACGGTTATAGTCGCCTCGGCACCACCCTGCAGTTTGCCCTTCACCTTAAACGAGCCATCCTTGGCATACGCGTCAGCGGCGACACGGTCCCATGTGACCTTTTCGCGCTGGGGCTCAGAAGACACATCGTTGTCGTATCGAACCTCAAGGTATTCCGGCAGGATCGGCTTGACGCCGGGGACGGTCCATATGGTTCCGCCCTGCACTGAGGTTGCCTTACTCGCGATTTTAACGGTGGCGGCAATCGGAACATCGACCGTCTGCATGCCGTATCCCGTGCTAAAGCTAATTGTTGCAGTACCGCGGACCACGCCGCCCTGGGTCCAATCGAAGCCCTTCGTATTCCACTTGGCCTCGGCGTATTTGCGGGAATACTCCGGGTGTTCAGTCGCATCGGGGCTGACAAGCTCGACATAGTTGGGAAGCAAGGCAGAACCGTCGCTGCCCTTGAGCACCGTAATGGCCTGAGGCTGAGCCTCCCAGTCTTTAGTCACGATGACATGTACTTTCACCGGGATTGTCGTTCCGGCGACCGTTCCAGTGATCGTGCAGTCTTTCTGGGGGCACCTATCGTAGGCGTCCCAGTTGACGTGCAGGTCGTTAAAGGCCGTTCCGTTTTGCAGAGCGCCAGAAACAGTGAAATAGTCCAGATTAACTTCCTCGCCGGGGTAGATAACACGCCAGTCCTCGTACGACTGTCCAAGCGTCACGCCGCTATCGTTATAGTTATTGACGCCCTTGACCTCGTCGCACACTGCGACGGCGCTAATCTTTGCCAGCGAGCCGGCAATGGTGCCGGTAATTTCGTACTCGCCCGGCTTGCCGTCCAACAGCTCTTGGGGAAATTCATCCCAGTTATAAGAATTCCCCGAAGAGTACCTGGGATAGAAGGAGCTGCCGTCCGATAAATACAACGTGGTCGCATAACCCGGAGCCAAGAGACCTGCGCCGGGAACATAAGGAATCTTGCCAATGTAACTGTCTTCAAGATCGCACACATTGACCGTCGCCGTAGCCGGAATGTTAGAGCCGGTAAAGTATCCGCTAACCGTAATCTGGCCAAGGTTCTTTAGGGCGTCCTGACTAATCGTCGACCACTGAACGGGGAAATTGCCTCGCGAGCCATTCCACATCGTGGCCTCAATTGAACCCGGCATATTGGGCTGGCATCCGATAAGCGTGCTTGTCGATGTCGAGGAAGGCATCTGCAGGGCGCGGACGGAGATGGTCGCCGTGACTCGATTGCTGTCACCCAGCTCCACCTGAGTAGACGATGAAGATGAGGTATTGGTCCAATACGACAGCGAACCGGAAAGATTAAACGACCCCTCGCTTGCCACCTGCGTGTCCAAAATGGGATCCCATGCAATGTTGCACTGCTTCTTTGTACCGTCGGTAAAAGCAACCTCAACGCTGCTGGGAAGACCGCCACCCGTTGTAGGACGTACGCCGACGGGCGTGTTAACGGGCGTAAGAGCGTCGATAGAAGCAACTTCTTTGACCTCGACCTGAGCGGTTACCTTAAGACCGTTAACGGCTGGCGCATTATACGATGTGAGCGTGCCCGTGACCGTATAGGTACCGGCCTTTTGGAATTGAGACACGTCGGCGTTGTCCCAGTTAACCTGATAGCCTTGGGTGTATGTAGTGTTATTTGACTGTGTAACCGGGAAATAGACATACGTGCTAAGAGGAGTGTTGTCTCCGACAACGCGCTCGAACCTCAGTGAATTAAGATCGAGCACATCCTTAGGATCTTTGACGGTAACGGTGCAGGTAACCTCACGGTAATCGAAACCATTGAGTTTGCCTTTGACCGTAAACGTTCCCGCTTTAGAGTAAAGCGACGCGTCGACAGCGTCCCAAGATATCGGGACCTGCTCGGTAGCACCATTATCAAAGACGACCGAAGCTGAATAGGGAAGATACGGGGTCTCGCCGATAAGAGCTGTACACGTTAACTCCGTCTGGACGCTCTTGACCGCGCGGACTGCAACCGTGCAGTGCGCGAGCATGGAAGGATAGTTCTTCAAATGCCCCTCGACAACAAAGGTTCCTTCCTTTTGGTACTGGTCTGCCGAGATTTCATTCCACTCAACCGGGCACGAGAAAGACTGGCCATTTGAATAATCGACCGAAATGTCAGTCGGAAGCGTGGGCGCAATGCCTGCCGCAGTCCATTTTGACCACAGGCCATTGCTGGTTGAGCGAGGAACGTATACCTTAAGCACGCCGCTCACTTCGTACGGCTCCGCGAGCGTGATCCAGTTGTTGTTCACGCTAACGCCGGTAATCTGTCCGGTGATGGGGACTTCGGATTCCTCCGTCGCCGTATCAAATGCCGTCTGCGACTTTTCGTCCCAATTAACATAAGCCGAGGTCTCAGTGCCATCCGACAGCTTTACCTTAACGCTCGAAGATTGGATCTGGCCGTAGTAATCAGCGCCGACGTATTTTTCTAGAATCGGGTTAGCGTCGATCGACTCAACGGTAATGTTGCTTTCGCTGCTCGTCACGGTGGCATCTGGGGCGTTTACCGCCGCCGGTTCTGCCGCTGCCGGGTCTGCCGCAGCGGCCTCGACAATCACGCGCTGCTTGACCGTTTGCATGGCGCCATCGACAGCGCCTTCGAACTCATACGAGCCGGCGGGCAGTTGAGACAGGGTTGCTGGAGCGTCAGCGCCGTTCAGCTTCCAGGTTACGTTCTCCTGTTTGGTGGCACCGCTCTCGTAGGTTGCCGCCACGGTTTGGGGCAGCGTGGCGTCGGAGCCTTCGGCAACGTGCAGCTCGTTCAGGCTGGCAAAAGAGACAATCTTATCTTCACTCTGGTCTTGCGAAGTTGGCTGGGTGGTGTCCGCAGATGCGGCAGCCGCACCCGTCGCATCGCTTTGCTCGGCAACGACTTGGGTGGTATCACCCTGCATCATCTCGGCAAACGCCTGCGGCGGCACCGAGCCGACCGTCATCGTCAGAGCCAAACCCGCGGTAATGGCCGCGTTAACATGCCTTCTGTTCATGTTTCCTCCCGACACGCTCAACGGACCAAACAGCACAGGTCCGATCGGCAAGTTAAGTTGAGCATATCCTTCGTGGGAGGAACTATGCAATATGTTACAGGTTAAGCGGCAGAAACGAATTCGTAAACGGGCACCCCAGGGTAGCTAATTTGGGACGGGGCTTTTTTGACTACCCACTTGCAGGGTAGTCAAAAAAGCCCCGTCCCGTCCCAAATAGACTGCTTTGCTAAGTTGCGGTGGAATAGTTCCTGTTTTTGCAGTTAGAAGCCCCAAACAGTCCCTATTTCACCGCAACTGATGAGGGGATGGGTTAACGGAGCAGGGCGGCTACTTCGCCGGCTAGGGTGATGGTGCCGGCTGCTACGAAGGGTTCACCCGCGGCTTCGAAGGCGGCGAGGGCCTCAGATACGCTGGGGTATACGCCCGCGAGTTTGTCGGCGTCCACCAGGGCGGCGAGCTCCTCTGCCGGCAGGGCGCGATCGGAATCAGTCTGGGTTACGACCACGCGCGGGAAGGCCGGGATCAAAACATCGACAATACCCGCCACGTCCTTGTCGGCCAGCGCGGCGCACAGTAGCGTGGGGCGATTCTCTACACACGGATCGATCTCGTCCAGTGCGCTCACAAAGTTCTCGCAGCTCTGAGGGTTATGGCAGGCGTCGATCAGCTTGAGCGGATCAGTTCCCAGCACATCAAATCGGCCCGGCGTGGGGCAGCCCATAAGCGACGCATCGAGCTTGTCATGATCGAGCTCGCGACCCAGATACCCCTCGCACAGCATAATCGCGCACGCAGCATTCTGCGGCTGATACGCCGGCTTGACCATGCTCGACGTATAAATCGCACGCGGCGTAGTGCAGCTAAACTCAACCGTATCGCCCACATGCGCCGGCACCTTGGTCGTGGCATGGCTCACCACCAGCGGCACAATGCCGCACTCGCGACAACGCGTATCCATCACACGCTGAACACTCGCCTCATGCGTACCCTCGCCCAAAACAACCAGGCGCCCGGGCTTGATAACCGCAGCCTTCTCCCCCGCAATGGCCTCGAGCGTGTCGCCCAAAATACGTGTGTGATCGAGCCCGATGCCCGTAATGGCAACGGCGACGGGATCGGTCGCACTCGTAGCATCCCAGCGTCCGCCCATGCCAACCTCAAGCACGGCAACATCCACCGCAGCCTCGGCAAACACCACAAGTGCAGCGGCCGTCAAAAGGTCAAACGGCGTGATGGTATAGGCACGCTCCCCCGCCGCCACACGATGGGCATTCACGCGACGCCCCGCCTCAACGGCGGCAGAAACACCGCAGGCAAACGCCTCATCGCTCACTACGCGACCATCAACCTCCATGCGCTCGGGATAACGCACCAGCTGCGGCGACGTATACAGCGCGGTCTTAAGCCCCTCGCCACGAAGAATGGCAGCCGAAAAACGCGTCGTCGAAGTCTTGCCATTGGTACCAGCAACCTGGATGCAATCAAAATACTCATCAGGACGCCCCAGCTCATCGAGCATATCGACAACCGTCTCCAACAACGGCCCAGCATCCCCAGAAATCCGCCCCGTATCAGCAGCCAGCCCAACAGCCTCACCAAACGAAAGCAAATCAAACGAGAACGGCACAACATATGAGCCAGAACGCTTAGGCATTTTCAGAACCGCCATTCATAGCAAATTGAAACAGTATAGGTAGAGGATAGTCAGCGAAAACGCCTCTGATGAGCCAAGGTGCCGTGAAACAAGGGCGCATAGGGCTTCTGCCCATGCGCCCGAAGTTGAACGGCAGATTGGCCATCAGAGGCGTTTGCAGCGTCGAGTCAGCCGCCGTTCGTTAGAACGGCGGAACGGAAAACCGCTATGGGAGCGGTTTGGGGCTTTGCTCGATACAAGTTCCGCACGAGCCGAAGGCCACTTAATGTGGCCTTCGTGCGAGCA
>CAKUBM010000036.1 GCA_934643145.1 uncultured Collinsella sp. | reverse complement strand
TGCCGTCGATGCCGCCGCTGGTCTCAAGGCTGCTCTGAGCGATGCCGATGCCAAGCTGTCCGATGCCAACGACGCCTATGCCGCCGCGCTGGCTGAGCTTGGCGATGCCAAGGATGCCCTGGCTGCCGCTCAGGCCGAGTACGACAAGTATCATCCCAAGGCTGAGCCGCAGGCCAAGCCTCAGGTTGCACAGGCTGCTGCAAAGGCTCCTGTCGCCAAGAAACAGGCTGCGCCTGCCGCGCTCGCCCAGACCGGTGATGACTCCGCTCTTGCGGGCGAGGTGTTCGTCATCGGCGGTATCACCCTCGTGGCCGCTGGTGTGACGCTGAGTGATCGTCGTCGCAAGCAGATGTAGCGTTTCGAGCGTAGTTTCTGCAACGAACTTCGGTTCATAGCAGGAGCGCTTCGATGGCTTAACCGATAAGGCCGGCGCGCTGTCATACGCAGCGCGCTGGCCTTTCTTTGTTTCGATATCAAAAAGCCCGGTCGGTAGCCGTGAAAGCTACCGACCGGGCAAATCGTAGGCAATATGGTTGCTGTCGAGCAGCTGCTCAGCTTAGCCCAGCAGGCTCAGGCCCACGGAGACAAACGCCAGGATAACGCCGACGATGGACTCGCCGCCGAGCAGGCCGCTGGCAACGACCAGACCCTGTTCCTGGAAGGCGGCGTCCTTGGCAGCCCTCTCCTCGTCGGAAAGACCAGCGGTGGCGTCGCGGTGGGCGGACCACTTGTCGTAGGCGAGCTTAACGCAGGAGCCCAGGAATGCCGTGAGTGACATGTAGAACGGCAGGTACACGCCCAGGCCGATCATCATGGCTGGAATGCCGAGCCAGTACATGACGATGCCGGCGATAAAGCCGCCGACGAACCACGGCACGCTCGGAATGCCCGAGACCATGGTGGCAACGACGCTTGCCTGCGCGGCAACGAAGCTCTTGTCGGGGCCAAAGGCGTCCGGACCATAGGCGGTGACGAGCGCAACCATGACGGCGGCGGCGACCAGGGCGCCCACGATGCCGCCGATGGCCTGGCCGATCCACTGTGCGCGCGGGTTGGTGCCCAGCACGGCGCCGGCCTTAAAGTCGTTCATGACGTCGCCCGCAAGGCCGCACGCCACGGCAACGATGCCGGCGATAAAGAACAGCTTGACCTGGGCGATCTGAGCGCAGGCTGCCACGATGAGCATGACTATGAGGCCAAAGATCTCCATGGGGTCGATGCCCGTCTGGCCGCAGCTCTGTGCGCTCATGATGGTGGTGACAAAGGTGAACAGCGTCACGATGACGGCCGGAACGGGACCAAGGTCAAGCACGATGGCGATGATCACGGCGATGGCGGCAGCGCCCAGGCCGATGATGCCGGCGTCGAGCTTAAGGGAGCCCGAGATGAGCGACTGCTCGTCGGTGTCGGTGGAGCTGTCGGCGGCAAGACCGCGGACGATGCCGGCGACCTGCGGCAGGATGTCCTTGAGGACGACGGCGACGCCAAAGCCCATCATGAGGCCCATGCCCAGGGACTTGACGATGCCCTGCGCAGTCACAACGTCAAACAGACCGGCAGCGGTGCCGCCGACAATGATGCCAAAATTGCCCAGCAGCGCGCCGGCAAACCAGAAAGCGACCGGGGCGAAGCCCACGAGGAAGCCGACGGAGAGCAGCATGGGCGAGTTGTAGATGCCAAAGGTCACGCCGGGGATGTTGAGCGTGCACAGCATGCTGGGCACCACGCCCAGGGCGTCGCGTAGCACGCTATAGATGCCGGCGATGGCCATGGAACCAAAGAGCTGCTTGCCGGTTTTGCCGCCGGCCTCGGTGGCGCGCAGGGTCTGAGCTGCGGCGTTGCCGGTGGGGAACTCAAGCGCGGCGTCCACGATAAAGTGACGGTGGATGAGCGCGGTGGCCAGCAGGCCCAGGATGGTGCCGGCGAGTGCCACGATAAACATGTCGAGCCAGCTGATCTGGTCGGCATAGCCCAGCATCCAGGCGCCCGGGATGGTAAACGCCAGACCGCCGGCGACCATGGCGCCTGCGGACATGATGGTGTGGGTGACGTTTGCCTCGTTGAGGCTGGCGTTGCCCATGAGCTTAAGGAAGAACAGCGAGATGACGGCAGCGAAGACGATCGGCCAGGGGAGTGCGCCCATCTTGAGGGCGGTGTAGGCCGAGCTTGCCGTGATAATCACGCAGCCAAGGACGCCGATGACGACGCCGCGCCGCGTGAGTTGCCCGCGCATCGAGGCGCGGTTCGAGGGATTGCTCATATAGAACTCCTTTGCGTATATCCGCTTCCCCCGGGAGCGCCGCTACGGATACGGCGCGGGAAGTCGGGTTACCAAAGGCCGCCGCGTGAGCTCGCGCGCGACCGCGCACCAGTATAGCCTCAAGCTAGTCATTTTGGGATGACTGGTTTAGGTAGGCGATATACTGCTGGACAGACGAAAGGAGCGCCGACGATGCTTAATGGCTGCGCATACATATTGACGGTCGACGTGGGCAACACATTCATTCGCTTTGGCCTGTTTGCCGAGGATTCGGCCGCGGCGCAGGAATGCCCGCTTGCGACGTGCGAGATCACGACGCCGTCGAGCATTACGGCAGACGAGGCGCGCATGAGGCTCGCGCAGGTCATGGGCGCATTGGCAGCCGATGCGGGCATGCCGGGTGCACTCGTTCCCGCGGCCGCAGTGCTGAGCTGCGTGGTGCCGGCGCTCGAACGCCCATGGAAGGCGGCGCTTTCCCGTACCTGCACGGGACGCGTGCTCACCGTGGGGCCGGGCCTCAAGACCGGCATGCCCGTGCACTACGACGACCCGGCCGAGATCGGCCCCGACCGCATCGCCGACGCCGTGGCGGCCCGTGCCGTCTACGGCTCTCCGTGCATCGTGATCGACCTGGGCACGACGACCAATATCGAGGTCATCGACGCGCACGGTACCTTTGTGGGCGGCGTCATCGCGCCGGGTCTGGCGCTCGGCGCCCGCTCGCTTTCGGCCGCTGCGGCGCGTCTGCCGCAGGTCGAGCCCTCGGCACCGACGCACGTCATCGGCCGTAACACGCGCGAGGCCATGCGCTCGGGAGTGGTCTTGGGCGAGGTAGCCCGCATCGACGGCATGCTCGACATGGTGCTTGCCGAGATGCGCTCGACCAAGGCGGCGGGGGAGGATGGCGTGCCCATCGTCATTACCGGCGACGATGCCGAGGCGCTCGCGGCGTTGGTCGGCCACAGCCTGACGGTAGATGACGCGCTGACGTTGCGGGGTCTCGCCGAGCTCTACCGCATCAACCAAAAGCCCCGCCGCGTGTAAAAGTGAGGGCGCCGGTGGGACAAACGCCTCCACCTTTCACCTGCTACAATGGGTCAAACTATTGCGATTACGGAGGTGTCTGCCATGTCGGACGATCTTCATCAAACTTCGTCAGGCAAGCGCCTGGACGTCATTAGCTGGGACGAGTTCTTTATGAGCGTGGCCATCGCCGCGCAGCGCCGCAGCAAGGACCCCAACACGCAGGTGGGTGCGTGCATCGCCAGCACCAACCACCGCATCCTTTCGGTGGGCTACAACGGTACACCCTCGGCGCTCAACGACGACTTTTTCCCGTGGGGTACGAGCGACGACCCGCTGCAGGACAAGCACAACTACGTGGTCCATGCCGAGGCCAACGCCGTGCTCAACTACCGTGGCTCGCTCAAGGATCTCGAGGGTTCCACGGTCTACGTTACGCTGTTCCCGTGCCACGACTGCGCCAAGATCCTGGCGCAGGTGGGCGTGGGCGAGGTCGTCTACCTGGACAACAAGTACGCCGACACCGATGATGGACGCATCAGCCGCCGCATCCTCGACTCCTGCGGCATCAGCTACCGCCAGGTTATCGTCGATGTTCACATTGGCACCGGGGAACAGGCTCAGCAGTAGCAGCAGCCTGTGTTAGCGTCGGGCGCCGGCAAAAGCAGCTAAAAGAGCCCCGTCCCAAATTGACTACTCGTGAAAGTCGCGTCCGCGCGCATGGACGGCTCGTGAGCGGGTACATGGCTGTAGTAACATAGCTTCTGTCCGCGGGCGCGCCCGCGTAATTGTGAGAAAGGAGCCCCTGTGGCTGTTAACGAAGAGCTGCTTAAGAAGGTTCTTGAAGAGATCCGCCCCAACCTGCAGGCCGACGGCGGCGATATGGAGTATGTGGGCGTTGACGACGAGGGCGTCGTCAAACTGGAGCTGCAGGGCGCTTGCGCCGGCTGCCCCATGAGCTCGCTGACCCTGTCCATGGGTATTGAGCGCATCCTGAAGGAGCATGTGCCCGGCGTTACCCGTGTCGAGCAGGTCAATGCCTCCGGCGAGACCGACGACCTGTACGACGAGTACGCGCCGTTCTAAGATGCGAAAGCTGCGGACGGCATACTCCGCATAGACGTTACGCCCAAATATGCGGCTGCGAGCGCAAGGCCCGCGGCCGCATTTGTATGTAGGGAGTAGGAGGGTCGACATGCTCAACGACTTCTACCATATGCTTGATCCCGTCGCGATTTCGGCGGGGCCCATCACGATTTACTGGTATGGTCTGGCCTATGTGGTCGGAGCTCTGCTCACGGCGGTCGTCATGTATCGCACGCAGCGTCGCTGGGGCTTTAACATCACGATTGACGACCTGACGAGCGTCGTGGTCGGTGTGGTCTTTGGCCTTATCATCGGCGCCCGCCTGTTCTACGTCATCTTTTACGGCGACGGCTACTACTGGGCGCACCCGCTCGAGATCTTTGCCACCAACGAAGGCGGCATGAGCTTCCACGGTGGCCTGGTCGGCGGCATTATCGGCGGCATCATCGTGTGCCGCATGTATAAGCTCGACGCATGGACTCTGGCAGACCTTGCCGTCATCGGCGCGCCGCTGGCCTTGTGTCTGGGCCGTTGTGCCAACTTTGTCAACGGTGAGCTGTGGGGCAAGCCGACCGATCTGCCCTGGGGCGTGGTCTTCGGTGGCACCGCGGGCGATATGCCGCGTCACCCCTCCCAGCTCTACGAGGCATTTCTTGAGGGCATTGTGCTCTTTTGCATTCTGCAGGTGCTCAGCCGCAAAAAGCCGCTGCTGCCCCAGGGTACGTTTATGGGCGTGTTTGTGATGGGTTACGGCATCGTCCGCTTCCTCGTCGAGTTCGTGCGCGTGCCCGACGCCCAGCTTGGCTATCTGCTGGGCGGCGTCATCACGATGGGTCAGCTGCTGAGCCTTCCGCTCGTTATTGCGGGCCTGGCGCTCGTCATCTTTGGCCGACACCGCAATCGCCCCCAGCGCATCTACCTCGACGCCTAACCACCACATACCACCACAAAGGGGACGGGCACCTTTGTGGTGGTTTGCTGGGCAACGATGACAGAACCGTAACGTTTCCCCAGATAAAACCTGCCAAAATAAACCTGTCCCTTTTTGGCAGGTTTCTAGAAAGGCTCTTTGGACTGTGAAGGATTCCGACCTCTCCACAACGGCTGCGCGCGATGCCGCTCGCATCGTCTGGTTTAAGCGCTACCCCGCCAAGCAGACGCTCATCGCATTTCTGCTCGCGCTGTTGGCGACCACGGCGTTTTCCATCGATCCCGCCCCGGTGTCGAGCAACGCAGTCTTGGCGATTGACCCCAAAGCCTCGGGCATGCTGTACGTGTGCTACGAGGTGCTTCTCTCGTTTGCCGGCCACACCGATGCGGTCATGCTGCTTGCGCTTGCCTGCTTGCTCACCTTGCCGTTTCGCTACGTGTTCTTTGGCCGTGGCGACACCTGGCGTCCGTCGATCATTCTGCCGTCGCTGTTCTTCGCCATCTGCATGGTGTTCGGCCGCAGCTACGACCTCACCGACTCGGCCGAGATTGTTCTTGGCGACAAGGCCCGCATCATCTGCGCCTGGATTGGCGGCGCGGGCTGGATGCTCCTAGCGATCGTGGCCTTCTATCTGGCTTTTGAGTGTCTAGATTGGCTGAGCTCTCGGCGCATCCCGTTTTCCGAGGCGCACTTTGGCCGTATATGGCGTGTGGCTCACGCCGTGCTCTCGGCCCATCCCTTTGCCGGGCCCTTCCTGGTGCTTATGATCGCCTGGGCGCCCACGCTCATCGCTTCGCTGCCCGGCCTTTTTATGGGAGATACGGGTGCGCAGATTCGCCAGTGGTTCAACTATCCCAACGGCACGAGCGACTACCTGCGTCTGCTCAATCCCAACGTACTGCTCAACGGGCATCACCCCGTGGTGCACACGGCCATTATTGGCTCATGCGTACAGCTGGGGCTTTCGCTGTTCAACAGCGCCAACGCCGGTCTTGCCATCTACACCTGCACCCAGTTTGTCATCACGGCCGCCTGCATGGCCTATTCCATCTCGTCGCTGCGCAAGTTGGGCGTGAGTCTGCCGGTCCGCGGCATTATCCTGCTGTTCTTTGCGTTTATGCCGATGTTCTCCAACTACGCGGCGCTGCTCACCAAAGACGTGCTCTTTGCCGACGCGTTTTTGTTGCTACTGGTGCAGACCGTTAAGCTCGTTGCCTGCGGCCTGCCCCGTCGCGATGCCAATGCCGAGCGATTGGGCGAGAAAGCCTCCGTGCTCTTTGCGCGCCATGACTGGCTGTTGCTTGCGCTGGCTGCCATGGGTTCCACGTTTCTGCGCAACGGCGGCCTGGTGTTTCCCCTGGCGGCATGCGCAATCGCGTCGGCGTTTTGCGCATGGGACGCGCATGTGGCTCGTCGTGCAGCCAAGCAGACGGGCACCGCGGTCTCATGCGCCACACCGCGCTTCCGCTGGGTTGGCGTCCTCGCGGTGCTTGCACTCTGCCTTGCCTCTAATATGTACTTCACCAAGGTCTTGATGCCGGCGCACGACATCACGCCTGGTTCCAAGCGCGAAATCCTCTCGATTCCGTTCCAGCAGACGGCTCGTTTCGTTCAAAAGCACGACGGCCTCAACTCGGGCGTCAACCCCACGGTTAAGGAGGACGGCACCATCGTGGAGGCTCCTTGCGACGGCTTGGTGACCGACGAAGAGCGTGCCGTGATCGACCGTGTGCTAAAGTACGAGAATCTGGGCCGCCGTTACAACCCGGATAAGTCGGACGCCGTCAAAAATTGCTTTAACGAGTACGCCTCGCAGGAGGACATCGATGCCTATTTTGAGGTATGGGCCCAGATGTTTAAGAAGGATCCCGAGTGCTATATTTCGGCGCTTATCAATAACTACTATGGTTATTTTTATCCGAGCGCGCGCGATGCCTGGGTCTACAGCACGGCGCGTAGTGCCGAGATCATGGCGCGCCCCGACAACCTCAAGTACTTCGACTTCCATCCGGTTGACAGCAACGTGGTGCGCTGGTGTGACCACCTGATCAATCTGTACCGTGTGGCGGTGCAGCGCATCCCGTTTATTTCGCTCACCATGAGCTCGGCCACCTATGTGTGGATCATGATCGCCGTGGTGGTCTACCTGCTGCGTCGTCATTCATGGCGTGCGCTGGCGATCTGGGTGCCGCTGTTGGGCGTGCTCGCCGTGTGCCTGATCGGTCCCTGCAACGGCTCGACCTACATGCGCTACCTGTATCCGGTCATCGCCTGCATGCCCTTTGCCATCGGCGCCACCATCACCCGCAGCGACCTCCTCTGGTCCTAATTTGGTGCATTGGGGTCAGGTTACTTTGCACCAAGGGGCTGTATCATCACGACGCCTTCATTTTGGGGTTTATCTCGCAGGCCAGTAGGTATATCATAACGACGTTTGTTTATATTGCCCGAGCATCTGCGCTGGGCTTTAGGTCGAAACCGATAGGAGACACGTATGTCCGGACACTCTAAGTGGGCCACAACCAAGCATCGTAAGGGCGCGCAGGACGCCAAGCGTTCCGCCCTCTTCTCCAAGCTCAGCCGCAACATCACCGTTGCTGCCCGTCTCGGCGGTGACCCGCTGCCCGAGAACAACGCCAGCCTCGCCGCTGCCGTTGCCAAGGCCAAGGCTCAGTCCATGCCTAAGGACAAGATCAAGTCCGCTATCGACAAGGCTTTTGGTTCGGGTGCTGACGCCGCCGTCTACGAGAACATCGTGTACGAGGGCTACGGTCCCGCCGGTGTCGCCGTCTACGTCGACTGCCTGACCGACAACCGCAACCGTACCGCCGCTGATGTCCGTTCCGCCTTCTCCCACGCTGGTGGCAACCTGGGCACCTCCGGCTCCGTCGCCTTCCAGTTTGAGCGCAAGGGCCAGATCGTCGTCGCCAAGGAGATCCTGGACGAGAACGCCAAGAAGGAGACCATGATCGCCAACGGTGCTGCCGGTGACGAGGATGAGTTCATGATGGCTATCGCCGAGGCCGGTGGCGAGGACTACGAGGACGCCGGCGAGGAGTGGATCGTCTGGACTACTGCCAACGAGGTCATGGCTGTCTCCAAGGCGCTCGAGGAGCAGGGCGTCCAGGTCAAGGGCTCCGAGACCACCATGGTCCCGACCACCCCGACCGAGGTCTCTGGTACCGACGCCAAGAAGGTCCAGCGCCTCATCGACCGTCTTGAGGAGCTCGACGACGTCCAGGACGTCTACAGCACCATGGACATGACCGACGAGGTCATCGCTGCCCTCGAGGAGGAGTAGCGCCTGCACGGGTTAAGCCGTGCATATCTGGGCATAATGAAGCGAGCATGCAAGCCTCGTGGAATAGATGAGCCGGATCCGCGTGCGTAGAGCACCGGACCCGGCTCTTTTATAATGATGCGAACCGTTTTGCATTTCGAGAGCCGAGATTTGAAGGGAGCGCCGCGTGCGCGTACTCAAACGAGCCCTAGCGATCGTGTATCTTGCCGCCACCATCGTGGCGCTGGGTACGCTTGTCTGCCAGTTTTGGGGGCCGTATACGTATCGCTTTATGCTGCTGATGCGCGACCCCATGCCGCGCGTCGTCGTCACGGCGTGCGCCGGCGTCGTGGCGATCGGCGTGCTGGCAAGCTTTTTCCGCCTGATGTTCGCCCGTCGCGAGCCGTCCTGCGTGCATCCGGCGGGGGAGCGCAATATCGAGGTTACCCTTGCGGCGCTTTCTTCGTGTGCCAGGGCTGCTGCCGAGCGCGACGACCGCGTGATGGTCGAGCATGTCGAGGCACGCGTCCAAGGCCCCGACGATTCGCACGTCCGTTTTAAGGTCGAGGCTATCGCGCTTGACGATAAGGACGTGGCATCTCTGGCTTCCTCGATGCAGCAGCGCATCGAGGAAGCCTGCGACACCATGCTCGGCACGCCAGGTACGACCGCGCGCGTCCGTTTTTTGCCGTCCAAGACTACCGTCCAGACCGTGGAGGTTTCCGGTGAGTGATACCAATCAAGATAAGACCGCTCGTACGCCGCGCCTGACGATTGACCAGAGCGCCACACCGGCGAGCGAACCTGTTGATTCCAAAGCAGAGGCAACCGAGTTGCAAGACGCGGCAGCCGCGGATTTTGACGAGGCTATGGGTCTCATCAAGGGTACGGGCGCTGCCATCTGGAGCTATGCTGTGCGTCATCCCAACACCACGCTCGGCGCCGTCGCTGGCTTTATCCTCGCTGTGTTGGTGCTCACGTTGGGCCTGTGGGACACGCTCGTCATTGCATTCTTCGTGCTGATCGGCGCTGTGATCGGCCAAATTCGCGACGGCGAGAACGGGATCGTCAACTTCTTCGGCCGTCTGTTTAGCGGCCGCTAATATGTATTCGACTGTCGCATCCGCGGCAGGCATAAGGAGGAACCATGGCTTTTAATACGAAGGTCGATGTAGCCGATACCGAGCTCGAGGCAGACGAGACCGTCACCGCCGACGCCGAGGGCGTAACGCTCGAGGATGAGGCGCTCGTCGAGGCCGAGTCCGATGTGGATGAGGATGACGAGGAAGCGGACGAGTCCGAGGACTCGCTGACCTATTCCAACGGTGTGATCGAGAAGATCGTTGCCATGGCCACCCGCGAGGTTCCGCACGTTCTGGGCATGAAGGGTAACCTCATGCACTTTGTGCAGGAGCAGTTTGGTGCCGAGAATCTGACCAAGGGCGTGACGGTTGAGGTCACCGATGACAATCGCGTGGTCGTCAACATCTCCGTCATCATCGAGTACGGCGCCTATGCGCCCGCGATCTTCGACGATGTCAAGGCACGTGTCACCGAGCGCCTTGCCGCGATGACCGGCCTTGAGGTGGCGGGCGTCAACCTGCGCATCGAGGATGTCATCACCCCTGAGGAGTATGAGCACCGCACCAGCCAGCACGAATAACCTTCCAAAAGGGGACAGGTTTGTTTTGGCAGGTTTTATCTGCGAAAACGTTAAACGGCCGACCGCGCAAGCAAAAGCGTGGCCGGCCGTTTTTGTACGCTCCCGATGTAGGCATACCGCTCGTCTAACTAGGGGTTGCAATCGTCGCGTTCCGCGTTACTCTAATGGGCGCATTGTTTCCAAATTGTTAACGAGGGGTTGCCGTAATGGCCGACGAGCACGAAACAGAAAGCAAGGCATGGGCAATTGAGGCCGCTGCGGCAGAGGCGGCGTCGCGTGCTGCCGAGGAGGTGCATCGTCCTCCCGTAGTGCCGATGGAGCGCGTGGTCGATCGCGATGTTATCGAGCGGGGCGAGCGCGCTGGTCGCAAGCGCAGTCAGGAGCCGGGCTTTCCGCGCTTTTTTGCCGAGCTCAATTTGGGCCTGATCCTCACGGCCTTTGCCATCGTTGCGTTTAAAACACCTAATCACTTTGCTTTTGGCGGCACCTCGGGCGTGTCGGTCATTCTGTCCACGCTGTTCCCGACCCTGCCCGTCGGCGTTTTTATGTGGATTATCAATGCGGTGCTCGTCATCCTGGGCTTTATCTTTTTGGAGCGCAAGGCAATCCTGTGGAGTGTCTTTGCCTCGTTTGCGCTGTCCGCCTATGTTTCGCTGTTTGAGCTCTTTATTCCGACCGATGTCTCGATGACGGGCGATATGTGGCTCGACCTGTGCTTTGCCGTGATTCTGCCGGCGCTCGGCAGCGCTATCGTCTTTGATATCGGCGCCTCGACGGGCGGCACGGACATTCTCGCCATGATCCTCAAACGCCGCACCACGCTCGAGATTGGCCGTGCGCTGCTGCTGGTCGATATCGGCATCGTGACCATCGCGGCCTTTTTGTATGGCCCGCGTGTCGGTCTGTATTGCGTACTCGGCCTGTTTGCCAAGACGCTTGTGGTCGACAAAGCCATTGAGAGCATTCACCTTCGTAAGGTGTGCACGGTCATTTGTTCCGAGCCCCTTAAGGTCGAGGAGTTTATCGTCAAGCATCTCAACCGTACGGCGACTATCAGCCGCGGCTACGGCGCCTTCTCGGGCAAGTGCGTGACGGTGATCATGAGCGTGCTGAGTCGTCGCGAGGCCGTGCAACTGCGTCGCTACGCGCGCGAGATCGATCCGGGTGCCTTTATCACGATTGTCGACAGCTCCGAGATCGTCGGCAAGGGTTTCCGCGGAACGAACTAACGCAGACGTATTCAACGAACCGCCTGCTGGCGCCGTGTACCTTGCAAATCGGTCATCTTTGAGTATTTGACCCCACATTGGGCAATAATGATGCTAAAGACATCGTTTGCGATCCAAGTGATTCGCTCAAGATACGAAGGGATGATTCTATGTTCTGCTCGCAGTGTGGCGCCCCCATGGGCGATAACGACAAGTTCTGCGGCGCGTGTGGTGCTCCTAATGCCGGTGCCGCTGGACCCGCTCCCCAGGGACAGCCTCAGCCCCAGCAGTTTGTTCCGCAACCGCCCGTGGCGAATGCGCCAAAGGGCTGTGTGGCTCAGGCGTTCCAAGATATGACCAAGACTCCGGGTGTGCTTCAGCGTGTATGCCAAATCGCGTTTTTGCCGGCGCTGATTTGCGTTGTGTCGGTGCTCGTGTTGTTTATTCCCGTTATTGGCGGCATTGCGGCTGCCATCGGCTTTTTGGCGGCTTGCATTGCGAGCGTGTGCGGTTCCGGCTTTGGTATCGAGTGGGGCCGTGATCTTTCGCTCAAGGTTGATGACGGTATGGATCGTCCACTCATGCGTTCAACGTCGTTTGGCCTCGGAGTCTTTTCGAGCGTTATCTCGGTCGTGCTCGAGGTTATCGCTGCCATTCCCGTTATCGGTGTAGTGCTTTCGCTGGTGGAGAGCGTGGTAATTGGCGCCGCGGGCTCGTATTCTTATTACGGCTCTTATGCGCTCGAGGCTGCGCTGTTTGGCTCGCTTGGCTTGCTTGTCCTGGCTATGATTGCCACGGCGGTCCTGGGGGTCTTCTTTAAAATGTTCGCCGACATCGCCGTGATGCACTTTGCGGTGACTGGTCGTGTGGAGAGTGCGTTTTCGCTCGACAAGGTCTGGGCGGCGTTTAAGCACAACAAGACCAAGCTGTTCTGTGCTTCGTTCCTTCCCGAGTTTTTGACGGGCCTGGTCGCCAACGTTGTCACCTGGATTCTGACGTTCGTCTTTGGCACCATTGCCTCTGTCGGTATGTATAGCTACTACTACCGTCCTACGGCTATTGAGGCGCTTGTTACTGGCGGTGGCATCACGCTCGTATTGTTCTTGGTGCTGACGGCGTTTGTCACGGTATTCCTCACGGTCTTTGGCAAGATGCTCAAGCACCGTGCCGTTGGCTATTGGGTTGCACGCTATGCAAGCGAATGGGCCGATGAGGATAAGGACGACGTTCTGACTTTTGTATTGCCCTTCGAGAAGAAGTCCGCTCCTTCGGGTCACGGTGCTCCGGATGCTTCGCCGGCACCTGCACCTGTTCCCGCGCCCGAGCCTGAGCCGGCGCCCGAGCCTGAACCGGCGCCCGAGTCTGAGACGGCATCTGAGCCTGAGCCTGAGCCTGAGCCGGCACCTGCACCTGCACCTGAGTCGGCGTCCGAGCCAAGCTCCGACGAGGAGCCTCAGGACGAGTAGCCACGCCGTCTGCCATTTGGGGACGGGGTAGAAATGGTAGAAATAGCGCTTGAAGAATGAGCGGGGGCGGACGTTTCGATACGTCCGCCCCCGCTTTGACATCGCGATGTGGCTATGACTGCGAGATGCCAGCGAATCGACTACTCGTCGTGCTTCTCCTCGCGGCGTGCAGCAGCGCGTGCGTCGTGGATGCCCTTGATCGCGGCATGGCGAGCCGTTCGGGCATCATGGATGGCGTCGCGAGCCTCGGCGGTCGTCGCCTTGGCAGAGCGCAACTTGGCGGCCAGATCGGGGTTGGTTTCGGCGACCGCGGTAATCGCGGGGCCGTCGAGCTCCTCTTGCGTGGGCTCGGCCAAAAAGTCGATAGCATACTGGGCGGCCACCATGGAGCCCTTTGCCAGCACGGTCTCGTCAATCTTGTAAAAGCAGGAATGCTGGGCGTACGTGGCGCCAATCTTGGGGTTGCGCGTACCTACAAAGGCGAGCACGCCCGGTACGCGGCGCAGGTACTCCGAAAAATCCTCGCCCGAAAGCGTGCCACGGTAATGGCCTTGACCGGTGGGGCCCAAGCACTTGATTACGGCCTGACGACAGCGCTCGCTCGAGGCGGCGTCGTTTTCGACCTTGTAGTTGGCGATGGTGTAGTCGGTGAGCTCTGCCTCGGCGCCCAAGGCGGCCGCGGTATGTTCCACGATGCGGCGCATAAGCTCCGGCATTTCCTCGTGGGTCGAATCTCCGTAGGTGCGCACCGTGCCGGCGAGGTAGGCCGTGCCGGCGATAACGTTGCGCGCGGTGCCGCCGTGCAGCTCGCCGACGGTGATGACAGCCGGCTCATAGGGGCTGATCTCGCGCGAAACGATGGTCTGCAGGGCGTTGACGATCTCGGCGGCAACCATAACGGCGTCGTGGCCGCGTTGGGGCATGGCGCCATGGCACGAGGTGCCGCGGACATCAATGCGGAACCAGTCGGTATTGGCCATGCGCGGACCGGGCTCGCAGCTTACGGTGCCGGCGTCAACCTCGCTCCAGATATGCGCGGCGTAGGCACCATCGACGCCGTCGAGCACGCCCGTGCCGATCATGAGTTTCGCGCCCTGGCCGTTTTCCTCACTGGGCTGGAAGACGATGCGGACCTCGCCGTGGATGTCGTCGGTCATATGGCGCAGGATCTGCAGCGTGCCGAGCATCATGGCGATGTGGCAGTCATGGCCACAGGCGTGCATGCAGCCCTCGTTGACGCTGGCGAACTCCTCGCCGGTCTGCTCGGTGACGGGCAGGGCGTCGATGTCGGCGCGCAGCAGGATGCGGCGGCGTGGCGTGCCGTCCTCGCGGTAGGCATCCGGCGCGGTACCGCGAAGCGTTGCCACCAAGCCGGTCTTGAGCGGACGCTCGTAGGGGATATTCATGGCGTCGAGCTGGTTGGCGATGTCAGAAGTCGTGCGCTCCTCGGCGAGGCTCAGCTCCGGGTGCTTATGGAAGTGGCGGCGCTGCTTGATGATGTAGGGTTCAAACTCGGTAGCGATATCTTTGATGGCTGCGGTGACGTCGTCAGCCGCGCGAGCCTCGGTCGCCGCCATAATCTGCTGTGCCTTGGTCTTCGTCATGGTCGATTTGCTCCTTGCTGGGTTGATCGCAAAATCGTACAGGCTCTCTCCAGTATGCCACCTGCCGCTAGGGCTGGTAAAGTTGCCGTTTGCCGCTTGGGGTTTTGTTACAAGGGCGGGGGAGTACACTCGGGGGTGTTGAATTTCCTGCCAGAGATGGGGATGCCCATGCAACATATCGATCGGATTATCCGCTCCAAGAACGTCTTTACCGCGCAAGACGGCATCGATACCGCCCGCGAGCTGGCGATTGCCATCGCAGGCGACCGTATCGTCGCAGTCGGCAAGCCCGATGACGTGATTGCCGCCGCTCCTGCCGCCACGTCGGTTATCGACTACGGCGAGCAGTTTGTCTGCCCAGGTTTCCATGACGCTCATCTGCACTTCTTCCATACCTCGGTCGGCTCCTCGCCGTACATGCTCATGGATATGGGCACGTCCGAGGCTGCGCTGGTGCAGCACGCGCTCGAGTTTTCCAAGGACCTGCCCGATGACGCTTGGGTTGTGACGCAGGGCTGGCGCGACTACCGTTGGGACCCGCCCGAGCATCCTACCAAGGCGTCGCTCGATGCGGCATTCCCCGATCGTCCCTGCGTTATGTATTCGGGCGACGGGCACACGCTTTGGCTCAACAGCCGTGCACTCGAGGCGCTCGGCGTCACGCGCGACAGCGAGCCGCCGGCGGGCGGCAGCTACGACAAGGACGCAAACGGCGAGCTCACGGGCATTGCTCACGAGGCGGCTGCCATGCAGCTGCTACCGCGCTGCCTTGAGTGGCTGGGCGAGGACCGCATCGCGAGCGCTTACGCCGACCAGATGAAGCGCATGGCCGAGCAGGGCATCACCTCGATCTGCGACATGTCGCTCATGCCCATGCCGGGCTGCGATTTTATCCGCGACGACGTCTATGACAAGCTGCAAACAGCCGGCAAGCTGGGCATTCGAGCTCATCTGTTCCCCACGTTGCTGGATGACCAATCGCGCTTAGAAGAACTGCAGACCCGCTACGCGAACAATGCGCTGCTCTCGGCGCCTGGTTTTAAGCAGTTCTTCGACGGCGTCTCGAGCGAACACACGGCCTATCTCACCGAGCCCTATACCAACCCGCGCTTCCCGGGCGACCAGGGCCGTCTGACAGTTCCTGCCGAGCGTATGCGTAAGCTGGTTCTGGCGGCTGCGGAGCGCGGGCACACCGTGCGCATCCACGTCATCGGCGACGGTGCCATCCATGCCGCGCTCGATATCTTTGAGGAGGCCGCCGACCTGTACGGCCTGCCCCAGCACGGCCATAACACACTCGAGCATCTGGAGAACCTCCTGCCCGAGGACATCGACCGCCTGCGCAAGCTCAACGTGGTCGCCTCGAGCCAGCCCTGCCATATCACGCTCGACCCGGGTGGTCCGGAGCGCGACCTGGGCTTGGAGCGCAGCCGCATCATGTGGCCGTTTGCGACCTATAAACAGCGCGGCATTCGCCAAGCCTTCGGTACCGACAGCCCTATCACGCCTGTTACTAGCATGAACGTGCTCTACACGGCTATCACGCGCCAAGACCCCAAAAGCCACTGGCCCGAGGGCGGCTGGCTGCCGAGTGAGCGTATCGATGCGGCAACGGCTCTGCGTAACTACACCCTGGGCAGCGCCTATGCAGCGGGCGACGAGCAAAACCTCGGCAGCCTGGAACCCGGCAAATACGCCGACCTGGTAGTCCTAGACCAAAATCCATTCACCATCGACCCCCAAGAGCTCCAGGACACCAAAGTTCAGGCCACCTACCTGGCAGGCAACCTAATCTACGAGCGCTAAGTATTCATGTCTTACCGTTAAACGCGGCTCGGGCAGCTTATTTTGGGATGGCGCTCGAGCCGCGTTTGTTTGCCAATGGGGGTTCGTTAGGAGCGTCCCCGCCCTGCTTGATCTGGGCGCGGGGCGGAGGCGCCGCTTCCCCGCGCGCTCAATTTGGACAGCAGCAATGCTATCTCTAGGTGTTTTGCATACTTTCCATTACGAATTGCATAAAAAGGCTGGGATGTTCTTTCTGATCCTGATGTACCCCCGGGTCGCGCGCGCAGACGTGGTGTAAGAGCGTCCTGAGGTCCGTCGCTGCAAATCCCGATGTTACTCCTTCTTGA
>CAKUBM010000035.1 GCA_934643145.1 uncultured Collinsella sp. | reverse complement strand
ATAACGTGCACTTTCGCTGGAGGGTCGCTGTTTGGCGGCCCTCTTTTTTGCACAGGCGCGGTGGGATGGTAATATCGTTACGTTTGAACTGTTTCGATGTGAAACCGAGGAGATTCCCTCTATGAGTGCTGACTACCCGTCAATGACTACGGCTGAGATTCGCTCTAAGTTCCTCAACTTCTTTGAGGAGCGCGGTCTTAAGCTCTATCCTTCTTCGTCCCTCGTTCCCGACGATCCTTCGCTGCTGCTTGCCAACGCTGGCATGAACCAGTTTAAGGAGTATTACCAGGGCAAGAAGACCATGAAGGAGATCGGCGCAATCTCTTGCCAGAAGTGCGTCCGCACCAACGATATCGACTGCATCGGCGAGGATGGCCGTCACCTGTCCTTCTTCGAGATGCTCGGCGACTTCTCCTTTGGTGGCGTCTCCAAGCAGCAGGCCTGCGCTTGGGCCTTTGAGCTCATTACCAAGGAGTTCAAGCTGCCGCTCGATCGCCTGTACTTTACCGTCTTTACCGAGGACGACGAGACCCATGACGTGTGGCGCTCCCTGGGCGTTGCCGAGGATCACATCTCCCGCCTGGGCGAGGACGACAACTTCTGGGCCGCTGGCCCCACCGGCCCCTGCGGTCCGTGCTCCGAGATCTACTTTGACATGGGCGAGGAGGTCGGCTGCGGCAGCCCCGACTGCAAGCCCGGCTGCGACTGCGACCGCTTCCTGGAGTTCTGGAATCTCGTCTTTACCCAGTACGACCGCCAGGAGGACGGCTCCATGCCGGAGCTGCCGCACCGCAACCTCGATACGGGCATGGGTCTGGAGCGCATGGCCGCCATCATGCAGCACAAGACCGCTAATTACGACGGCGATCTGATGCAGCACCTCATCAAGCTGGGCGAGAAGATCAGCGGCAAGACCTATGACGCCGACGATTACTCCGGTGCCAGCCGCTCCCTGCGCATCATCGCGGATCACTCTCGTGCCGTCGATTTTATGATCTCGGACGGCATTCTCCCCGGTAACGAGGGTCGCGAGTACGTCCTTCGCCGCCTGCTCCGCCGCGCCGTGTTCCACGGTCGCCTGCTGGGCATCGAGGGCGCCTTCCTGACCAAGTTCATTGACGAGGTCAACGCCCAGATGGGCGAGGCCTATCCCGAGCTGCTCAAGAACGTCGCGCTCGTTAAGGGTATCGTCGCTTCCGAGGAGGAGCGTTTCTCCACGACGCTCGACAACGGTCGCGTCTACCTGGACGAGGCCCTGGCCGCGCTTGCCGAGGGTACTGTCCTTCCGGGCGACGTTGCCTTTAAGCTGCACGACACCTTTGGTTTCCCCATCGACCTGACCGTCGAGATCGCCGGCGCCGCTGGCCACGACGTCGATATGGACGGCTTCACCGCTTGCATGGAGGACCAGAAGGCCCGCGCTCGCGCCAACGCCAAGGGCGATGCTTGGGGCAGCTTCAACGACGTGTGGGTCGAGCTTTCCGACAAGGTTGCCGCGACCGAGTTCGACGGCTATGACAACGACGTCATCGAGAGCGCCAAGGTTGTCGCCATCGTTCGCAATGGCGAGTCCGTCGAGTCCGCTGCCGTGGGCGAGGACGTCGAGGTCGTGCTCGACCGCACCCCGTTCTACGCCGAGATGGGTGGCCAGCAGGGCGATGCCGGCGAGCTTTCCGCCGAGGGCGTTGCGCTGACCGTTTCCGATACCAAGAACCACAATGGCCTGTATGCTCACGTCGCCCACGTTGCCGAGGGCACGTTGACCGTCGGTGCTACCGTGACCGCCGCGCTCGACGCCGAGCGCCGTGGCTTCCTGCGTCGCAACCACACCGCCACGCACCTGCTCGACGCCGCGCTTAAGCAGGTCCTGGGCGAGCATGTCTCCCAGGCTGGCTCGCTGGTGACGCCCGAGCACCTGCGCTTTGACTTCACGCACTTCGAGGCCCTGTCCTCCGAGCAGCTCCAGGCTGTCGAGGACCTGGTCAACCAGCAAATCTTCGCTTCCAAGCCGGTCGTGACCCGTGTTATGGGCATCGACGAGGCTAAGGCTGCCGGCGCTGTCGCTCTGTTTGGTGAGAAGTACGGCGATGTCGTCCGCGTTGTCTCCGTGGGCGCCGAGGACCAGCCGTTCTCCCGTGAGCTCTGCGGTGGCACCCATGCCGCCAACACCGCCGAGATCGGCCTGTTCAAGATCATTTCCGAGTCCTCTACGGGCTCCAACGTCCGCCGTATTGAGGCCGTGACCTCTAAGGGTGCTCTCGACTATATGGCCGACCGTCTGGCGCTCGTCGACGCCGCCGCTACTGCGCTCAAGTGTCGCGTGGATGAGGTTCCCGCCCGCGTGGAGAACCTGCAGGCCGAGCTGCGCGAGACTTCCAACAAGCTCAAGAAGGCACTGACCGGTGGCTCCTCCGATGCCATTTCCGGCGCCATCGAGGGCGCCGTCGAGCTCGACGGTTACAAGCTCGTCGTCGCTGAGCTCCAGGGCCTTGAGGCTGCTGACCTGCGAAACGTCTGGGATACCGTGCACCAGAAGGTCGCCGGTCCTGTCGCCTGCGTCGTTGCCAGCGTGACCGAGAAGGGCACCCCGGCCCTGCTCGCCGCCGGCTCCGATGACGCCGTGAAGGCCGGTTTCCACGCCGGCAACGTGATCAAGCAGATCGCGGGCCTGGTCGACGGTCGCGGTGGCGGCCGTCCCAACATGGCCCAGGCCGGTGGCAAGAACGCCGCCGGCATCGCCGATGCCCTCGCGGCCGCTAAGATCGCGCTCGGCGCCTAAGAATCTAGGTAGTCGCTGTGGTCGCGCTTGCGCTGGACATAGGGGAGACCAGGATCGGCATCGCCGTCTCGAGCCGTGATGGCAAGATGGCGATGCCTGTCAAGGTGCTTCCGGCTGCTGAGGTCACTGGCATGGCAAAGACGTTCCGTTACCTGGTCGAGGACTATGAGCCCGATATCCTGGTAAGCGGGCGTCCCTTGACCATGGCCGGTGAGCCTGGCCCCCAGGCCGAGCGCGTCGCCGCCGTGGCCCAAAAGATTGCCGACGAGCTCGAACTTCCGCTGGAGTTTGAGGATGAGCGTCTGTCCTCGCAGGAGGCCAAACGAATCCTGCGAGAGCAGGGCCTCAACGAAAAGCAGATGAGGGGCAAGATTGACATGATTGCAGCCAGCCTGTTTTTGCAGACGTGGCTTGATCGTAAAAACGAGGAGGTTTCGCATGCCTAGCGCTCCCGATCCGCGCCAGCCGAATCGTACACGTCAGCCGGCGTCGCGCCCTGCCCAGCCTGGCCAGCGTCCGGCACAGCCGACCCAGCGCGCAGCTCAGTCTGCCGCGCGCCCAGTGCAGTCCTCCTCTCGTTCGGCCCAACCTGTTCAACGGACGGGTCAGCAGCCTTCTGCTCGTTCGGTTCAGCATCCGGCTTCTCACGCGGCTCAGCAGCCAACTGCTCGTACGGCCCAGCCTGTTGGCGGTACACGCTTTAAGCAGCAGGCACCTACCCAGCGAACGCAGGCCCCCCAATCGCATTCGCATCACGCTCGCGGTTCGCATGGCGTTGCTCCGGCGACCCGCTCGAGCTACAACACGCATGCTCGTCGCGGTGCCCAAAAGAAAAGCTCCCCGGTGCCCATGATTGTCGGCGTCGTGGTGGCCGTAATCGCGCTTGCTACTATCGCTTTCTTTGTCGTGCCTGCCGTCAAGGGCTTCTTTACCGGTGAGGATACGAAGGTCACGGCTGGTCAGCAGGTTACGGTGACCATTCCCGACGGTGCTTCGGGCGATACGATCGCCTCGATTCTCTCCGAGAACCATATCGTCGAAAATCCCAAGGATTACTATGCGGCGGTGAAAAAGCTCAACGCCGATATGTCGCTTAAGCCTGGCACCTACTCGTTCACCACGCTCATGGATGCGACCAAGGTTGTTCAGCAGCTCATGGAAGGCCCTAACGCGGGCACCAATGCGCTGACTATCCCTGAGGGCCTGACGGTCGATCAAGTTGCGGACCGTGTGGCCCAGGCCTACGACAGCATCTCTAAGGAAGACTTCCTCAACCAGGCCAAGGCCTCCAACTACGTGGACGACTATAGCTTCCTTAAGGGTGCCGCCAACGACTCGCTCGAGGGTTTCTTGTTTCCCAAGACCTATTCGTTAGGCGATTCGCCGACGGCCGATGAAGTGATTCGCGCCATGCTCGATCAGTTTAAGACTGAGTACAAGTCGCTTGACTTTGCGAGCTGCGAAGCCAAGATCAAGGAGCGCTACGGTGTGGAGATGTCCGACTACGACATCGTCAACTTGGCGTCTATCGTTGAGCGCGAGGGCCTCAACGCCGATCAACGTGCGCACGTGGCCTCGGTCTTCTACAACCGCCTTGCCGGCAAGCTCGACGGTCTGCGCTATCTCAACAGCGATGCGACCATGATGTATGTCACCGGTGGCGAGGTTACCGCCGACGACCTGCAGAGCGATAGTCCGTATAACACCTATAAGCACGAGGGTCTGCCGCCCACGCCCATCTGCTCTCCGTCGCTCGAGGCACTCAAAGCCACGCTTGAGCCGACCGACTCCGATGACCTGTATTTCTACATTACGCAGGACGAGGAGTACTTCTCGCAAACCTACGAAGAGCATCAACAGTCTTGGAATTAGCATGAGGATTTTTAGCCCCAAACGATACGTTGCCTCGGTCGATCGCATCGACCTTGATACCCTGTGGGCCGACGGCAAGCGCGCCATTCTGCTCGATCGTGATAACACCCTGGTGCCGCGCGACACCGAGCAGGTTCCCGCCGCGGTTTCTGCTTGGCTCGATGCCGCCCGCGCCAAAGGCTTTAAGCTGTGCATGGTGTCCAACAACTGGCATCGCGATCAGGTCATGAGCTCTGCACGCGACCTGGGACTCGAGGCCATCAGCCACGCCATGAAGCCCGCCCCGTTTGCCTTGAAGGCGGGTCTTAAGCGCCTCGGCGCCACGGCAGACGAGGCGGTGCTGATCGGCGATCAGCTGTACACAGACGTGTGGAGCGGTAATTTTGCCGGTGTTGACACTATTCTGGTCAAGCCGCAGGCAACCCAGGACCTGTGGTACACGCAGATCTTCCGTATCTTTGAGCGCCGGGCCCTGCGCGACCTTCCCTGCGAGGAATAGGTTTCGCCATGTCTCAGCACATCAAACACGGCTGCGACCATATTTTCTTTATCGGCTTTTTGGGCGCGGGCAAGTCGACGCTCGCGCGTAACGTGGGCACTATGTTCAAGCGTCGATTCATCGATACCGATCGTTTGGTTGTGCGTCGATGTGGCAAGTCGGTGACCGAGATATTTGAGACCGAGGGCGAGGATCGTTTTCGCGAGCTCGAGACCTCGGCACTCCGTTCGCTTCAAAGCGAGCGCAGCCTGCTGGTGTCGTGCGGGGGTGGCATCGTCGAGACGCCGGTGAACATTGAGCTGATGCACGAGATGGGTATATGCGTGTACCTCGAAGGCGACTTTGAGGACTCGTTGCGCCAGATTCGCCGCTCCGATACCCGGCCCGATTTCCGCTCGCCCGAGCACGCTGCACGCCTGTTTGAGCATCGCCGTCCGCTGTATCGCCAGGCCGCCGATATTACCCTTGATATTCGCAACAAGTCCTTCGAGGACGTTTCCTACCTTTGTGCCGAGATGCTTTTGGAGCGTGGACTGCTATGATTCGCCGTCAACTTATCAATTTCCAAAACCGCAGTGTCGATGTCCGCGTCGGATTGGGCGCGTTCGAGGAGCTGCCGCGCATGTTTGCCTCGGCTGTGGGCAAGCCTAAGCGCGCGATGGTGGTTTGGAACGACGCTACATCCGAGCGTTTTGGCGAGGCTGTCGAGCATGCACTGGTTGACGCCGGTTTTGCCGTGTCGTTGCTCGTCCTCGAGGTTTCGCCTGCCGGTGCTACGCTGGTCGATGCCGATACCGTCTTTGGCGCCCTGTCGGCTAATGGCATTACCTGTGACGATCTCGTTGTCGCTGTCGGCGACACGGCGACCTGCTCAGTCGTTTGCTGGTGTGCCAATCAGTGGTGCGGTCGCACCGAGTGCGCCTTGCTGCCGACGACGTTTGACGCCATGCTCACGGTCGCGACGACCATGAAGCCGCTCGTTGCCTCGTCGGCGAATGCGCTTCCCGCTATCGCGTTCCGTCCCGAGCCGGGCTTGGTCGTGTGTGACCTTGATCTTGTTCGCGAGGCGGACCCCGACGACCTCAAACTCGGCTATGTGGTACTTGCTGGCACCATGCTTTCGAGCAGCAAGTCCCGCTGGAATCAGTTTGCCGAGACCGTCCCCGAGATTCTCGCGGGCGAGGAGGTCGCGCTCGTCAATGCCGTTCAGTGGTCTCAGACTGCTCGTAAGGACGTACTGATGGCTACGAATCCCAGCGCCCGCCACGCTCTAGACTTTGGCAAGACGGGGGAGCGTACCCTGCGCGCCTGCTTGTGCGATGCCGCGTCGCAGGTCCCTGCCTACCAGCTGTTGTCCGAGGGCATGCGCTTTGAGGCGCGCCTAGCACATGATGCCTGCGACTTTGATATCGATTACGTCTTTGAGGTCGATGACTGCCTGGAGGACTTTGGTATCGAGGAGCTCGCCTTCGATCTGGAGCCTGCCGCATATATCGAGGAGTTCCGCAGGCAGCAGTTTGTCCGCTCGAACCGTAGCATGTTGCCGCTGCCCGCGGCGCTCGGCGCCATTCGTCTAACGAGCGTTGAGGACGAGGTTCTCGACCGCCATGCTCACGCATACTTGGCTTCTCGCAAAGATCTTCTCTAGGATTTATTGACATCCATAGTCTTTCGTATCATGTTGAGGGGCGGGTTTCCAATCGGTTGCGAATCGCTCGCGATTCCGTACGTTGATTGAGCCCGTCCCGTCTTTATGAAGACAACAAGAAAGGAATCTGCATGTCTGAGTTTGCTGCCGGTCCTGCCGGTCGTATCGAGCGTGTCCGTGCCCTGATGGCTGAGCGCGGCTACGACGCTATCGTGGTGCGCGACGAGGCCAACCTTCGTTGGCTTACGGGCGTGAAGGGCGTCTTCGATTACACCTTCGAGTTTCCGCACGCTGCGTTTATTACGGCCGACCAGTGCCTGTTCCATACCGACTCGCGCTATCTCAACAGTTTTGAGGAGAACACGCCCGCCGGCAGCCCCTGGGTCTACGACATGGACGAGGGCACCATCCCCGGTTGGGTCGCCGGCAAGATCGCGGCCAACAAGTGCCGCGTCTGCGCTGTCGAGGACGATATGCAGATCAATTTCTACCAGGGTATTCAGCGTGGTCTGGAGGATCGTTCCGTCGCCTGCATGTTGCCGCTGATGCATGACGACATTCGCAAGATGCGCGCCATCAAGGACGCCGAGGAGATCGAGCTCATGCGCCATGCGCAGTCGATCACCGACGCCGCCTTCCAGCACATGCTCGGCTATATTAAGCCCGGTATGACCGAGAAGCAGGTCCGCAACGAGCTCGAGAACTTTATGTTCGCTAACGGTGCCGATAGCCTGGCCTTTGGCTCCATCGTCGCGAGCGGTCCCAACACCGCCAACCCGCATGCCGTTCCGAGCGACCGTGTGATCGAGAAGGGCGACTTTGTCCTGATGGACTACGGCGCGGGCTACTGCGACTATCGCTCCGATATGACGCGTACCGTCGTGATGGGCGAGCCCACGCCCGAACAGCTCGACCTGTACGCGCTCGTGCGCCGTACGCACGAGGAGTGCGTCGCCGCCATTCATCCGGGCGTCGAGGGCAACGACATTTTCAAGCTTTCCAAGAAGATCATCGGCGATGCCGGCTATGGCGATTACTACAACCATGGTCTGGGTCACGGCGTGGGCATCGACATCCATGAGCTGCCCAACTTCAACCGCAGCAAGAACATCATCGAGGTCGGCTCGGTTATCACCATGGAGCCCGGCGTGTACCTGCCCGGCGTGGGCGGCGTGCGTCTGGAGGACTACGGCGTGGTCACCGAGAACGGCTACGAGCCCTTCACCAAGACGCCGCATGACCTTCACGTTATCGATTGCTAGTCTACTTCGGTAGATAGTTTGGGGCGGGGCGTCCGGAGCAATTCGGGCGCCCCGCGTTCTCTTTTTATGCGCTCGCTGCAGGCGCCGTCTGCAAGTGTATAATTTCGGTCGTATGTAATTTGGACGCTTGTGCGTTCTGCCCATAAGAAGAAAGGTCGCTATGCCTACCATTTCTACCGCCGACTTCAAGAACGGCCTCGGTCTCCGTATTAAGGACAAGGTTTATACCATCGTCGAGTTCCAGCACGTCAAGCCGGGCAAGGGCGGCGCGTTTGTGCGCTACAAGACCCGCGACATCAAGAGCGGCCGCGTCGTCGAGAACACCTGCAACGCCGGTACCAAGTTCGAGAGCGTCATGCTCACCACCCGTGAGTTCCAGTACCTCTACAACGATGGCACCGACTACATCTTCATGGACAACGAGTCCTATGAGCAGGTTCCCGTTCCCGAGGACATGGTGGGCGAGAACTCCAAGTGGCTGCGCGAGAACGACATCTGCCAGCTGCTCTTCGCCGACGACGAGCTCATGGGCGTGACCCCGCCGATGTTCATCGAGACCACCATCGTCCAGACCGACCCGGGCTTTAAGGGCGACACCGTCCAGGGTTCCACCAAGCCGGCCACGATCGACACCGGCGCTGTCATCCAGGTCCCCATGTACCTCAACGAGGGCGAGGTCATCAAGGTTGACACCCGCGACGGCAAGTTCGTCTCCCGCGTCTAGCAACCAACTCTTCTAGGAGGACTCATGCCCCAGGAAATCAAGATTGACGGCATCGGCATTTCGCCCGATGTTCTGACCGCCATCGTCTCGCGCGCCGTGTCGGATGTCGAGGGCATCGCCTCCGTTGGCGTCAAGGACCTTGCCACCAACCTTGTCTCCATGATGCTCTCGTCCAAGGCCCCGGCTTCCGAGCCGGCGGTCGAGGCCGAGGTCGTCGGCGACAAGCTCGCACTCACCGTGCGTGTCGTGGTGTTCTTTGGCTATCCGTTCAAGAAACTCGCCGAGGCCGTTCGCGCCGCCGTGGTCGCCGCCATCGATGCCCAGGTGGGCGTTGAGGTCGAGCGCGTTGACGTTTGCATCGACGGCCTCGTTTTCCCCAAGGAGTAACCTTTGAGCCTTAAGGTTTATCGCGGGCGCACGCTTGCCCGCAGTCAGGCGCTGCAGCTGCTGTTCCAGGCCGAGGCCACGGACAGCCCGCTCGAACGCGTCCTCGAGGGCGATTTCCTGATCTCGAAGGGTCCCCTCGACCCCTATGCGCTGGAGCTGTGCCGCGGTGCCTACGAGCATATCGACCGCATCGACTGCGCTCTGCGCTCCGTTGCCAAGAACTGGGATCTTATGCGCATGCCCGGCGCCGACCGCAACCTGCTGCGTATCGCCGTCTACGAGATGCGTTTCCTCACCGACGAGGAGGTCTCGGACGCCATCGTGATCAACGAGGCCGTCGAGCTTGCCAAGGCCTATGGCACCGACCAGTCCGCGTCGTTCGTCAACGGCGTGCTGGGCAAGATCGCTCGCAGCGAGGAGCTGCCGGGCGAGGACCTGTACCAGGAGCTGTTGGCCGAAGATCGCGCTCGCGAGGAGGCCCAGGCTGCCGAGGCTGCCGCTAAGGTTGCTGTTGCTCAGGCTGAGGCTGGCGTGCTGGCCGAGGATGCGGACGCCGCCGAGGCTGTCGTCGACTCCTTCGAGGAGTAGTCATGCCAGAGGGTTCTGTCCGCAACTTTGACGAGATCTCGGACCGTCTGGACCAGATCATCGCTACCGTTCGCTCCAAGGATACGTCCCTGGAGCGTTCGCTCGATCTGTTTGACGAAGCGATTGAGCTGGGCTCCCGCGCTGTCGATATGGTCGACAAGTTTGAGCTGACGCCGCGTGAGGCCGATAAGCTCGAGCAGGAATACGATGAGGATGCGGCAAACGAATCCCAGGATAGCTAGGTCGCATCTCCGAATACGAATGGTTGATGGCATTCATGAAACGTGTGCGTCTTGATTACGAACTGATTTCACAGGGCATCTGCGCCGATCGCGCGGATGCCCTTCGCACTCTTATGGCCGGCTTGGTCTCGAGCGGCGGCGAGCGCTTGACTTCGCCGGGTCTTAAGGTGATTCCGGGCCTGCCGCTGCACGTGAAGGGGCGTATTCCCTATGTCGGTCGTGGCGGGCTTAAGCTCGAAGGCGCGCTTGATGCGTTTGGCATCAATCCGACGGGCCTTGCTTGTCTGGATGTGGGCTGCTCTACCGGCGGCTTTACCGATTGCCTGCTCAAGCGCGGCGCTGCGAACGTTGTCTCGGTGGACGTGGGTCGCGCCCAGTTCGATTGGTCGTTGCGTCAGGACGATCGCGTGACGTTGCATGAGCGCACCAACGTGACGCAGCTGCCTGAGCTTGGCTATGCGGGCGCCATCGACCTGGCCGTGTGTGATGTCTCGTTTACCAGCATCGCGAATATCATCGACGCCGTGCTGGCGTGCCTGAAGCCTTCCGGTTCGTTCTGCACGCTCGTAAAGCCGCAGTTTGAGGCGCCGGCTGCGCTGGTGGGCGAGGGCGGTATCGTGACCGATCCCGCCGTGCGCCGCGATACACTTGTGGCGGCAGTTGAACTCTTTGCTGCCAAGGGCCTGTTCCCGGTCGATGTGTGCGTGTCGCCCATTCATGGCGCTAAGGGCAACGTTGAGTTTTTCTTGTACGGCACAAGGTTTGTCCCCGGGGAGCGCGCCGACGATGAGCTGCAATCCCAGGTATCGGCTTTGAGCGAGAAAGCTGCAACGCTATGAAGGTCTTTCTGGTTCCCAATTACTACAAGCAAGAGGCGGTCGAGAGCGGCCTGATGCTCGAGCTTTGGCTGACGCGCCAGGGCTATGAGGTCGCATGGGCTGCCGACCAGCGATCGAAGATTCAAAGTACGCCTGATATTGACGGCTCCGATTTGGTCATTACGCTCGGCGGCGATGGTACGTTGCTGCGCGCTGCCCGCATCCTCAACCATCGTGAGATTCCTATCCTCGGTCTTTCCTATGGTCATTTGGGCTTTTTGACGGCCGCGAGTCCCGAGGAGCGCGACATTTTGCAGGTTGTGAGCGATGCCCTGTCCGGCGAGCTCCACGTGAGCCGCCGCGCCACCATCGCCGCCGATATCGTTTCGGTGCGTGAAGACGGCACGAAGGATGTCGTGCGCACGTTTGCCCTCAACGATATGGCGCTTACGCGCGGCCCCCTGTCCGATATGGTTGAGTTTGACATCACGGTGTCCGGCCATCATATCGACCGCCTTCGCGGCGACGGTGTCGTCGTTTCGACGGCGACCGGCTCCACCGGCTACGCGCTTTCCGCCGGTGGCCCCATTGTCAGCCCCGATTACACGGGTATGGTCTGTGTGCCCATCGCCCCGCATACCATTCAGGCTCGCGCTTTTTTGACCTCGCCGAGTGATGTCGTCGAAATCTTTATGTCCGATGACCGCCCGAGCGTTCCGGCGATCGCTATCGATGGACAGTTTATTACCTGCGATGGCACGGTCGAGAGCGTGGCGGTGCGCCGCGGGCCCGGAGATGTGTTGTTGCTCGATTACGGCCCCGAGAGCTTCTACAACTCGGTGAGCCGCGTATTCTACGGAGTCCGTCATGATCGATGAGCTGCAGGTTTCTAACATTGCACTCATTCGCGAGGCGACGTTGGTGCCGAGTGCCGGCCTGACTGTCCTGACCGGCGAGACCGGCGCCGGCAAGACCGCGCTGCTCTCGGCCCTCAAGCTTATTTTGGGCGAGCGCGCGGATTCGTCGACGGTGCGCGAGGGCGAGTCGCTGGCGAGCGTCGAGGCGCGCTTGTTCGACGGGCCGCACGACACGGAGGGGTTCACCGTGCAGCGTAGCCTTTCTGCCGAGGGCCGCAGTCGCGTAAAAATTGACGGCCGCATCGCCAGTGTGCGCGAGCTTTCGGAGCGCGTCGGCGTGATGATGGATCTTTGCGGGCAGCATGAGCATCAGCGCTTGCTCGACCCGGCGCATCACGTTGCGATGGTCGATGCCTGGGCGGGGCGCTCTGCGCTCGAGGCGCTGGATGCGTACCGCGCCTGCTTTAAGGCATCGCGCGCTGCCGCCAAGGAAGTTCGACGTGTCGAAGAGGCCTCGCGTGCGCAGGGGAGCCGCGTCGAGGAGGCGCGCTTTGCCCTCGAGCGCATCGGTGAGGTCGACCCCAAGCCGGGCGAGTACGAGGAGCTCGAGGAGCTGCTGCCGCGCTCCGAACATGCCGAGGTACTGGTTGCCACAGCTAACGATGCCCATGCATCGCTTGCCGCCGAAGGCGGAGCGCTCGATGCCGTGAACAGCGCCGTGGCAGAGCTTTCCCGTATGGCTAGCGTCGATCGCAAACTGGGTGACATTGCCGATGCGCTTTCGGATGCCTGTATCTCCCTTGAGGACAGCGCGAACGAGCTTCGTGCCTATCGCGATGGCGTCGCCTTCGACCCGCGCGAGCTCGCTCGCATGCGTGAGCGGTATTCCGACCTCAAGGGTCTGTTGCGTCAGTGGGGTCCCACCATGGACGATGTTTTTGCCATGCGCGATCGCTCGCAAGAGCTGCTGTCCCTGGTTGATGATGGCGATGAGCAGATTAAAAAGGCGCGTGAATCACTTGGTGCTGCCGAGCGCGAGTTGTTCGCTGCTGCCAAGGCACTTAAGCGTGCTCGCAATACGGCGGCCCCGCGCTTCTGCCACGAGGTCGGCCGCCAGATGGCGCGCTTGGAGATGGGTAGTGCCGAGCTCGTCTGGGAGTCACGTGATCTTCCCCGTGCTGAGTGGACGCCGGTTGGTCCTTCGAGCTACGAATTGCTATACCGCAGCGGTGCCGGTTTGACACCACGTCCCCTCCGCCGCATTGCGTCGGGCGGCGAGTTAAGCCGCGTCATGCTGGCGAGCAAGGTGGTCTTGGGTAATGCTGACGGCGTCGACACACTGGTATTTGACGAGGTCGATGCCGGTGTCGGCGGCTCCACCGCCCGTGCGTTGGCAGGTGTACTGGCCGATCTTGCCGCCACGCATCAGGTCATCGTCGTAACCCACCTGGCGCAGGTCGCCGTTATGGCCGACAAGCATTACGTGGTCAGTAAAGAGCCCGGCGACGTTCCCCAAACCCATCTGGACGAGGTGACTGGCGCTGCCCGTATCGCCGAGATTGCCCGCATGCTCAGCGGCGATCAGTCGGAGGCAAGCTTGGCCCACGCAAAGCAGATGCTCGAAGAAGTTCGAGGCTAGGTCGTATCGGCGGTGCTGGTGGGACAAAATAGACTGAAATTTTTGTCCCACTACGCGTTTTACTCAACGACCTTATCGGGCTGGATGAGCTCCTCGTAGTAGCTGATATGCTCGCGAGCGTCTTCAATCTCGGGCAGCAGGAAGTTGTAGATGACTTCGATGATCATCGTGGCGCTGATCTTAGAGAACGCAAAGTCGCCTGTCGTCAGCAGCGCTTCGTGGTTGACGGTATTAAAAGTGTAGTCTGCCAGACGCGCGAGCGGAGATTTGCTGTCGCTGCTGATGACGACTACGGTTGCGCCGCAGTTGCGAGCCGCTTTTGCCATGCGATTCAGTCGGCGCGATTTGCCGGAGTTTGAGATGAGCACGATGACGTCGCCGGGGCGTAGTGTGAGTGCAAACCCGATCGAGGTCTCGCTGATGGTGCTCGCCATACAGCGAAGGCCCAGCTGCGAAAACTTAAATGTCGCATCGAGCGCGACCGCGTTCGTATTGCCCACAGCCGCAAACTCAATAACCCCTGCATGCTTAAGGGCATGTACAACAGCCGCCAGCGTATCGTGGTCGATCCCGTCGATGGTCGCATTAAGCTCGCTCACCTTGGCAGCCAGGATGTTCTTAAGGCTCTGCTCCATATTGTCGAGCGAGACCTCGTCAGTCAGGCCCTCGTTGCGCTGGCTTTCCAAATCCCTCGCCAGCGAAAACTGAAAGCTGCGGAAGCTGCCAAAGCCAAGCTTGCGGCAGAAGCGCGAAACGGTCGCCTCGGACGTGGCGGCGGCGCGCGAGAGCTGAGCCGCCGTGAGGCGTGGCGCCTCGGACTGGTGCTCCAATATATAGTCGACAATGCGCTGCTCTGACTCGCTGTATCCCTGATGGGTACTAATGAGGGAAAGTGCGCTCTTGCTACTATCGGTCATGGATGGCTCCTGGTTGGCATGATAATCGGACTCGTTTTGTAATGTCATAGTATAGGGGGATTTTCAATTACAAGATACACCTTGCCGTTTCAGGTGTTGATGGTAAACTTTCACCTACCGTTTACGGTTATGAAAGAACCTTTCACCGGAGAATTGCGCCTTGTCTCTTCTCACGCGGACGGTAGGTTGGTATCTTTCAGTTGTAGAAAAGCGCGCAAGGACGCGCGTGTAGGGGAGCGCCTGCGGGCGCAAAACTTAAAAAGGAGGGACACATGGCTAAGTTTGACATCATCGCCGCCACCGGTTGCCCGACCGGCATTGCGCACACCTTCATGGCGAAGGAGGCGCTGGAGAAGGCAGCTGCCGAGCGAGGTCTGACCATTAAGGTCGAGACCCATGGCCAGGTCGGTGTCGAGAACGAGCTCACCAAGAGCGAGATCGCCGGTGCCAAGGCCGTCGTCGTCGCAGCCGATAAGGATGTCCAGGCTGAGCGTTTCGCCGGTAAGCCCATGGTTTCCGTCGGCGTTTCCAAGGCCCTGTCCGTCGAGGCCGCCGGAAAGCTGATTGACCGCGCGCTCGCCGCCAAGGGCGACGATACGGTTACCGCTGCCGCCGATGTCGAGGACGAGGTCGAGGAGAAGGAGTCCATCGGCCACGTTATCTACAAGCACCTCATGAACGGCGTCAGCCACATGCTGGTCTTCGTCGTTGCCGGTGGTGTTCTGACCGCCGTTTCGTTCCTGTGGGGCATCACGTCCTTCGATTCGACGGCTGCCGACTACAACACCTTCGCCGCTATGCTCAAGATCATCGGCGGCATCGCCATGAACCTCATGGTTCCCGTGCTTTCTGCCTACATCGCCGAGTCCATCGGTAAGCGCCCGGCGCTCGTCCCTGGTTTTGTCGCCGGTATGATCGCCATTCAGGGCCTGCCTGTTAACGCCGAGACCGGCATGATCGACGCCGGTGGCGCCGGCGTGGGCTTCGGCTTCCTGGGCGGCATCGTCGGCGGCTTCCTCGCTGGCTATGTCATCCTGCTGCTCGAGAAGGTATTTGCCGGTCTGCCCAAGAACCTGGACGGCCTCAAGGCTATCTTCCTGTACCCGCTGTTCTCGACGGCTATCGTCGGCCTGGTCATGCTCGGCATTTCCGGCCCCATGGCTGCCATCAACACCGCCATGATGGACTTCCTCAAGGGCCTGTCCGCCTCTGGCGCCGTTGTCCTGGGTCTTGCCATCGGCTGCATGTGCGCCTTTGACATGGGTGGCCCGGTCAACAAGGCTGCTTACGTCACCGGTACTGCTATGCTCACCGAGGCACTGGCTGCTGGCGTTGGCACCGATACCTACAACTTCGGCACCAACTTCATGGCTGCCGTCTCCGCTGCTTGCATCGTTCCGCCGCTGATCACAACCTTCGCCGTCGTCGTCGGCAAGAAGTACTTCAGCCAGGAGGATCACGACGCCGGTATCGTCAACCTCATTCTTGGTTGCACTCACATCACCGAGGGCGCCATTCCGTTCATGACCAAGAACATCTGGCCGGTCATGCCCATCATGATGCTCGGTTCCTCTATCGCTTCGATCCTGACCATTATGTTCAACGTTCACGATCCGGCGCCTCACGGTGGCTTCCTGGTCCTGCCCGTTGTCGAGAACGGTCCGCTGTGGGTCCTCGCGATCCTCATCGGCGCTGTGGTCGGTGGCATCCTGTTCGTAGCCTTCAAGAAGTACGACTTCGAGAAGAACCAGAAGGCCGCTCCTGCAGCCAAGCCGGTTGAGGCTCCCAAGGCCGCTGCCGTCGAGGCTCCCAAGGCCGCTGCCGTCGAGGCCCCCAAGGCCGAGGCTGCCGACTTCGTGAAGGTTGAGAACGTCTTTGTCGCCGAGGACTTCGCTTCTCGTGACGAGGCTCTGAGCTTCGTTTCCAACCAGGCTGTCAAGGCCGGTATCGCCAGCGACGCCGACGCCGTGATGAACGCCTTCCTGGCCCGCGAGGCCGAGGGTACCACGGGCATGATGGAGGGCTTCGCCATCCCGCATGCCAAGTCCGACGCCATTACCGAGGCTGCCGTCATCGTCGTTAAGGATGAGTCCGGCGTGACCGGTTGGGATACCATGGACGGCGCTCCCGTCAACGTGGCCATCGCTCTGCTCATCCCAGGTGCACAGGCTGGCACCACGCACCTCAAGATCCTGTCCAAGGTCGCCGAGGCGCTCATGGACGAGGACTTCCGTGCCACCGTCAAGGGTTCCACCGACGCCGCCGAGATCGCCAAGACGATCAACGCCCGCCTGGTCTAATCCCACAGCTAGCGATTAACACCGCCCCCTGTACAAAAGGCGAGGACTCCACCAGGAGCCCCCGCCTTTTTCATCCCCCTTCTTCTAACTTGCGGTGAAATAAGGACTGTTGGGGATGCGGACAGAAAGTTGGACCGCGAGGCGGTCCGGACTGGAGGTTCGCATGTACAGCAGGGAGAAGGTCGA
>CAKUBM010000034.1 GCA_934643145.1 uncultured Collinsella sp. | reverse complement strand
CCCGGGTCGGTCATGATGGTCGCCGGATTGGAGTTGACCAGGATGACCTCAAAGCCATCCTCCTTGAGCACCTTGCAGGCCTGGGCGCCGGAGTAGTCGAACTCGCAGGCCTGGCCAATAACGATGGGGCCCGAACCAATAACGAGGATGCGCTTAATATCAGTACGTTTAGGCATATTTGAAACCTCCTAGAGAGGCTGACTCAGTGTTTTGGCAAAGTCAGCGAGGGTGCAGCTGGTGCATCAGGTTGCCGTGATGCGAGGGCGCGATGGGCTTATGCCCGCGCGTCCGAAGCAGAACGGCAAGATGATGTGCCAGATGCAGCCGCAGCGTCGACCGGTCCGCCGTTCGGTAGAACGGCGGAACCATCGTCGGCGAAATTCCAGCCCTGCAGGCGGTCCTTCGCGGTGTCGATGTCCAGGTAGTTCTCCTCGCCGTCCATGAGTCGCGTAAAGGCGGTAAAGAGATAGTGGGCATCGGTGGGGCCAGGCGAAGCCTCGGGGTGGTACTGGACCGAGAAACACGGGGCGTCGAGCAGCTGGATGCCCTCGGCGGTGCCGTCGTTGAGGTTCACATGTGTCAGGCGAATGCGACCAAAGCGCTCGTTCATCACGACTGGCGCGATGCCGCGACGCACCCAGGCGCGCAGGTCGCCATCGGCCGCATGCTCGGTCTCGCCGCCGGAAAGCTCCGGAATCAGTTTGCCCAGACTGGGGAACAGCAGACCAAAGCCGTGGTTTTGCGCGGTGATCTCCACGCAACGGCTCACCAGATTCATAACCGGCTGGTTGCCACCACGGTGACCGAACTTAAGCTTTTCCATTTGGGCGCCGCACGCCAAGCTGATCATCTGGTGGCCAAGGCAGATGCCAAAGACCGGCACCTTGCCGATCAGCTGCTGCACCTGCTCATAGGTCTCCACCACGGCATCGGGATCGCCGGGGCCGTTGGATAAAAAGACGCCGTCGGGATTCATGTCGAGCACCTGCTGGGCGGGCGTATCCCACGGCACGACGGTGAGGTCGCAGCCGGCACGGACCAGGCCCTCCAGAATACCGCGCTTCACACCGCAGTCGTAGGCGACCACTTTGTGACGGGCAGGAGCGGCAGGAGCCAGCGCAAAGTCATGCGTGGCAGGCAGGTCGGCGGCCACAAACTCGTGAGGCGCGGGGCAACTTACGGTCTTGACCAGGTTCTCGCCGACCAGCGTAGGCGCGGCGGACAAGCGCTCGGCAAGCTCGTCGACGTCGAAGATCTCGGTCGAGATAATGCCCATCTTGGAACCATTGTCGCGCAGATGGCGCACCAGAGCGCGGGTGTCGACACCCTCGATAGCGACGATGCCGTGAGCGTGCAGGTACTCCGGCACGCTGACGGCCGAGCGCCAGTTAGAAGGCGTGGCGCACATGTCGCGAACGATCATGCCGCGCATAGCCGGAGCGCTCGCAGGGCGCACGGCGTCGCCGGGGAAGGCCGACTGGACGTCGGTCTCGTCGATACCGTAGTTGCCGATCTGCGGATAGGTCATGGTTACAATTTGGCCGGCATAACTCGGGTCGGTCATGACCTCAAAGTAGCCCTCGAGCGAGGTGTTGAAGCAGACTTCGCCGGTCGCGGTGCCCTCGGCGCCGCATGCACGTCCATAAAAAATGGTCCCATCCTCAAGATACAGGATGCAGGGACCGCAGGTGCCCTTGCTGGTTTTGGCCAGCATACGCTGGCAAAGCTCGCTGGGCGCGAAGGTGCGGGCGGCAGCGCCCGCGGTATGGTTGTTCGCCATAATTCTCCTTCCCGGTCTCACAGGACCGGCTTAAAGGTGTGTAGTTAGGCCTCGCGGTATTGTAACCGCAAGCATGCCTCATGGCGTTAATTTCATCGAAATGTTTACGAAATGATAATTATGACTTTCTATGCATAATGATTTTTCTGGGACGGGGATTGAAAATCATCCCGCGGGGCTTGTGGCTCACGCGGGATGACGGCGTCTTACTTTTTCTTGTCCTGTTCCAGCAGATCGGACGGTGAGCGATCGGGCTTGCCGCCGCGGAAAATCTCGCGGCCATGCAGACGATGCTCCAGGTCACGTTCGGCCTTTTCCTCGTCAATCTTGGTCTGGCTCACCACCGGGTCCTCGATCAGCGACGAAACCGAGTTCACCTGTTTTTGAATGCGCTCGGCAATGGTGTCGTCCATGCTTACGATGCGCATCTTCCAGTCGATACTCGTGGCGTTGGATGAGCTCTTGGTCCACACGAACGTCAAAATGGCGCTCTGATGACCCCGCGCGGGAAACATGCCAAAAAAGGAATCGTGCTGAATGTTGCTATCCTCGTCGATATAGGCGTGAACGTTATACACCACGCGGTCAATCTTGTCGTTGAGCAGGGCGTTGGTCGCAAGCGCCGCGGCCTGGATCTGCCCGTTGGACAGCAGCTCGAGCTCATTGGCAGACGATGTGTCCAACACCGTCACCTCAACCGTGCCCGTGCGCTCATCGGCCTCGTCGACGGTAAAATCGAGCGGAAACTGCGTAAAGCCGTTGCCCCACTCAAGGCCGCCCTTCAGCGCCGTCGAAACGGTATCCACCGAAACGCTCTCGGACAAGTTGGCGGTATTCAGACGGCGCATCACGCCGTAGCCGATCTGCATGCCCACGATCAGCACCAAAATACCGATGACCACGGCCATGGCAGTCTTCGTAATGGTATGGCTCACCTGCGAGCCCGAAGGATCGTCCTCGGACAGCGGGTCGATATGTTTTGCCTGGCTCGCGCGGTCCTCGCTGCGCAGCTGCGCTAGCGCCGCTTTGTCACCGCGCTTGGCCGCAGCCTCCTTCTCACGCATGCGCTCGGTTCGCTTTTTGGCAAGCGTGGGATCCAAGACACCGGATGCATCGATTTCGGAGAATAACTCCGTCACTTCTTCCGGAGTCAAAGGGTTCTTGTCAGCCATAAACTTCCTGTCATATCAATCAGTCGAGCTCGTGCGCACGCGCACCTTCGAACTGCATTCGATAGTAACGGGCATAGGTGCCGCCACGGGCGAGAAGCTCCTCGTGCGTGCCACGCTCCACAACGCGACCATGCTCAACGGTCGCGATCTCATCGGCATGCTTAATGGTCGAAAGACGATGGGCAATGATAATCGTGGTGCGGCCGCGTGCCAGCTCTTCGAGTGACTCCTGCACCGCCTCCTCGCTCTCATTATCCAAAGCACTCGTCGCCTCGTCCAAAATCAGGATCTTGGGGTTCTTGAGAAACACGCGCGCGATGGCAACGCGCTGCTTCTGTCCGCCCGAAAGACGGCTGCCGCGCTCGCCCACGACCGTGTCATAGCCCTGCGGCAGCGACTCGATAAAGGTGTCGATATTGGCACGGCGAGCGGCCTCGGCGATCTCTTCTGCCGTGGCGCCCGGCTTGCCGTAGGCGATGTTCTCGCCGATCGTGCCATCGAACAGGTAGACGTCCTGCTGCACCAGGCCGATGGCGCGGCGCAGGCTCTGCTGCGTCACGTCGCGCACGTCCTGACCGTCGATGCTGATGGATCCGGCAGCCACGTCATAAAAGCGCGGCAGCAGCGAGCAGGTCGTGGACTTACCGCCGCCCGAGGGGCCGACCAGTGCAATGGTCTGACCAGGTTTGATGGACAGGTCCATGTGGTCGATCACGGGTCGCTCATCGGCACCGGCCTCGCCCAGCTCAACGTCCTCGTAGTTAAAGCACACGTCGTGATAATCCACGGCGCCGGCGGTCACCTGCAGATCCGTGGCGCCCGGCTTGTCCTGGATATCCGGCGCGGCCGAGAGCACCTCGTCCATACGCTTAAAGCCGGCGATGGCCTTCTGATACATTTCGGCCGAATTGACGAGTGTCTCGAGCGGCGTGCAGAACAGCGAAATGTAGAGCGCGAAGGTTGCCATATCGACCGCCTGCAGCTGACCCTGGGCAACGAGCCAACCACCCAGCAGCACCACGATCACGTACAGCACGCCCGAGAGCAGGCCATACGTCGCGGTGTAGACGCCCATGGCGTGATACATGTTCTCCTTGGACGAGAGATAGCGATTGTTGGAGGCGCGGAACTTGGAGCGCTCGGTCTCCTCATTCGCAAAACTCTTGACCACACGCATGCCAGCCAGCGAATCTTGCAGCTGTGCATTGATGCCGCTGATCTTTTTGCGGTTGTCGCTAAAGACCTCGCGCATGCGCATGTTCTGCCAAAACATGATGACCGCGAACGCCGCCGTCACCACAGCCATGGCGAGCGCCAGCACCGGCGCGATGGTAAACAGAATCACAAACGAGCCGACGATCTCGATGCCGCAGATGATGATCCACTCGGGCACGTGATGTGCCGCCTCGCAGATGTCGAACAGGTCGTTGACGACGCGGCTCATCATGTCGCCCGAGCTGTTGCGATCGAAGTACGCAAAGCTGAAGCGCTCGTACTGATCGAACAGGTCCTCGCGCATCTTCGACTCCATGCGCGCGCCCATCACGTGGCCCCAATAGCTCACAAAATAGCGGCAGGCGCAGCGGATGGCATACATGAGCACCAGGCCCACCGCGATCATACCGAGCGCCTGCATAATGGCAGCCTGGCCCTGGGTAAAGAGCCCGCCGGTCAGATTGCGCAGAATGATAGGAAACGCCAGGTCAATGGCGGCAAGCACCAGAGCACAAACAGTATCGGCAACAAAAAGCCCCATCTGGGGCTTGTAATACGACAAAAACCTCTTCAGCATAATCACCTTACGCGGTTTTACCAAACCGCGTTTCATCTCGACGCTGCAAGTGCTCCATTTGGACAATCTGGCCTTCAATCGTCGGTCGCGTATATCCATACGCTTCCCTCCTCTTTCAGGCCACCTTGCCTCAAATGGAGCACTTTCGCTGACTTATACAAACCTGCGAGGTTACCTCGCTCGCTACAGTTCCGCGCCACCTAAACGGTGCGCAATACTGTCGCAGGCGAGCGCGCCCACGACGGTCTTGGCATCCTCGATCTTGCCGTCGAGCACGGCATCGATCAGCTCGTGCAGCGGCACCAAGTCCACGTTGACGAACTCGTCATCATCGGGGTTGGGCGCGTCGAACTCGAGCTTGGTAGCCAAGTAGATATGGATGATCTCGTCGCAGAAGCCGCAGGTCGTGACAATCGACGTCAAAAAGCGGATGCGGCCGGCCCTAAAGCCCGTCTCCTCGTGCAGCTCACGCTTGGCGCAATCGAGCGGATCCTCACCCGGATCGAGCTTGCCGGCGGGAATCTCGACCGTCACGCGGTCAATGGCGGTGCGGTACTGACGCACCAGCACGATCTTGCCGCTCTCGGTCAGCGCCACGACGGCCGCCGCGCCCGGATGGCGAATGATGTCGCGGGCGCTACGGTGGCCGTTGGGCAGCTCAACCTCAAGACGGTGGACGTCGAGGATCTTGCCTTTCCAGGCGCACTCCTCCGAAAGAATCTTCTCGTGCAGCTCGGCATCGTGCGGGTCGTCATCGCCCAGCACCAGCACCGGCTCGTCAGCGACCTCGCCGCCAGGCTCGCCCTCGGCGTGCCCATACACGCGGCTGTCCTCCTCGACGATCTGCGCATCCACGAGCTCTTCGTTCTTCTCGTCCATCCGTCTCATTCCTCTCGGACTTTAGGCATCCCAGGCGTCACGGCCGCGCAGCGCGCGCAGGCCGATGTCGTGACGCAGAGTCTTGCCCTCAAAATCAATCTTCTCGCAGGCCTCGTAGGCAAGGTTGCGAGCGTTCTCGAACGTGTCGCCCAGAGCGGTCACGGCAAGCACGCGGCCACCATTGGTCACGAGCTGGCCGTCCACCACGGCAGTGCCCGCGTGGTACACGGTCACGTTCTCCATGGCCTCGGCATCGGCGATACCGGTGATGACCTTGCCCTTCTCGTAGCTGCCGGGATAGCCCGCGCTCGTCAGGACAACGGCCACGGCCCACTCGTCACGCCAGTCGAGCTCAATCTGATCGAGCTCGCAGTTGGCGCAGGCGAGCATGACCTCAACCAGGTCATTCTTAAGGCGCGGCAGCACGACCTGCGTCTCGGGATCGCCAAAGCGGGCATTGAACTCCAGCACCTTGGGGCCGGCCGGGGTAAGCATAAAGCCGCCGTACAGGCAGCCGCGATAGTCGATACCCTCGGCAGCGAGCTCTGCCACGGTCTGCTCCATGACCGCCACCATGGTGGCGTGCTCCTCGTCGGTCACGATGGGCACCGGGCTGTAGACACCCATGCCACCGGTGTTGGGGCCCTTGTCACCCTCGAGCGCGCGCTTGTGGTCCTGCGAGGTGGCCATGGGGCGCACGGTCTTGCCGTCGGTAAAGGCCAGCAGCGAGCACTCGGGACCAACGAGCATCTCCTCGATAACCACGGTGTTGCCGGCATCGCCAAAGGTGCCGCCAAAGCACTCGCGCACGGCCTCCTCGGCCTGCTCAAGTTCGGTCGCCACGATAACGCCCTTGCCCGCGGCAAGGCCGTCGGCCTTCACGACCAGCGGAGCGCCCTGCTCGCGCACGTAGGCGAGAGCCGAAGCCTCGTCGGTAAACGAGCCGTAGGCTGCCGTCGGGATACCGGCGCGCTCCATGAGCTGCTTGGAGAACAGCTTGGAACCCTCCATCTGGGCGCCCTCGGCACCCGGGCCAAAGCAGGGAATGCCCGCCGCGCGCACGGCGTCGGCCACGCCCGCCACGAGCGGAGCCTCGGGGCCAATTACCACGAGTCCGCATCCGTGGCTCTGCGCAAACGCCGCCACGGCCGCAGGATCACAGTCGTCGAGAACAACGTTCTCGCCGCAGCTCGCGGTGCCGCCGTTGCCCGGCGCGATGTAGAGCTTGCCGGCGCGCGGTGATGCTGCGAGCTTAGCTGCCAAAGCATGCTCACGGCCGCCGCTGCCCAACAACAGGATGTCGATGGTTTGAGTGTCCGCCTTCAAGGGTGCCTCCTCTATGGATGAATGGCCCGCTCCGCGCGAGCCCTTTGCAAGCAAATATACCCCTCGGCCGCCCGTCCGGGCTGCAAAGGGGTATATCGCAATAACCAAATAGTCCCGATTACTTCCAGAATCGGTTAATGATCTGCTCGCGACCAGCGCCAACGCCAATGAACGTCACGCGGGTGTGTGCCAGATCCTCGATAAACGCCACGTAGTCCTGAGCCTCTTGCGGCAACTCGTCAAAGCTGCGGCAACCGGTGATGTCGCACTTCCAGCCGGGGAGCTCCTCGTAGATGGGCTTGGCGTGCTCAAAGCGCACCTGATGCTCAGGCACGCTGGTGTAGCGCTCGCCATCGACGTCGTAGGCCACGCACACCTTGATGGTGTCGAAAGCCGAAAGCACGTCGAGCTTGGTCAGGGCGATATCGGTGAGGCCGTTGACGCGCGAGGCGTAGTTGGCGATGGGGCCGTCGAACCAGCCGCAGCGACGACGGCGACCGGTGGTCACGCCGTACTCATAGCCCTCCTCGGTCAGCGTGTGACCGGCCTCGGACTCATAGGAAAGCTCGGTGGGCATGGGGCCCGAACCGACGCGGGTGATATAGGCCTTCATGACGCCCAGCACACGGTCGACGTTCTTCATGCCCACACCCGAACCGGTAATGGCGCCGCCGGCGGTGCAGTTAGAAGACGTCACGTACGGATAGGTGCCGTGGTCGATGTCGAGCAACGTCGCCTGGGCGCCCTCAAACAGCAGGTCCTTGCCCTCATCGATCATGTTGTTGAGCAGCAGGCTTGTCTCGGTGATGTAGGGACGCAGACGCTCGGCCATGGGCAGGTACTCGTCGCAAATCTGGTCCACGGTGTAGGTGGGCAGGTTGTAGATGAGCTCAAGCTCGGGGTTCACGCGGGCAAGAGCGGTCTCCAGCTTGTCGCGGAACAGTGCCTCGTCCAGCATGTCCTGCATGCGCAGGCCGATGCGGGCCATCTTGTCCTGGTAGCACGGACCGATGCCGCGCTTGGTGGTACCGATGTTCTTCTTGCCGAGCTTCTGCTCAAAGGCGCCATCCAGATCGATGTGGTACGGCATGATGACATGCGCGTTGCCGCTAATCTTGAGGTTCTTGGTGGTGATGCCGTCGGCCTCGAACATGTCGATCTCCTCAAGGACAACCTTGGGGTTGACGACACAGCCGTTACCGATCACCGACACGTGGTCGGAATACATGATGCCGGAGGGCACCTGGTGCAGGCCGTACTTCTTGCCGTTGACGACGATGGTGTGGCCGGCGTTGTTGCCGCCCGAGTAGCGCACGACGGCATCGAAGTCGCCGGCGACCAGGTCGCAAATCTTACCCTTGCCCTCATCGCCCCACTGGGCACCGACCAAAACGGTTGACGGCATGTTTACTCCTTACATTCATGGACTGTCTACGCGCCACGCCGGCACGCAGAAGCACAAAACATTCCCAGTATACCCGTGCAACGGGCGCCTGTCCTACTCCTCGGCATGTGCCCCATCAAGCTCATAGAACTTGGTGGATGCCGGTAGGAACATCAGGTCGACGTCGCCAATCGGGCCCGAACGGTTCTTGGCCACGACGATACGCGTAACGCCCTCGTCGGGTCGATCGTCGCGCGAGGCTTCGGCCTCGTCGGCGGAGCGGTCCAAGAACATAACGATATCGGCGTCCTGCTCGATGGAGCCCGATTCACGAAGGTCGGAAAGCTGCGGGCGCTTGCCAGTACGGGATTCGACCTGACGCGAGAGCTGGGATAGCGCGATGAGCGGGATCTTGAGCTCCTTGGCCATGATCTTCAGACCACGCGACATCTCGGAGACCTCGACGGTACGGCTCTCGGAGCGACGTCCCGGCGGAGGACTCACCAGCTGCAGGTAGTCCAGGATGATGATGGCCTTCTCCTTGTTGTGGAGCATGCGGCGGCTCTTGGCGCGAATCTCGGTCACTGTGGTGCCGGGCGTATCGTCAATCAGAATATCGAGCTTGGACAAGGTCTGCGTGGCCTCGTTGATATTAGCCCACTGCTCGGGGCTAATGCGGCCCATGCGGAAGTCACTGATCGAGATCATGGCGTAGGCGCAAATCAGGCGCTGGGCAATTTCCTTGCCCGACATCTCCAGAGAGAAGAAGCCGACGGTATAACCAGCGGCGGCAGCGTTGAGCGCCAGATTCAGGGCGAACGACGTCTTACCCACAGCAGGGCGGGCGCCGATGATGATGAGCTGGCCCTCGCGGAAACCCATGAGCATGCGGTCGAGCGACGGGAAGCCCGTGGGCACGCCCGCAGCCTGGCCACCAGCCTGGCACACTTCCTCGGCCTCGTTATAGGCCTCGACCATAAACTCGGTCAGCGTCTTGTAGCTCGACTTGACCTCGCGCGCCGTAACCTTGAGCAGCTTGCTCTCGGCTAGCTCCACGACCTCTTTGGTGTCGGTGGGGGCGTTATAGGCCAGCGCGTTGATCTCGTTGGTGGCGCCGATCAGCTCGCGCAGCATCGAGTCGCGGCGGACGATGGCGGCATGGTGCTGCCAGTTGACGAGCGACAGGGTCTGACCCATCAACTCCAAAATGTAGGCCTCGCCACCCACGGCATCGAGCTTGTTGATGCTTCGCAGGTAATCGATCAGCGAGATGGAGTCGATGGGAATGCGGCTGTTGTACATATCGACCATCGCGGTATAAATGGTCTTATGAATGGGCCGGTAGAAGTCATCGGGCTGCAGCTCGACCTGGGCCTCTTCGACCACCTCGGGCGATAGCAGCATAGCGGCCAGTACATTGGCCTCTGCATCTTGGTTTTGGGGAAGACCCAACTTTGAGCCGCGGTCCTCAACCGTCAGCCCGGTCTCCCTATCGTCATATGCCATGAGCATCCTCATTCATATCGCTTGCGAGCATCCATAGTATCAGCCACGGTCCCAAAACGCGCCGCGCGCCGCCAATCATCACCGAACCAAACGGATGAACGGTCCTGTATATAGGACTTCGACGCAACGTTCACCATGACACTCACTCAGCGCAAATAACAAAAGGGCGCCCTGGTTTCCCAGAGCGCCCTTCTTAGAACAAGATTGTTGCGTTGCAGCAAATGCTACTCGGCAGCAGCCTCAGTCTCGACCTCGGCGGTCTCGGCCTCGGCGACCTCAGCGGCCTCCTCGACCTCAGCCTCGGCAGCGAGCTCCTCGGCGGTAACGCCGACGAGAACGACAACCTCGGCCTTGATCTCGCGGTACAGCGAGATGGCAACGGTGTGGGCACCGGCAACCTTGATGGGCTTACCGAGCTCGACGCGCTTGCGGTCGATGTCCATACCGAGCTGAGCCTTGATGGCGTCAGCGATCATAGCGGCGGTAACGGAGCCAAAGAGGATGCCCTCGTCGCCGACCTTGACGTCAACGGTGACCGTCTTGCCCTCGAAGGCAGCCTTGGTCTCGTTGGCGGTAGCCAGACGGACGGCCTCGCGCTTGGCGATGTTGTTGCGACGCTCGTCAAGCTGCTTGAGGTTGCCCTTGGTGGCGGCAACAGCGAGCTTCTTGGGGAACAGGAAGTTCTCAGCGTAACCCTGAGCGACCTCTACGACGTCACCCTCGCCGCCCTTGCCCTTGATCTCATCGAGAAGAATAACCTTCATGATGCGTCTCCCTTCTTAGCCGCGGTCGCGGTTGCCACGAGAGGAAACCACGGGGACGGTGTACGGCAGGAGAGCCATCTCGCGGGCGCGCTTGATGGCGTTGGCGATGTCATGCTGATGCTGCGTGCAAGCGCCAGTGACGCGACGGGGCTTGATCTTGCCACGGTCGGTCATGTACTTACGGAGAAGCTGAGTGTCCTTATAGTCGATGAACTCAGTGTTCTCCTTGCAGAACTGGCAGTACTTACGACGCGGCTGACGTGCAGAAAAATCATTAGCCATGTCAAAATACCTTTCATTTGGCAACTTCGGCGAACCGAAGCCGCCTCTCACTCAAAAATAGGTGAACAACCCTTAGAACGGGATGTCCTCATCGTAGACGTCGACCGCGGGCGGCGTAGCCACCGGTGCGGCGGGACGTGCTGCGGGCGCGGGGGCTGCGGGGGCGTAACCGCCCTGATCGTAGCCGCCCTGGCCACCACGGGAGCTCATAAACTCGATCTCATCGACGATGACCTCAAGCTTGCTCCGGCGCTGACCGTCGCGCTCCCAAGAGCTGTAGCGCAGCTTGCCCTCGATCGCGACCTTGTTTCCCTTTGCCAGGAAACGGCTCACGGCCTCGGCGCGGGTGCCGAACATAGTGCAGTCGACAAAGTTGGGATAGTCCTCCCACTCGCCAGTCTGCGCGTTGCGGCGACGATCGTTCACGGCGACGCCAAAGGACAGAACCTGGGTTCCGCCGGCGGTGGCGCGCAGCTCGGGATCGCGGGTGAGGTTACCGGTGATGTTCACTCGATTGATGCTCATAACTCACTACTTCCTCTTGGGGCACAAGCCCAGTCCAAAACGACAGTCTTACTCCTGGTCGTCGCGACGGACGATCATGTGGCGGACCACAGCGTCGGTGATGCGCAGGACGCGATCAAGCTCGGCGATCTGGGTAGGATCTGCGTGGAAGTTGATGAGGGTGTAGTCACCATCGGTGAGGTCGTTGATCTCGTAGGCGAGCTTGCGCTTGCCCCACTCGTCAACGGAGTCGACCTTGCCAGCGCCCTCAGCGATCGTGGTATCGATACGCTTCATAACAGCGAGACGAGTCTCGGGGTCGAGCGACGGGTCAACAAAGAACAGCAGTTCATAAGCCTTCATATTGTCACCTCCTCTGGGCAAATGTGGCTTCAGGTCGTGAAGGTGCGCCTGAAGCAGGAAAAGACTTGGTAATAATATCTTTCAACCTCCCAAGCCGCAAGAATATGCAGCTACAACCTCATGACCTCCACATATGCCCATGCTCGCACCACGTTTCATGCGCATTCCAACCAAATGCCGACCAAGAGCTTGACGGATTTGTGGACAAGATACGGTGCCGCGGGGACAAGCTGAGCCAAGCCGCAGGTCAACGGGCACAAGGCTGTGGTCGCAAAATGCATACCAGTGGTCCACAGCACCACCCAAAGATTTTTAAATTCATTGCCAAGTCGCTTATGAATACCCCTTTTGAACAATTGAGTTGATCAACCACGCTGGTCGGAAGCCGTTTTTTTGGCACCTCAAACCCCACTGCAACGCCAAGCGCGGCCGAGCGTTTTAAAAAATGCCAACTTTTCTGTTTGCACTTTGCGATTCCTCGTGTATACTGACTTTCGCATTTAACGGAGAGTTGTCCGAGTGGCCGAAGGAGCACGATTGGAAATCGTGTAGGCGTCAAAAGCGTCTCCAGGGTTCAAATCCCTGACTCTCCGCCAGTTAATTCCAAAGCAGGCCTTCGAGCCTGCTTTGTTTTTACCCCACGCGGAGGGGTGGCAGAGTGGTTGAATGCGGCGGTCTCGAAAACCGTTTGGCCTGTATAAGGTCACGAGGGTTCGAATCCCTCCTCCTCCGCCATTTTGGTTGAGAAAGCTCCCGAAAACGGGGGCTTTTTTGTTTAGAGTCCCTTACAAGCAAATACGGCGGAGGAGAAGGGATTCGAACCCGCCCCTCCCTCAAAAACATGTACATCACCCTCCAAAACCGACATTTTTCGACATCTTTGGAGGCTGACGTACATGTTTGGTGCCTACGCCCCCACCCAGTCCCGACCGTTTACCGAGCAATAGGGTCACCAGACCCGCCAACCATGTACTATGTACGGGCATTGTCCAAACCCGCAACCAAAAGGACCCCATCTTGCCCGTCGTCGCCGCTATGACCGTTACCGCACATGCCCCGGATGCCATGGTCGCCATCCCGTTTTGGCTCGAGATGTTCGCCGTCGTCGCGGCATCGATCTCGGGCGTGCTGGTCGCGCGCGAGCACAAGCTCGACCTGGTGGGCGCGGTCGCACTGGCCGTCGTCTGCGGCCTCGGCGGCGGTCTTTTGCGCGACATGACGCTCCAAGTTGGCAACGTCTACATTCTCAACCAACCCATGGCCCTGCCGCTCTCCATCGCCACGGCGGCCATCATCTACATCTTCCCGGCAATCGTCGATAAGCCCGAAAAGCTCATCCCCTTGCTCGACATCATCTCGGTCGGCATCTACGCCGCCACCGGAGCGGACAAGGCCCTGGTCTACGGATTCGCACCGGCAGTTTGCATCATGATGGGCTTCTTTACCGCGGTGGGTGGCGGTATGCTGCGCGACAGCTTTATGGGCGTGGTGCCGGGTATTTTCCAACGCACCAACTTCTACGCCATTGCGGCCATCGCCGGGTCGGCGAGCTATGTATGCCTCGTTATGAGCGGCCTCGTCAGCAACATCACCGCGTTGATCGTATGCGTCGCGGTGACTATGGGGCTGCGTTGGCTGTCGCTGCGCTTTGACATCAAAAGCCCTACCGAGGAAGACATCGCGCGCTTTTTGCACCGCAAAAAGTAGTTGGTGTGGCCTTTTACCTCGAAATGCAACCGAGAGGTTCTTTTAGAGCGCCCACGCGTTGGGTACCCTGTTAGGTACATGTCGAGCACCTAACGAAGGATTCACCATGCCTTGCAATCAATTCCCGCCGGCGCACCGTCATAAAGCACGGAGTCGTCTCTTTGTCGCCCTCGCCCTTATCGCGCTGGCACTTGCCGCCCTTCCCGCCGCAGCTTTTGCCGGCACGGATACCGCAGGCAATGTTCTTGCGACCGACAGCGACTCCAATCCGTCCGGCGTCGAGGGCGATCTGTACTGGGCAGGCCAGAGCCTCGATCTGGACGACGCATCCATCGACCGCGACATTATCGCGGCGGGCGAGAGTCTCTCCGTCCGTGACTGCACGGTGGGCGGCGCCGTCCGCCTAGCAGCGCGCACCATCGATATCGCCCAGACCACGGTTGATGGCAGCGTGACCGTCGCGGGCCAGCACGTCGTTCTCAATTCCGATAGCACCGCCAACTGTTTCTATGCGGCAGGCGAGACGGTTGCCCTGCGCGGCTCCGTCAAGTCGGCAGCGCTCGCAGGCGATACCGTGACCATCGATGGCACGGTCGATGGCGATGTTGAAGTTTGGGCCGACAAGCTCATCTTGGGCAAAAATGCCCGCATCTCCGGCACCGTGAACGCGCATGTTTCCGAGGATCCCGAGCGCGCGGCAGGAGCCGAGGTCGGCGCGCTCAAAATCGACCGCACCGAGAACGAGGACGCTTCCACCGTCAACGATGTCATCGGCGGCATCGTCGCCGCGGCGCTTTCCACCTGCTTTGTCGCCCTGCTGCTCGAGCTCGTCTTTCCGCGTGCGACCGCCAGCGCTGCCGGAATGCTCCACCAGCGTCCCACGCCGCTATGGGTGAGCGGCCTTCTGGGCACGGTGGCTGTCGTCCCCACCGTCCTGCTGCTGATTATCTCGATCGCAGGTCTGTCGCTCGCCGGAGCCCTCATGTGCGGCATTATCGGTATCGCGCTGGTCTCGGCAGCCTTCGCGGGCTGTGCCATCGCGCGCATGGTCGGACACAGCCAGAACCGCTACGCCATGGCAGCCGTCGGTGGCATAATCGCGGGCGTGCTCACGGCAATCCCTCTCGTAGGCGACTTCATTAGCGGCGTAGCCTTCGTCTTCACGCTCGGCTACATCATCCAAATCATCTGGCGCAACGCCCACCTCAAACCGCAGCAGCCCGCCAACATGCCAGGACTCCCCACCGCTTAAGCTGGCCAAACCACCACAATGGGGACAGGCACCTTTGTGGTGGTGCAAAGGGGATCAGGTTACTTTGCACCAACAAACGAAGCGGGGCACCCGATCACATTCGACCAGGTGCCCCGCTTTTTTCATGTCTACTGTTGACGGTCGAGACGAACGGTTACTCCTCGGAACCCTCGTCGCGCTTACGACTGCGGATGAGGTGCGCCACACCAATGCACAGCACCGCACCACCAGCGATCCAAGTGAACGTCACACCGTTGAGACCGGTCAGCGGAAGGTTGGAACCCTTCTTGTCGGTAACGGTGAGGTGCACCGTGCCGATGGTAGATTCTTCCTTCTTCACGAGATCCTGATTGGCGGCGCTAACAATAGTGCAGGTGGGCTTCACCGCTTCCGTCTTATTTGCAGGAAGCGTATCTCGGCTGATTTTAAACTTAATGCCCTCGCTATGCGAGTTGTTGTAGCCGGGCGCAGAAGTTTTCTCGGTAAGAATATATGTACCTTGATCGAGGCCGAAGACGTTAATTTTGCCGCTGGCATCAGTCTTGAGGACGGCTTCCTCCGCATTGTCCGTCGTGGTACCGTTTGCCTTTATGTACTTGTTGGACCCCTCTTCCTTCAGCAAAAACTCAACGTTCTCCAAGCCATCATTCGGCTTGTCAGAGCCGACCTTGGTTACACCGATGCCATAAGTGTAGTCATAAGCGGGGTGTTCGACCGTGCTGCCGATACCTTCGCCATTCGGGTTGTTGGAGTACTCCAGTTTGACCGTGTTCTCCTGAGGCATGCCGAGGATATTCTTGCACTCTTCCTTGATCGTGTCGTCATTCTCATTGCAGATAATACCGGGATCAAGCATGGCCTCATACTCAACAGTCACCCTAGAATCAGCTGACACACCAATCGTTTGGCCATTGGCATCCTTGCAGTTCTTGAGATCACCGAAGTGAATCGTGAGCACATGGTCCCGGTAATCAACCGAGCAGTCATCCCCGACAGACCTGCCGTCGATTTTGACTGTAACATCCAGAGCGCTATTGCCCTCACTGACCTTGTATTTGGGCGTCATGGTCTCAGGCAGTTTATCCTTAAAGGTGTACTCATAAGAATCATATGTATTGATGTTGCTCGCAACGGTGCCAACGAGTTGATATTTAACGTACTGGCCAATAGAGGAGTCGGCACCCCTGTTGGGAGAAGTGAGAATATCGCTGCCACTAAGCGTCCAATTCTTATCCTCATCGTCGTAGATTGCCTTGTTGACGGTGGGGATACTGGTCTTCTCGGTAACGGTCACGGGACTGCCGCCGATAACAGCGAAAATCGGAGAGGTGCCGGTATCCGGCCTTTTAGTCGTATTATCCGATTTGCTGATACTGTTGCTGTCGGTCAGAAAGAGATAGTACCCAGATTCACTGAAAGAAACCGGCTGGTTCGCCGGAAACGATGCTTCCGTAAACTCAATTGGTTTAGCAGGATTAACGTTCTGCTGAACTTTCTTGGCAAGCGTATTGAACAAATCGTTATTGCCGACGATGGTCGTATCGCCATAAGAACCGAAATTGTCCTTCAGCCATACTGCGACATCCTGAGCGCTGGGATTATCCTTCAGCGGGTTGGAGGCATTGTTGGAGGCATAAGTATTAATGGCTTCGATGATGGCAGACTGAGTCGTAGTATTAACGGCCCACTCAACATTCGAAACGACCTTGCCCGACCCGTCTTTTCCATCCACAACATCGGCCTTGAAGATCTGATACGCCTTGTACTTGACGTTCTCGTTGCCGTCAATCTTGTTGATAGTGATGCTATTGGTCGTAGCCGCCGCATCCTCAGCAAACGCCATACTCACCGGCGCCATAACTCCGCCAAAGCTCAGAACTGCGGTTAGGCCGGCGGTCACTGCCAGGCGGGCGATGTTCTTGGTTGTCTTCATGTTTGGTCCTCTTTCTTGGAGGGTTCTCTAGCAACTTCGTCAAAACCAATAATCATCAGGTCGGTAGACCTGCGCGTTACCCGCTACGGAGGCAGCACGCCACTGAGCAAGGGGGGGGGACAATTATTTATCACGGCGACCTCCTCCCCGCTTGATGACAAGCGCGACGACGATGGCCGCTACTCCGACGACAGCCAAAGCCGCCACCAGCACCAACGT
>CAKUBM010000033.1 GCA_934643145.1 uncultured Collinsella sp. | reverse complement strand
GTTCGACCTTCTCCCTGCTGTACATGCGAACCTCCAGTCCGGACCGTCTCGCGGTCCAACTTTCTGTCCGCACCCCCTTTAAGGCTCTGAGCAGCAAAAACAGTCCCTATTTCACCGCAACTGCCGTATGGTTCCCGGGGGATATTCTGGTCGGCACTGAGCGTTCGATAGTCACCCAAGGTAAACCTTTACCGCCCACCTATATTTGTCGAAATTACACTTGACGGCGGGGTACAATAAACCCGCATGCGGATTTCCGTTGCGGGCGCTTCCCATCGCCGGGGCGTGCCCGGGAGCATCCGGCATGCGGCCTTTGCGGCGCTCGGTCATGTGCAAGACGGGTAGCTGGGCCTGTGGAGCGCGTGCAGCCGCCCCTCGCCTCGGCATGCCTTCTCTCCACGCCATGTGCCTGCTGCTGAGTCTGCCTGCCAGATGATTGGAAGCAACAACGAAAATCCCATCACGCCAACATCCCGGCGATCGCCGGGGCCTGTATACCTATATGAGAGGAGAGGGGTATATGGCGCGTAAGTTTAAGTCTATGGACGGCAACGAGGCGGCCGCATATGTTTCGTATGCGTACACCGAGGTAGCGGGAATCTATCCCATTACGCCGTCCAGCCCGATGGCCGACCATGTCGACCAGTGGGCGGCCCAGGGTCGCAAGAACATCTTCGGCACCCCGGTCAAGGTCGTCGAAATGGAGTCCGAGGCAGGTGCAGCCGGTACCGTTCACGGTTCGCTGGGCGCCGGTGCTCTGACCACCACCTACACGGCTTCTCAGGGTCTGCTCCTGATGATCCCGAACATGTACAAGATCGCGGGCGAGCAGCTCCCGGGCGTCTTCCACGTCTCCGCGCGTTGCGTCGCTTCCCACGCCCTGAACATTTTTGGCGATCACTCCGACGTCATGGCCTGTCGTCAGACCGGCTTCGCCATGCTCGCCGAGGGCAACGTCCAAGAGGTCATGGACCTCTCCCCGGTGGCTCACCTTGCCGCCATCGAGGGTAAGACCCCGTTCCTTAACTTCTTCGACGGCTTCCGCACCAGCCACGAGATCCAGAAGGTCGCCATGTGGGACTACAAGGATCTGGCCGAGATGTGCGACATGGACGCCGTCCAGGCTTTCCGCGACCACGCGCTCAACCCTGAGCACCCGCACACCCGCGGCAGCCACGAGAACGGCGATATCTTCTTCCAGAACCGCGAGGCCTGCAACAAGGTCTACGACGAGCTTCCCGCCGTCGTCGAGGGCTATATGAAGAAGATCAACGAGAAGCTCGGCACCGATTACGGCCTGTTCAACTACTACGGCGCTCCCGATGCCGACCGCGTCGTCGTGTGCATGGGCTCCTTCTGCGACGTGCTCGAGGAAGTCATCGACTACCTCAACGCTCACGGCGAGAAGGTCGGCCTGGTTAAGGTTCGTCTGTTCCGTCCGTTCTCCATCAAGCACTTCGTCGACGTTCTCCCCGAGACCGTCCAGAAGATCGCCGTCATGGACCGTACCAAGGAGCCGGGTTCCATCGGCGAGCCGCTCTACCAGGACGTCGTCTCCGCTCTCTACGAGGCTGGCAAGACGGGCATCAAGGTTGTCGGCGGCCGTTATGGCCTGGGCAGCAAGGACACGCCTCCCGCGTCCGCGTTCGCTGTCTTCGAGGAGCTCAAGAAGGACGAGCCCAAGCGCGAGTTCACCATCGGCATTGTCGATGACGTGACCAACCTGAGCCTGCCCGAGGCCGAGGATGCGCCCAACACCGCAGCCCCCGGCACCATCGAGTGCAAGTTCTGGGGTCTGGGTGGCGACGGTACCGTCGGCGCCAACAAGAACTCGATCAAGATCATCGGCGATCACACCGACAAGTACGTTCAGGCCTACTTCCAGTACGACTCCAAGAAGACCGGCGGCGTCACCGTTTCGCACCTGCGCTTTGGTGATTCCCCGATCCGTTCGCCGTACTACGTGACCAAGGCCGACTTTGTCGCCTGCCATAACCCCAGCTACATCGTTAAGGGCTTCAAGATGGTCCGCGACGTCAAGCCGGGCGGCACCTTCCTGGTCAACTGCCAGTGGAGCGACGAGGAGTTCGCCGAGCACATGCCCGCTGTGGCCAAGCGCTACATCGCGAACAACAACGTCAACGTCTACCTGATCGACGCTATCGACCTGGCCGCCAAGGTCGGCATGGGCAAGCGCACCAACACGGTGCTCCAGTCCGCCTTCTTCGCGCTGGCCAAGGTCCTGCCCGCCGAGGACGCCCTGCAGTACATGAAGGACGCTGCTACCAAGTCCTATATGAAGAAGGGCCAGGCCATCGTCGACGCCAACCACAAGGCCATCGATGCCGGCGCTACCGCCTTCCGTAAGTTCGAGGTTCCGGCCGACTGGGCAACCGCCGAGGATGCCGCCCCTGTCGAGCTCTCCGAGGAGACCAAGTCCGCCATCGCCCAGCAGGTCAAGAACCTGCTCGAGCCCATCGATCGCATGGATGGCGACAGCCTGCCCGTTTCCGCCTTCGTCGATTGCGCCGACGGCCAGTTTGAGCTGGGCGCCTCCGCATACGAGAAGCGCGGCGTTGCCGTGGTCGTTCCCCACTGGGACGAGACCAAGTGCATCCAGTGCAACCAGTGCGCCTACGTGTGCCCGCATGCCACCATCCGTCCGTTCGCGATGACCGAGGACGAGGCTGCCGCCGCGCCCGAGGCTACCCGCACGCTCGACGCTATGGGCCCCAAGGCCAAGGGTATGAAGTTCACCATGGCTGTGTCCCCGCTCGACTGCATGGGCTGCACCAACTGCGTCAAGGTCTGCCCCAAGGGCGCCCTCGAGATGGTTCCCACCGAGCAGGAGATGGACCAGCAGCCCGTTTGGGACTACATGGTCGAGAACGTCTCCGAGAAGAAGGAGCTCATCGCGGCCAACGTCAAGGGCAGCCAGTTTAAGCAGCCCTACCTGGAGTTCTCTGGCTCCTGCGCCGGCTGCGCCGAGACCGCCTATGCACGTCTGGTGACCCAGGTCGCCGGCGACCGCATGTTCATCTCCAACGCCACCGGCTGCTCCTCCATTTGGGGCAACCCCGCTGCCACCGCTCCTTACTGCAAGGACAAGGACGGTCACGGCCCGGCGTGGAACAACTCCCTGTTCGAGGACAATGCCGAGCACGGTCTGGGTATGGCCGTGGGCTACGAGGCCGTTCAGCACAAGCTGATCGCCGCCACCCAGGACATCATCGCTGCCGATGGTCCGTCCGATGAGCTCAAGGCCGCTGGCCAGGCTTGGATCGACTCCGTCAACGACGCCGAGGCCTCCAAGACCGCTGCCGCTGCCTACGTTGCCGAGCTCGAGAAGTGTGGCTGTGACGCTTCCAAGGCAATCCTCGCCGACAAGGCTTACCTCACCAAGAAGTCCTTCTGGATCTTCGGCGGCGACGGTTGGGCCTACGACATCGGCTTCGGTGGCCTGGATCACGTCCTGGCTTCCGGCCACAACGTCAACGTCTTCGTCTTCGACACCGAGGTGTACTCCAACACCGGCGGTCAGGCCTCCAAGGCCTCGAACCTGGGCCAGGTCGCTCAGTTCGCCGCTGCCGGTAAGGTGACCAAGAAGAAGTCTCTGGCCGAGATTGCCATGAGCTACGGCTACGTCTACGTGGCGCAGGTCGCCATGGGCGCCAACCCGGCTCAGACCCTCAAGGCCATCCACGAGGCCGAGGCATACGACGGCCCGTCCCTCATCATCGGCTACAGCCCCTGCGAGATGCACTCCATCAAGAAGGGCGGCATGCAGAACTGCCAGGCCGAGATGAAGAAGGCTGTCGAGTGCGGTTACTGGAACCTCTTCCGCTTCAACCCCGAGGCTGCTGCCGGCAAGAAGTTCTCGCTCGATTCCAAGGAGCCCGCGGGCGGTTATCAGGAGTTCCTGATGAACGAGGCCCGTTACGCTTCGCTGACGCGTTCCTTCCCCGAGCGCGCCGAGGAGCTCTTCAAGGAGAACGAGCAGGCCGCTATGGATCGCTACCAGCACCTGCTGAAGCTCAAGACGGTGTACAACGAGGCCTAGGTCTCTCACCGCAGGATCTGAGGGCTAACCTTCGCGGACGTCCTCGGACATGAAAGAACCCCCGCTGCGCACTACGCGCGGCGGGGGTTCTTTCGTCCTGCGGAATGTCCGCGAAGGTCAGCCCTCAGATCCTGCTACGACTACGTCCTCGGATTGTGTGGCTGAATGAAGGACGTGGCTGAGGGGGCCTTATGCCCCTTTCGCTGTTTCGCGGCTTTGCCGCGAAACCTCGCGCCACTTTGGGGATGGATGGAGGATTTGGCTGTTGCCGTCTTTTGTCCCCGTGCATTGGGGCTGGTTGCCTTTTCGGAGCTCTTCTTTATTCCTTATGCTGGATGAAAAGCCCCATGTTTTTGCAGGGGTGCATACTCGTCTTATAAGTGCATAGAATCTCGTATAGTGCGAGTAAGATATTACGCTGTCCGTTTTGTGTTTAGCAAAGATATAGTTTGCATAATCCGGTCTAATCCCTGCTCTATTAAAATAAAGTTGCACGTAAATGGCATAGATATGCTTGAGCTGGGGTTCTGTACGCTGAGCGGATAAAAACGACCGTTCACCGTTCCGCTATTTTCAAAATGAATAAAATGAGCGATAAAGAGAATATAAACCTTAATAAACTCGCGTATCGCACGGACGCGGGTTATTAATGGGTTGTAGGCCTTTTACAGAAAGGATTCCAGCAATGTCTAAGCCTCTTGGCAAGCCCGATCGTATTGTCGTCGCCCTTGGCGGCAACGCCCTCGGCAACAACCCCGTCGAGCAGATCGAGGCCGTGAGCAACACCGCCCACGCCCTTCTCGGCCTGATCGAGCAGGGCAACGAGATTATCATCACCCACGGCAACGGCCCGCAGGTCGGCATGATCCAGAACGCCTTCGCCGCCGCCCACGACGCCATCGGCACCCCCGAGATGCCGCTGCCCGAGTGCGGCGCCATGTCCCAGGGCTACATCGGCTATCACCTGCAGCAGGGCATCGGCCGCGAGATGCACAAGCGCTACAAGCGTTGGCACGCCGCCACCGTCGTCACCCAGATCGAGTGCGACCCCGACGACCCCGCGTTCAAGAACCCGACCAAGCCGATCGGCCCCTTCTACACCGAGGAGCAGGCCAAGGAGTTCATGGCCGAGGATCCTTCCAAGGTCTTCGTCGAGGATTCCGGCCGCGGCTGGCGTCGCGTCGTCGCTTCCCCCGATCCCAAGAAGATCGTCGAGGCCGACTCCATCCTCAACCTGCTCGACAACGAGTTCATCGTCATCGCCTGCGGTGGCGGCGGCATCCCTGTCGTCCGCGACTACGAGAACAAGGGTTGCTACAAGGGCGTTCCCGCCGTCATCGACAAGGACCTGGGCGGCGAGCTGCTGGCCGAGGACTGCGACGCCGACGTCCTGTTCCTGCTGACCGCCGTCGAGCATGTCGCCATCAACTTCGGCAAGCCCAACCAGGAGGAGCTCGAGGACCTCACCGCCGACGAGGCCGAGCGCCTGGCCGACGAGGGCCAGTTCGGCAAGGGTTCCATGGAGCCCAAGGTCCGCGCTGCCATCAAGTTCGCCCGTTCCCGCAAGGGCCGCACCTGCATCATCGGCGCTCTGGACAAGGCCGCCGAGACCATGGCCGGCCTCTCCGGTACCCGCATCCACGAGTAGTTTCTACTCTGTTGCCTCTCTCGTGGGCGCTAGGCAAAGCGCCCACAAACTAGCCTCTCTTCATGAGCCCCGCAGTCCGCTCCGGCTGCGGGGCTTTTGCTATTCACCGAGTTTCCGATGGGTGGGTAGTCATTGGGGACGTTCTTAAACGACTAGTAGTAGGCCCACATGGCTTCGACTTCGTTGAGGACCTCTACGACGCCCCAGCGGCGGGCGCTGCGGCTGGCCGAGTTGGGGTCGCAGACGCCAATCTGGTTGGCGTCGTCGATACCGTAGAGCACGATGTAGTGACCCACGTTGGTAAAGGTGCCGGGGCGCACTGCGGCGATGATGGGCGCACCCGAGCGAAGTGCCTGGGTCATCGAGTCGCGATCGTTATAGAGCTGTGTCCCGTTGAGTCCCAGCTGCCACGCGCCTCCTGTCATAAACGACCACTCGGTGGCACCGGTGGGGGCGTAATTGCCGGCTTCGGCCAGTGCGCATATATCGACCGGCGTCTTATCGGTGCGGCCGGTCTTAAATATGTAGACCATGGTAAGGCAGGTGGGGCCGCAGGCATTTTCGCGAATGGTGCCGCCGGCGTAGGGGAGCTCCGACCATGCGGGATCGATCTGGTAGATATGAGGCATGGTGTCGGCCTGCCATTGCGACCGCGGGGTCGAGAACGCAAACGAATAGCCGGGAGTGACCGGGGCCTTGAGCAGCTTATCCTCGGCGGTCGGTTCAAGACCGGCTGAGCCGTGAGAGATGCAGGATCCCAAGAACAAAAAGACCAGGCAGGCGGCAATGGAACAAAGCGCAAGGCGAAGGCGGCGGACGGGCAGTCCATGGCTATTGGCATGTGGCGCGGGATGAGAGCCCGAGCTGCCGCGGCCGCGTTGGGGTTGCGAAAAGGAGCGCTTAACGTAGTAGTCGGTCTTACGGCGATCATGGCGGCGTGGCTGCGATGCGTCGGTCTGGCGTTGGCGCGTGCTCGTGCTCGCGCGGTTTGACTGCTGCGCGGTGCGGCTTTGTTGCCGCGAAGAAGCCCCAAGCTGCTCTTGTGGCCGTTGCGGGCTGTCGTTGTCGGAGGTGCTTCTGGGCGTTGGCGTAGTGCGACCGGCAAGGCGCACACTTTGTGGCCGCTGGTCGCCATCGTTGTATCCGTATGCCATTCGAATCACCTTGCCTCGTGTGTAACTTGTCTATCCTACATAAAAAGATGTACGACGCATGGGTATGTGCGCCAAAAGCCCTACAAACGGTATGAACGTTGCCGCGCCGCGCGCCAAGCGTCATGGCAACAGGTCTTCAAAAGCAGACAAGATGAAAGCGTCCAAGACGAATGACGTCTTCCGCCGTTCGTCCCAAAAACGGCGCCGCTCGTTTTACAGTTCTGCCTTCGGTCGAGCCACAAGCGGCGTTGCTGTGCCAAGGCCGTATCTTAAAGCCACGAAATTAAAGCGCGCGGCAAAACAGGCTGCGCAAGGGGTGACGCCAAGGGGCGTCAAAAAGGAAAGGAGGGGAACAATGGCGGACAAGAACGCAGAGGTTGCAGTCGAGGATAACGGCGGCATGAAAAAAACGCTCTCGCTCTGGAACTTCTTCACCATCGGTTTCGGTGCCATCATCGGTACCGGTTGGGTTCTGCAGGTCGGCGACTGGATGGTCGTGGGCGGCGGTCCCGTTCCCGCTATGATCGCATTCCTCTTGGGTGCAATCTTCCTCGTGCCCGTCGGAGCTGTTTTTGGTGAGCTCACGGCCGCTATCCCCATCTCGGGCGGCATCGTCGAGTATGTCGATCGTAGCTTTGGCCGTACGCTGAGCTACATCACCGGATGGCTTTTGGCCCTGGGCAACGGCATCCTGTGCCCGTGGGAGGCCATCGCCATTTCGACCCTCGTGTCCGAGATGTTCGGCAGCCTGCCCGGCCTTGAGTGGCTGCGCGCCGTCAAGCTCTACACCATCCTGGGGGCCGACGTCTACCTGTTCCCGACGCTGATCGCGCTCGGCTTTGCAGTCTACGTCATCTTCCTCAACTTCCGCGGTGCCAGTTCGGCCGCCAAGCTCCAGGCCTTCCTGACCAAGGCTCTGCTCTGCGGCATGCTGCTCGCCATGGGCGTCTCACTGTTCACCGGCTCGCCGGACAACGCCATGCCCGTGTTCTCCCAGGTCACCGGCGCTGGCGGCGGCAAGGCCGCTACCGAGAGCACCAGCCTGTTTGCCGGCATCGTGTCGGTCCTGGTTCTGACCCCGTTCTTCTACGCCGGTTTCGACACCATTCCTCAGCAGGCTGAGGAAGCAGCCGAGGGCCTCAACTGGAACAAGTTCGGCAAGATCATCTCCCTGGCCCTGCTGGCCGCCGGCGGCTTCTACATGGTTTGCATCTACTCGTTCGGCACCATCCTCGACTGGCATGAGTTTGTTAAGAGCCCGGTTCCCGCGCTTGCCTGCCTCAAGGGCATCAACATGCTCCTGTACCTGGCCATGCTCGTCATCGCCACGCTTGGACCCATGGGCCCGATGAACTCCTTCTACGGCGCCACGAGCCGCATCATGCTCGCCATGGGCCGCAAGGGCCAGCTGCCCGAGCAGTTCGCCGAGGTCGACCCCAAGTCCGGCGCTCCCAAGCTTGCCTGCGTCGTCTTGGGCGTCATCACCGTCGTCGGTCCGTTCCTGGGCAAGAACATGCTCATCCCTCTGACCAACGTGTCGGCTCTCGCCTTCATCTTCTCCTGCGGCATGGTCGCCCTCGCTTGTCTGCGCATGCGCTTCACCGAGCCCGACCTGCCTCGTCCCTACGAGGTGCCCGGCGGCAAGTTTGGCATCGGCCTCGCTATCGCTGCCTGCGCCATCATCATCGGCCTGCTCGTGATTCCGTTCTCTCCCGCCTCTCTCAACATGGTGGAGTGGAGCATCGTGATCGGCTGGCTGGCCGTCGGCCTGGCTCTCATGGCCTTCACTAATTCCCGCAAAAAGTAACGCCGAGCCGGGGCGGATCAGGTGTGCGGGCCCCTCTCTTCCGCGCACCGAACCCGGCGCCACTTGGGTAGCTTTGTGAGGCCTTAACCCAACACGGCCTCGCCCACTATATGGATCCATAAGGAGGAACCATGTCCACTAAGTATGCAATCGTTGGCGGCAAGCTCATCGACGGTACCGGTGCCGAGCCGGTCGAGAACTCCCTCGTTCTCGTCGACGACAACGGCAAGATCGAGTACGCCGGCGCCATGCAGGACCTTCCCGAGGGCGTTGAGGTCATCGACGCCGCCGGCAAGACCGTCCTTCCCGGCCTGATCGACACCCACCTGCACTTCTCGGGCAACTTGACCGACGATGACACAGACTGGGTCATGCAGCCACTCCTCGAGAAGCAGGCCGTCGCCGTCAAGCAGGCCTACGACTGCCTCACCCACGGCCTCACCACCGTCTGCGAGATCGGCCGCTTTGGTATCCAGATCCGTGACTGCATCGACAAGGGCGTCTTCAAGGGCCCGCGCGTTCTGGCTACCGGCCTTGGCTTCTGCCGCGTTGCCGGCCACGGCGACTCCCACCACTGCACCCAGGAGCTCAACAAGGAATCGCACCCCTGGGGCGATCAGGTCGACGGTCCTTGGGATCTGCGCAAGGCTGTCCGTCGTCGCCTGCGTGAGAACCCCGATGCCATCAAGATCTGGGCTACCGGTGGCGGCATCTGGCGCTGGGACTCCGGTCGCGACCAACACTACTGCTCCGAGGAGATTCAGGCTGTGGTCGAAGAGGCCAAGATGGTCGGCATTCCCGTGTGGAGCCACTGCTACAACAACCACGCCGCTGCCTACGATTCCGTCCGCTTTGGCTGCGAGCAGCTGATTCACGGCTTCGACATCGATGAGCGCACCATGGACCTCATGGCCGAGCAGGGCACCTTCTTCACCCCGACGATTGCCTTCCTGCCCACCTGGTACGCCACCTATCCGCCCGTCTACGTCCCCGAGCTGCACGACAAGTACGAGGGCACCCTGGTCGAGAAGGAGCTGCAGCGCAACTACGACTGCCTGCGCGAGGCCAAGAAGCGCGGCGTCGTCATGACGATCGGCTCCGACTCCTTCTCCTTCGTCACCCCGTACGGCACCTGCTCCATCGAGGAGATGTACGAGTTCGTCGACAAGATCGGTTTCACCCCGGTCGAGACCATCACCTGTGCCACCCTTAACGGTGCCAAGATGTGCCACATCGAGGACGAGACCGGTTCCATCGAGGCCGGCAAGTGCGCCGACCTGCTGGTCGTCAACGGTGACGTCGCCGCCGACATCCACGTGCTCAACACCGACAACATGGATGTCATCATGAAGGACGGCTGGATTGTCGAGGCCGGCACCTTCGGCGAGGCAAACAAGTACAGCGCCTAAGCTACCGTTCATCGATGGCTGGATGTAAAACACAGTATTTGATTGCATAATGCAATGGAGAGGGTCGCTTGCGGCCCTCTTTATTGCTATGGGGTGCGTCAGTAAGAAGGAGATGACAGTGGATCTCAATAGGCTGATTCTGGGCAAGAGCTACAACTCTACCAAGGTCTTTCGTACCGCTCAGCATGTGGTTCAAGCCATCTTGCTCGGTATTGTCGTTCCGCTGCTTATCCTGCTGCTCATCTGGGATCTAACCGATAATCCCAATCCCGTTCCGGCCGTTGTCGTCATTGCCGGCTTGGTCATGCTGTGCTTCTTCTTCTCGTACGTCTTTGTCGTTCCCGACGACCTCACATCGAGCGCTACCGACCGCACGCTCGCCATCGCGTCGAAAATATTCGCCTACACGTCGCGCGGCCTTACGCCCGAAGCTGCCCTGGGCGCCTCGAAGATCATCCTGTCCGAAACTATCGCCTCTGCCATCTGCTTTACCGACGGCAAGCAGGTGTTGGCAAGCTGGGGCGAGGACTCGGCAAAATGCCCCGCGGGCACCCCGGTGGTGCTGCGGACCACGCTCAATGTGATCAACAGCGGTGAGCAAAGCGTGTTCTCGCGCGATGCCTCGACCGAGACGGGCGGCTACTTTCCGCGCCTGCGCGCCGGTATTGTCGCACCGCTTACCGTGCGCGGGCATTGCGTGGGCACGCTCGAGCTGTATTATCCCCGTCTGAGCAGCATCGATATGCGCCAGACGGCGCTTGCCTCGGGCTTTGCCGACCTCATTTCCACGCAGCTTGCAAGCTTTGAGCTCGAGCGCCAGGACGAGCTTACGGCCCGCGTGGAGCTGCGTGCCTTGCAATCGCAGGTCGATCCTCATTTTTTATTCAATACCATCAGCACCATCGTGTCGCTCGTACGTACCGAGCCGGACAAGGCGCGATCGCTGCTGATCGACTTTTCCAATTACTATCGTCAGACGCTTTCTGATTCCGATACGCTCACCACGCTCGAGCACGAGGTGGAACAGGGCACTCGCTATATCAATCTTATGCAGGCCCGGTATGGCGACGGCCGTCTGCGCGTTTCGGTCGACATCGACTTTGAGGTGCGCGACAGCCTGGTGCCGCCGTTTATCTTGCAGCCGCTGCTCGAAAACTGCATCAAGCATGCGCAGCGCGAGACCGAGCCGCTTTCTATTCGTGTTAGGGCTTTTGAGACCGATGACGGCTTGGAGATCATCGTCGAAGATGACGGCATCGGTATGAGCGAAGAAGTCTGCGCGCATCTGTTTGAGCAACATCGCCGAGAGGAGCCCGAGAGCATTACCGCCGACGGCTCCATCAAGCGAGGTTGCGGCCTGGCGCTCTTCAACGTACTTCAGCGCATCCATTTCTTTTACGGAGAAGATTCCGGTATGCGCGTGGAGTCCCAGGAGGACGTGGGAACACAGGTTATCGTCGAGCTGAACGGCGAGCCGCATGAGCCGGCGCCGATGACGGCGTAGCATGCGAGTGTATTGAGAAGAGAGGAAGCGGACATGTCCGAGGGCTGGAACATCCTAGTGGTTGATGACGAGCCTCCCATTAGGGCTGAACTACGCTATCTGTTAGAGAGGGATGCGCGCGTGGGACAGATTGCCGAGGCGGGCAATGTTACCGAGGCGGTGGAATCGATTCTGTCGAACAAGCCCGACGTGCTGTTCTTGGATATTACCATGCCGGGCCGCTCGGGGATTGAGCTTGCCGAGACGTTGCAGAACCTAAAAAGACCGCCGCTGGTGGTCTTTGTGACGGCGTTTGCCGAGTACGCTGCCGATGCTTATAACCTCGATGCCGTCGACTACGTGGTCAAGCCCGTTGAGGACGCGCGCCTGACGAAGGCGCTCGACAAGATTGAGGCTGCCTTGGGCGTCCGCCGCGTCGTCCAGGCTCCGCGCCAGCCGCTGCGCTTGACGGCAGATCGCGGGGGCAAGAAGGTGTTCATTCCCGTTGCGGATGTCTGTTACTTTGAGGCGCGCGCCGATTTTTGCAACGCCGTCTGTCCCGAGGGGGCGTACCTCATCAACGAATCGATCTCCTCGCTTGAGCGGCGCTTGGCGCTCGAGGGCTTCATCCGCGTCCATCGCAGCTATCTGGTCAATTTGGAGGACGTGCATAACGTTGAAGTCGGCTCCACGGGCCTGATGGAGTTGAGGCTCGATCGCGTGGACTCGACGGTGCCGGTGTCCCGTCGTCGCGCCGCCGAGGTCAAGTCGCACTTGGGGCTTGCATAAGAGCCCGCGTGTCATCGTTTGGCACCGTAGGTTTGGCATGGCTGTGGGGTGGGCATAATGGATTGCATCGAATGAAATCGAAAGGATTATTATGCCTGCGCTTATCACCCATCATTTGTTTGGCGAGGAAAGCATTGACCGTCTTCCGCAGGGCGTCATCACGTCCGACGAGGAGCGCATCGCCTTTATCCTTGGCAACCAGGGTCCCGACCCGTTTTTCTTCCACATCCTGACGCCCCGCGTTTCCGACTGCACGCTGCTGGCGCAGGTTATGCACCGCTCGCGTATGTCGCGCCAGTTCTCGTGCCTGCGCGACGGCGTGTCTCATCTGCTTCCGCGCGATGCCAACCTGGGTCGCGCCTTCGCGCTGGGTCTGCTGTCGCACTACGTGCTCGACCGCAATGCGCACCCCTTTGTCTACGAGCAGCAGTTTGGCATCGTGGAGTCCGATCTCGATCTGGAGGATTCGGGCAGCCAGGTCCATGCCGTACTCGAAAGCGACCTGGATGTGCTGATGCTGCAGCTCAAACGCGATGGTGCCACGGTCGAGGACTATCCGCCGGCGGGCGAGATCGTCACCACCGACCGCATCAATCGCGTTGCCGGCGTACTGATGAGCTATGTTGCCGGCCGCGTGTACGGCATCGATATCCCGGCGGGGGAGTACGGTGCCGCCGTCTCGGACATGCAGCTGCTCTACCGCACGATTGAGCCGGCGGGCTCGGCCAAGACGCGTGCAATTGCCCTGGTCGAAGGCATAGTGCACGACTACTCGCTGCTCGATGGCCTTGCCCATCGTGTGACGACCGAGCTGCCCGAGCGTACTGGCAACTTGGGTCATCTGACCTGGAAGAATCCCTTTACCGACGAGGTCTCGAACGAGAGCTTCCCCGAGGTCTTCGATCGCGCGCTGGTCGATTACGAGTGCACGGTTGCCCGCTTTATCGAGACCGGTGACATGGAGGCCGTGACCGGCCATGTTAACTACAGCGGCCGCGTGCTCGATGCCGACGAGGAGTTCGACCGCGAGGAATAGGGCCCGTGCGTTCCCCTTTGCCGAATCCTTACCAGCGGTTCTGGACAATTGGGGTACGATGAACTAACTGCATATCGGGCGAATACGAAGGGGCCCTGTTCATGAAATACACCAAGCTCGAGCGTAACTGGGTCATGTACGATGTGGGAAACTCGGCCCTCGTGCTGCTCAATACCTCGGTGGTGCCCATCTACTTTAACGCCATCAATACCGGTGCTTCCTCGGCAGACCTGGTGGTCGCTTGGGGCAACGCGCAGACGATTGCCTCGCTGGTCATCGCCATGCTCATGCCCATTCTGGGCGCACTTGCCGATTACGCCGGCAACAAGATCAAGTTCTTCTTGGGCTTCTTCCTCACGGGCCTGGTTCTTTGCCTGGCGCAGGCTATCCCAATGTCCGCCATGGCATTTTTGACTGTGTACGTGCTGTGCACCATCGGCCTCAACTCTTCTATGACGTTCTACGACGCCATGCTGCCCGACATTACCACCGACGAGCGCATGGACGTCGTGTCCAGCTCGGGCTATGCCTGGGGCTACATCGGTTCCACTGTGCCGTTCATCATCTGCCTGGCGCTTATCATGGGTGGTCCCGCTCTTGGTGTCCCCACCATGCTGGCAACGCGTCTGTCGTTTGTCATCACTGGTGCCTGGTGGCTCATCTTTACCCTGCCGCTCATTCGCACCTATAAGCAGAAGTACGGTCGCGAGCGCGGTCCCGAGGACACTATCGGCCACATCGTGGGCGGTGTGTTCTCCGAGGTCGGACACACCATGCGCGAGATCGCCCACAACAAGACCGTGCTGGTCTACATGATCGCGTTCTTCTTCTATATCGACGGTGTGCACACGGTCATTTCCATGGCCACCAGTTACGGATCGGCCTTGGGCATCGATTCGACGCAGCTGGTGCTGGCGCTGCTCGTCACGCAGTTCGTGGCCTTCCCGTCCGCCATTATCTACGGCAAGCTTGCCGGTCGCGTGGGCACGCTCAATATGATCCTGGTGGCCGTCGCCGCCTATATGGGCATCGTGCTCTTTGCCGCGTTCTTCCTCAAGACCGCCTTTGAGTTTTGGGTGCTTGCCATTTTGGTCGGCCTGTTCCAAGGCGGCGTGCAGGCGCTGAGCCGCAGCTACTTCGGCCGCATTATTCCCAAGGAAAAGTCCAACGAGTACTACGGTTTCTTTGATATCTTTGGCCGCTATGCAAGTGTTATGGGCACCTTCTTGGTGTCGGTCGTCACCTCGCTGACCGGCAACCCCTCGCTGGGCGTCCTGTCTATCGGCGTGCTGCTGGTGGTGGGCTTTGTGCTGCTGGTCCGTCTGTCCCGCATGTCTCAGACGGCAGAGCAGGCCGCATAGGAACTTGCCGGTAATTGCGTCCGCCGCGATACTCTTTTGGGGTTATCCGCAATAAACATTCTGACTGTCGAACAATGATTAGCCCAAGTGGGTATGATGGAGTCAGCTAGGTCGCGGGGCGTCGCCTGTGTTTGGCGGCGTCCCGTTTTTGTGTTGCAGGGAGGGTAAGGCATGAACGCCACGGTCGTGATTCCAACGTATTGGGCGGGCGATGACGCTCGCGCAAACGCCCCTGGCACCTATGACCATTCGACACGACTCAACGCCGACAATCCCGAACTCGACCGCTGTCTGGCCTCGCTTGAGCAGGTGCGCGACATCCCGCGCATCATCCTTTTGGTGGTCTGTCCCGTTTCTGCCACAGCCGATGTGTCGCTGCGCGTGCACGAGATTGTCGACGCGCATCCCACGCTCAAGGTCACCGTTGTCACCAACACCCAGGCCTCGCGCATCGCAGATCGGGTTGCTCAGATCGCGCCCAAGGGTTCGGGCGAGTGCGTGAGCCTGCGAGGTTACGGTGCCATCCGCAACATGGGGCTGGCCTGTGCCGCTGTGCTGGGGCATGACGCGGTTATCTTTTTGGATGACGATGAGACTGTCATCGACGCCGATTTTATGAAGCGCGCGACCTACGCGCTGGGTCAGCAGACGCGTCAGGGCCTGCCGATCTTGGTCAAGAGCGGCTATTTCTACGATCGCGACGGCTCGCCGTTGGCTCCCACGGACAAGGCGGGCATCTGCCATCGTTGGTGGACCAAGCGCATCGAGTTCAACCGTTGGATGAAAAAGGCGCTCTCGGGCACCCGCATCTCGCGCTCCAACTACGTGTGCGGCGGCCTGATGGCCCTGCACGCCCGCGCCTTTACGCGTGTGGCCTTTGACCCGTTTATCACCCGCGGCGAGGACTTGGATTACCTCTTTAACATGCGCATGTTTGGCTACGACGTGTGGTTCGATAACGAGTGGACCGTGCGCCATCTGCCTCCGGAGTCCGAAAAGCGCTCACCGCGCTTTATGCAGGATGTATACCGTTGGTACTACGAACGGGCCAAGTTGACATTCGCCGCGCATCAAAAGGAGCTCATTCCCGTTACGGCGGCATCGCTCATGCCCTACCCGGGCCCGTGGATTTCGCGCGAGCTCGACGACCGCGTGCGCAAGACCGCTATGGTCCGCAGCATGTTTACCCGCGAGCATGAGGGCTACCTGCGCATCTGGCGCCATGGTATCGACGAGGCAAAGGCCTATGCACGCCAAAACGCTGCAAGCTACCTGCGTTTCCAGAGCTTTTGGCCCAAGATCATGGACGGGCTTTGGCGTGACACACAACTGATCAGTATCCTGGAGGGGGCCGAATGATCGACCGCCGCGCCCAGCGCGATAGTTCAATATCAATCTTTCGCATCATTGCCGTTGCCTGCGCCATTTGCGTGCTGGTGTACTTTATTTTTGCCCTGGTGACCGGTATCGAGCCGATCGCCACGGTGATTGCCTGCGCGCTGCTGTGCATCTTTCTGTGCATCTTTATCTTTTTGACGCTCAATCCCGATTCGGTGCGCTCCCAGTACACCGAGGAGACGCTCTCGGTGGCCTCGGCCATGCTCGAGGACATTAAGGGCGGTTTGACACAGGAATCGGCGCGTTTGGTGTGCCAGCGCATTTTGCCCGAGACGCGCGCCATGACGGTGGCCATCACCGACGAGGACAACGTGCTTGCCTGCGCGGGCGAGTTTGAGGAAAAACTACTGCCAGATTCTCCCATCCATACGCTTGCCACACGCTACGTTATCGAACATGGCATCGTGCAGTCGTTCAACCGTATGGTGGATGTCGTGGGCTCGGACGGCTCGCACAACCAAGTCCCCGCCGGCATTATCGCCCCCATCAAGGTGGGCGATCGCACCGTCGGCACGCTCAAGTTCTACTACAAGACCCCGCGCGCCGTCGACCGTACCCAGTACGCGCTTGCCTCGGGCTTTGCCGAGATCTTGTCCACGCAGCTCGCCATCCACGAGCTCGAGGTGCAAAAGGAGCTCACGGCGCGCGCCGAGGTGCGTGCGCTGCAGGCGCAGATTAACCCGCACTTCCTGTTCAATACGCTGAACACCATTGCATCGTTTACGCGCACCGACCCGCTGCGGGCCCGCGAACTGCTTCGTGAGTTCTCATCGTTCTATCGCGCCACGCTCGACAACTCGGGATCGCTTATTCCGGTCTCGCGCGAGGTCGCACAGACCAAGCGCTACCTTACCTTTGAGAAGGCCCGCTTTGGCGAGGACCGCGTGCTTGCGACATTCGATGTGTCCGAGGACGTGGAAGATACGCTGGTGCCGGCGTTCGTGATCCAGCCGATTGTCGAGAACGCCGTGCGTCACGGTATGGGCGATGACGGTGCCCTGAGGATCGACGTGACCGTTCACCAAGACGGTGAGGATGCAATCTTGATTGCCGTGGCCGATAATGGCGTGGGCATGGATGAGGGTACCGCCGCCAGACTGTTTGACGAGCGCTCTGCCCGTCCCGACGCCAGCTCTCCCCAGGGTGGCGGCGCCGGTGTGGCCATGCACAATATTTCGGAGCGCATCCATCGCTTTTATGGGCCGCATTCCTATACGCGCGTCGAATCGGCGCCGGGCAAGGGCACCAAAGTGCTTCTTCATCTTGATTTGTCAGAGAGCATCTTTGACATTCAAGAGTAAAATAAAAGACTACGGGCTCAACGTCATGCGACGGATGCCCGGCGTAGTTAGTTGACGAAAGGTTTTATCCCTATGCTGCGTGCGATGATTGTGGATGATGAGGCGCCGGCTCGCTCGGAGCTTCGCTTCTTGCTCGAGCAAACGGGCAAGATCGGCACGATCACGGAGGCGTCGAGCGTCCGCTCCGCCATCGAGATGCTTATGGAAAGTCGCGTGGATGTCGTGTTTCTCGATATCTCGATGCCCGGTGCCTCGGGCCTGCAACTTGCCGAGGCGCTGCATAAGCTCAAAAATCCGCCGGCGATCGTGTTTGTGACTGCGTATAGCGACCATGCGGTCGAGGCATTCGACGTGGATGCCGTCGATTATCTGATGAAGCCTGTCGAGGAAGCTCGCTTGGATCGCGCGATCGAGAAGGTTATGCAGCGCGCCAAGCCGGTCACGGACAGCAAGGTGACCATCGAGCGTATCCCGGTGGAAAAGGGCGGCCGCAAGGTGCTCATTCCCGTGGACGACATTCGCTTTATCATGGCCAAGGACGATTACTCCTGCATCTATACCGTCGATGATCGCTTTTTGTCGACGACCTCGCTGGCGCAGTTTGAGGCCAAGCTCTGCGACTTTGGCTTCTTCCGTGTTCACCGCCGCTATATCGTCAACCTGGCGTGCGTCACGGACGTTGAGACGGTGCCCTCGGGCGCTATCCAGCTGGGCATTACGGGCGTCGACGAACGCGTGCCGGTTTCACGCCGCCGCGTCGTGCCGCTCAAGAAGGCTCTGAGTCTCTAGCACACTGGCCCCGCAGCTCTGTAGACCCATCGTCTGCGGGGCCGTGGGGCCTTTTTTGTATGTATCTGCCGAATCGTTTTTTGCGGAAGGGATCCCATGAACAGCGCAAGCGCCAAGCGTATCGACATCATCTCGGACACCCACGGCTATTTATCGCCTGCGCTCTTGGATGAGCTTGAGGGCGCAGACCTGATTATCCACGCCGGCGACCTTACGTCAGAGATGGACTACGAGCACCTATGCACCATCGCCCCCGTGCGGGCCGTATTGGGCAACAACGATTACTACCGCGACTACGGCCCCGATGTAGACCGTCTTGCGCTTTTTACCTACGAAGGCCTCAAATTCGCCGTAGCCCACTACCGCGAAGACCTTCCGGTGGGATCCGTAGACGTAGCCATCAACGGCCACACCCACGTAACCAAAGAAGCCCAAGTGGGCCGCTGCTTAGTCCTCAACCCGGGCAGCGCCAGCTACCCCAGAGGCACCCGAGGCCCCACCATGGCCAGAATGCTCGTTAAAGACGGCAAGATCCTAAGCGCCAAGTTTATTGACTTGGACTAACCGCAACAAAAACGGGGGATGCAGATGCGTCCCTCGTTTCCATTTGAGCCAAAGGCGGAGCTTCAGCAAGATCCTTAGACAAACCCCGCCGCGGAGAACGGGGCCGCCGAGCCGCGAAGCGGCGAGCAACAACAGCGGCTCGAACAATGTGACGGCAGGGAGGGTCTCCGGGGCCGGGGGCGGGGGTTAAGTTTGTCGCGAGTTCCGCACGCAAAGGAAAGCACTTAATGTGCTTTCCGTCTTGCGCAGGACTGTAGAGCAGC
>CAKUBM010000032.1 GCA_934643145.1 uncultured Collinsella sp. | reverse complement strand
CCCTTTGCCGCCGAGGCCCTCACCACCTACAAATACAAGCTCCGCGGCACCGGCCAGGTCCGCCCCTAACGCCTGCGCAAACAAAAACCACCACAAAGGTGCCTGTCCCCTTTGTGGTGGTTTTGACTTACTTACCGCCTATTCGCTGATCAGCTGTATCTAAGCATATTTCCAGGTTGATTTCCGATCTCAGCCGAACACATTGAGCAAATAGGCCGTTCCCGCAGTTAGCCAAACGCGCCCGAGGCCCCATTTGAACTGCACCCCAAAACTTGGACGACTTAAATAAGGACTCCATTTCTCATGTCCAAGAAATGGGAGGCAGTTCATTAATTTCGGGGCACTGGGCTTTTACGGATCGCTTTGCTGCTCATGTGGTCTTCTGTGAGCTAACGGAGGGTATAATTCTCGGCGAGTGTGGCGTAGGAGATATTTGTTTGCGAGAACGTTTATGATTGGAAAGCAATGGGCGAACCACTAAAGAAAGGTGACCTCCTCGCAACAGGCGGTGTTGTGTGGGAAGTTATCGCCACAAACGATGAATCTTCTCTATTGATCACTAAAGACATTATCGCAAGGCTTCCTTACTATCAGAATCGGGATGAAAGCTGTCGGGGCTATGTAGATTCCACCATTCGCAGATGGTTAAACGGCGATTTCCTTTCAAGCCTTCCATACGAATTTACAAAACGCCTGGTCAAAACAAAGCTCATGAGTACTGAAAAAATCGACGGATTCGATTATGCAAAGTACGGCGTTGATGAGGACGACTCTTTTGAAGACAGGGTGTTTCTTCTCACCGATACGGAGGCTCGCGTGCTCTTCAGGAATGATGCGTCTAGAAGAGCGCACTTCAACCTCGATTATTTGCGGTGCGCCGAACCAAAAGCCTATGTCGCTCTGAGCGAGGAGGAAAGAAGCTCTGTTTGGCGCTGCGGCGATTGGTACCTGAGAGCACTCGACCCTGATAAGCATTTCATGGTTACAGGATATGGCGAGATTCAGGAGTGCCAACCGATTTCAATACCAAGCTTTGCTTTAAATATTATTGACGATCAAATGTATGACTCAATGAAGTCTTCGGCAGGCGAGGCCCTTATGCATTTGTTTTTTTTGTCAAGGGGAATCCCTCTTTTAAAGGCTCCTTTAGTGGCGTCGATGATCAAAAGCGAATATGGGCTAGGAATTCGGCCGGCTACGTGGATAGCGAACGAAAGCTAAGGGGGTCTTTGCGATGAGCATTAATATCAAATGCCCAAACTGCGATGCAGAGATCTACATTGATAAAAGCATCGGAAAATTAATATGCGGCTGCTGCATGGAAGTAATAGATATTGCGGAAGCATGCAAAGACGATTGGAAACTGAAGCCGACAAGTTTTCTTATCAGCAATGGCGAATTGAAGAAGTATCTTGGTCAGTCGTGTCGCAACATTCATACCCCTTCCGGAATCAAATCCATCGGCTACCGTGCGTTTGAGTTTGGGGTTCTGGAGGTCTATATCTCTGATGGTGTCGAAGAGATCAAACCTGGCGCATTCGGCAGCCCGTATCTAATGCATCTAAGTCTGCCGGATTCAATCACCACCATTGAGAATCGAGTTAACGAAAAACATCGGCACCAGAGCACTTGGGCCATTAATCTCATGAATATGGTCGAAGCTAATCCGGTTAAACCAGTAATCGAATGCTCCCGTAGGGTCAAAGAGCTCTTGCTTGCGGATTACACCAAGGAAGAGCGAAAAAAGATCGAGAAGGGCATAGAATGGAGATAAAGATTGCGTGCACCGCTTGCGGGTATTCATTTATCGCCAATCCCGACAAAGAGGAAGCAACATGGCTCAAGTGTCCAAAGTGCGAAAAAGGCATGTCTTTCGCGGATGCGATAAGGCCATTGCTTCAAGAGCAGGCAGACGATCCTGAATTCACGATTGAATGCGGTACGTTGTCCGCTTATCACGGCTATTCTCGTTCTGTAAGATTGCCGAGTTCGATATCTATTATTGACGGTGGGTACAGAGATGACGGGAGTCACTACTTCGATTCTTTCAGTGAAAAAATGGTTTGTAAAGGGGTTTTCGAAGATAGCGCTATCGAAGAAATCGAGTTATCGACGAGCATCCGCGTAATTCGCGACTACGCATTCGCAAACTGCAAGAATCTTCGAAGGGTAATTCTTCCTGAGGGTTTGGTGTACATCGGAAGAGGTGCCTTCGAAAAATGCGATTCTCTTACCGAAGTTCGAATACCAATTACATGTACACACATAGGCGACCTATGCTTCTCCGAATGTAAGAGTCTGCGCTGGGTAACTATCATCAACAACATCTCAGAATACTCATGGGGCGAGTACCCTTATGGAGCGAGCGATGATTATAAGCCTTCCGCAACGACGCGAAAGCATATCTCTATCGGTCAAGGAGCATTCTATAATTGCGAGAGCCTTCAAAGCATAAGCTTCCCGGATTCCATGTATGAAATTCCAGGGTACTGTTTTTACGGCTGCAAGTCCCTCAGAAGCTTTGATATTCCCAGCAATGTCTCCTTTGTTTATGATAATGCATTCAATGGATGCGAGGAGCTCCGTGAGCTTCATCTACCTGAAGATAATGGTAAAGATCATTTCTATCTCTACGCAAGCTGCTTCAAGGGCATGAAATCATTAAGCAGGATAAATATACCTGAGCTTGCCACATTTCCGTACAGCCGGGATGGTCGCGCTTTCGAGGGCTGCACGTCGCTCTCTAGTGTCACCATTTCTGACGTAAAGCTAGAAAGAAGCATCAGGGAGTTCGAAGGCACTCCATTTTATAAAATTGGACAACGTAGGCTCTTTGAAAAAGAGGTTCCCGAAAAGAAGGAGCTTGATGAAATCAAGCGTGAACTTAGAAGCATCTGGTCGGAACTTGACGATTTGCAGGATAGGCTCGGTAAGCTCGGGTTCTTTGATATGAGTGAAAAATCAAGTCTCAAATCGAAGATTTCTTCTTTGACATCTAGGGAGAATTCGCTTTACAGACGGGGTCAAGAAATAGACCGCGATCTGCCCCGAAAGCTCAAATCATTGTGCTACAAGTACGATATGTCTTACGAAGAAGAATTCTGTAAGCGAAGCAGTGATAGTTGGTATGCGGATTACACCTATTACTCCTTCCATAACTGGTATATGGAAAGCCGCTATAGATAGTCAGATGCATTTGAATTGACATTACGTAGCGAGCCAGGATACGAAAGTTGGTATCCTGGCTCGCCTAATTCTTAAGAGCAACCGCAAACGAGACCTTTGTACGTGGGTTTTTGAGGCTTATAGGACAGAATGTGTGTCCATGTTGGGGGCATGGGGGTGCGCCCCGAATCCTGGAGAAAACCTCTCGAGGAGGAAGGCCCCTGCGCTATTCGCTCGCAACGTTCAAACAGTCGCGTCCGTGCTGCGCGAAGAACAACGGCATGGCTTCCATTGCCGCAGACGGGGAGTTGTACCCCTGTCTGCAATGCTCGGGGTGGTTTTTCCGCACATGGCGAAAGCTTCGGGAACGTTTTTGATCAGGGATTGCAGAGCGCTCTGGCTGGTGAAGCATATTGCCAGGTGGCACACGCAACCGTAGCCGATATGCTGGCGCACTTGCAGGCACAGATCAATACGAAGTCGCAAACTTTTATCAACTGCCAATGGCTCGCTTGGTGCGCCGGCAGCTGCCTTGCCATGGGCGGCCTTGCGCATAACGGCGACATGATCACACCCGATCCTTATAGCTGTGTCTTCTTCAACGACGGCTGGATGCAACGTTATGTAAAGGCTCTTGTCCCCTGGCGCTGCTTAACTCTGTGCTTCGAACCGACGAACATCTCGATCTGTAACACCAAGCGCGCAAAACCGCCCCTAACTGTTACAGATTGAGATTTTCGACTGAGCCTGCGTGGTTAATCTCGATCTGTAACATCTAGCCGAGTATTTGGGTTCTAACTGTTACAGATCGAGATGAACCGGCAAAACAATCTGGACAAGCCGGTCAAAACCACCACAAAGGTGCCTGTCCCTTTTGTGGTGGTTTTGGAATTAAGCCTCGAAGGTGTCGCGATCGGGGGCGAAGGATTGCATGGCGGCGATGGTGCGATCGAAGAGCTCGGGGAGTTCCCAACCCAGCATCTCGGCGCCCTGAGAAATTACGTCACGCGAGCAGCCGGCGGCAAAGCGCTTGTCCTTGAACTTCTTCTTGAGCGACTTGGTCGTAAAGTCCATGACGCTCTTGCTGGGACGCATGATGACGGCGGCGCCGATCAGACCGGTGAGCTCGTCGCAGGCAAACAGGATCTTTTCCATCTGCAGCTCGGGCTTGGGCAGCGAAGAGTTGAAATCGGACGTGTGCGTCTGGATGGCGCGGATAAGCTCGGGGGTCGCGCCCTCACCCTCGAGAATCTCAGCGGCGTAGATGGTGTGGTTCATGGGGTCGTCCTCATGCTCCTCCCAATCCAGGTCGTGCAGCAAGCCGACGATGCCCCAAAACTCCTCGTTCTCGGGGTCGAACTCGCGCGCAAAGTAGCGCATGGTGCCCTCAACGGTCTCGCCGTGCGTGATGTGGAACGGGTCCTCGTTGTGCTCGTTGAGCAGTTCGAACGCGCGATCGCGGGTGATTCCGGCGGTAAGCGGCTCTGCCATAAGAGACTCCTTGTGCTCGTGGGTATCGCTAAGAATGAATACTACTAGAACAAGAAAACCACCACAAAGGTGCCTGTCCCTGTGGTGGTTTTTGGCGCGGATGGGTTAGTTGAGGGCGGCTTGGGCTAGGCGGGCTTCGGCGGCCTCCTCGGTGACGCCCAATGCCACGGCGAACTCCTCGATGGAGCGGCGCTTGGCCTCCTTGAGTACGCGCATGTAGTAAGAGCTGGGCTTCTTATCTGCTTCCTCGGCCTGGCGAATACGGTGCATCATGGTTTTTGCCACGCGGACCGTCTCGGGCGCGCCCAGCTTGAGCTGCTGCTTAAAGTGCGTCTCCTCAAGCGAGCTGTTGCGCTCGGTAAAGGTGTCGCACTCCAGCTCGTCATAGTGGCTCAGCAGGTGCTCGGCATCTTGCTGCGAGATGGCGGCGTGCAAACGGTCGGCCTGCGCCACGGGGTACATAAGGATCGTCTGCGCATGTCCCTGCTTGGTCTCGAGCAACAGCATGGGCTGCGGTGTGTCGTCCCTAAAACCGACGACGGTGCAGACTCCCTGACCCGGATGAATGACGTGTTGACCGATTGAGAACATGCTACCTCCAACTTATACGAATTTACGTATGTCTAGAATACCACGCTGACGTGCGGAAACCCTTACTTTATGCAGGAAAAGCACACAACTCCGATAGGTAAGAGTATTCGATAAAAGACACAGCTCATTCACACCTTTATGCATTTTCAACGCGTGCATAATCTGCAGGCAGACCGGCATCTTTGAGTGACTCCATACAAGCTGTAGTCAATTTTGTGCATATGCAATTTCGATTGGCTTTACCCTGCGATAGTGCCCGTCGCTTGTGATAGAGTGCTACAAACTCTGGCTTTTGCCCTACGAGTGACCAAGAGCTCGGGGGCTTTAACACAAGGAGGATCTATGCCCGAGAAGATTGAAGAGCTGGTACGCGCTGCGCTTGCTGCGGCCCAGGAGGCCGGCGACCTTTCCGCATTTGAACTTGACGATTGCGCTATCGAGCGACCGGCTGACACTTCTCATGGCGAGTGGACCTCTACCATGGCCCTGAAGTCCGCCAAGCTGGCCCACTGCGCCCCGTGCAAGATCGCCGAGGCCATCGTTGCCCATATGCCCGAGGACCCCGCGATCGAGAAGGTCGAGATTGCAGGCCCCGGCTTCATCAACTTCTACCTCTCCGTTGCCGTCAAGAATGCCATCTTTGGCGAGGCTCGCGAGAAGGGTATGGACTTCGCTAAGTCCAACGTCGGTGGTGGCCTGAAGACCCAGGTCGAGTTCGTTTCCGCTAACCCCGTCGGCCCCATGCACATCGGCCACGGCCGCTGGGCCGCGTTGGGCGACTCGCTCTGCCGTGTTATGGACCACGCCGGTTACGACATCCAGCGTGAGTTCTACATCAACGACCACGGCTCTCAGATGAACACCTTCGGCAACTCCATCAGCACGCGCTATATGCAGCTTGCCGACATCATCGCCAAGCAGGGCGTGGATATCGACGAGGCTCACAAGATCTTGATCGCCGACCGCGACGCCTTTGTCGCCGACGAGAACGACGAGCATCCCGAGACCCATCCGTACCAGGACAACTTTGCCGAGACCCTGGGCAAGGACTCCTACGGCGGCGACTACATCATCGACGAAGCTGCCGAGTTCTGGCGCACCGACGGCGACAAGTGGGTCGAGGCCGATCCGCAGGAGCGCATGGAGAGCTTCCGTGAGCGCGGCTATGTGAAGATGGTCGACAACATGCGCGACCTCTGCCACGCCGTCAATTGCGACTTCGATCGTTGGTACTCCGAGCGTTCGCTGTACGTGAAGGACACCGAGGGCGAGACCGCCGGTACCTCTGCCGTCGACCGCGCTTTTGAGAAGCTCGACAAGATGGGCTACCTCTACACCAAGGACGGCGCCCTGTGGTTCCGCTCCACCGACCTGGGCGATGATAAGGACCGCGTCCTGATCAAGTCCGACGGTGAGTACACCTACTTCGCCTCCGACGTTGCCTATCACTGGGATAAGTTCCAGCGCGTCGACCACGTCATCGACATTTGGGGTGCCGACCACCACGGCTACATCGAGCGCGTCCGCTGCGTCTGCGACGCTCTTGGCTATCCCGGCAAGTTCGAGGTTCTGCTGGGCCAGCTCGTCAACCTGCTGCGTAATGGCAAGCCCGTTCGTATGTCCAAGCGCAAGGGCACCATGGTGACCCTGCAGGAGCTCGTCGACGAGGTCGGCTCCGATGCCGCTCGCTACACGCTCATCTCCAAGAGCTCCAACCAGATGGTCGACTTCGACATCGAGGCCGTTAAGAAGCGCGACAACTCCAACCCGGTCTATTACGTGCAGTATGCTCACGCCCGCGTGTGCTCCATCCTGCGCCGTGCCGCCGACGTAACGCCTGAGCAGGCCGACGAGATGGGCATGAAGGCCGTTGCCGCCAAGGCCATCGGTGAGAACGTCGATTACTCGCTGCTGACCGACCCGACCGAGCTCGCCCTTTCGCGCAAGCTCAACGAGCTCACCGACCTGATCGCCAGCTGTGCTCGCGATCGCGCTCCGTTCCGTCTGACCCACTTTGCCGAGGAACTCGCTGGTGACTTCCACAGCTTCTACGCTGCCTGCCAAGTGCTGCCGAGCGAGGGCCGTCCCGTCGACCCCGAGCTTTCGCGTGCCCGTCTGGCCGCTTGCGATGCCGTCCGCGTGACGCTCGCCCTGGTGCTCACCCTCGTTGGCGTTTCCGCGCCCGAGCAGATGTAATCTGCGGGTCATTTGACCGTGTAGGTTTGCTTTAACTGAGCCCTATAAGCCCGATCTCCCACGGAGGTCGGGCTTTTTTCGCAAATGCCGACGTATTGACGAATTTGGAACTGCTGGAAATACGAAACTATGCCGGTTTACTACGATGAATTGAGAATTTCCAACCACGCCGGCTTTTCGCAAAAAAGCGCAAGGCATCTACCTGCGGTTTTAGTTCAACATGTTTCGGAGTGGTCGCGGTTGAGCGATTCGTCGTAGTAAACCGCCATAGTTTTGGCGGAGGCAGTCCGATTTGTGGGTGGTAAACCAAAGAGTGTCCCTTTTGATTAGTCGTTTATGAACGTCCCCGATGACTAAGTTGCAGGTGGCGGCGGTTGTGTTACACTAACGCTGCGTATATGACGCAATCATCTCGATACAGATCAATGATGTCCGTCGTTTTGAACGGAGCTAGACTGTTTAGCCGCCCTGAAGGTTTATGCAGGGAGCATGTGATCACAGGGCTTGAAAAGAAAGTTGAGCAAACACTGTGTCTGATCAACAGCAAGAAAATGAAATAACGACGACGCAGGCCGCTCCCGCTGCACCTGTTGCGTCGGACCAGGTCGCGACGCCCGCGCAAGCCTCGGCTCCTGAGACGCCTAAGGCTGCTTCGACACCTGCGCCTGCAACTGTTGAGGAGGCTGCTCCGGCAAAGCCCAAGCGCACGCGCCGTACGGCCAAGCCTGCCGCTGACGGCGAGGAGGTCACCAAGTCCAAGCGCCGTACCACGCGCACGACGCGCGCCAAGCGCACCGTTGCGGCTGACTCCTCGGCGCCGATTTCCGATGAGGTCGCGCAGGCACGTGCTTTGGCGCAGATTAGCGAGGCCCAGGTGGTGCGCGCCCGCCGTCGTGCTGCCGAGCGCGAGGCCGCGGCTCTGACCGAGCTTGCAGCTCCGTCTGTGCCCGAGACGCCTGCCGCCATCGAGACTCCTGCCGCCGACCTGCCGACCGAGAAGCCGGCACCGCGCACACGCCGCCGCACGGCTGCTAAGGCCGAGCAGGTTGCGGAACAGGTAGCCCCCGAGCTCACTGAGGCTTCGGTCCGTTCCGCGGCAGGGGAGGGCACATCGCCTGTTGAGCCCGCTGCGCCTGTCGAGGCCAACGAAGTTCCCGTTGTCGATCCGGCTTTGCGCCCGCACCGTCGCGGTCGCAAGCCCAAGGCCTTTGTCGAGGCCGAGAAGGCCGCAGCCGCCGCCGCTCGGGATGCTGCGGTGACCGCCAAGTCCTCAACTGCTGCCGATGTACCCGTCCAGGATGCTACGACTTCCGAGGCCGTTTCTGCCGATGCCGAGCCCGCCGACGTCCGTCCCGGTCGCAGCAGTCGCACTGCTGCTAAGCGCACGTCCAAGGCTAAGGCTGCCAAGAAGGGTGCGTCCGAGGATTCCGCCGAGACGACCGCCGATGCATCGACTGATGCCGTCGAGCCCCAGGACGTCGAACAGCCTGCATCCGAGAAGCCCAAGCGCGGTCGCAAGAAGTCCGTTAAGGCCAAGGCCGCCGAGCAGCAGGCTGATGTCGAAGCACAGGTCGATTCCGGCGCCGAGGCCAATGACGCCGCTGTGGCCAATGTTGACACCGCCGCAACCGATGGTGCCGCCCCCGCCGAGGGCGAAGACGGCACTCGCCCCAACCGTCGCCAGCACAAGCGCAACGAGGAGCGCAACGAGCGCAAGGACGTGCGCAACAACGACCGTCGCAACCGCCAGCGCGATCGCAAGCAACGCAACAAGGAGCGTAATGCCGCTCCCACCGAGCCCACGCTTTCGCGCGAGGAGCTCGCTGCCATGAAGGTCGCCGAACTGCGCGAAAAGGCCAAGGAGTTTGAGATCGAGACGACGGGCAAGAAGAAGGCCGAGCTCGTCGAGGAGATCTACACCACTGCCGCGAAGGCCGAGGGCTTCCGCGACATCAAGGGCATTCTGCAGATTCGCCCGGACAGCTCCGGCATCATCCACGCCCATGGCTACATGAAGTCCAACGACGACGCCTTCGTGCCTGCCTACCTCATTCGCTCCGCGCGCCTGCGCACGGGCGACGTCATCGAGGGCTCGCTGCGTCCTTCGCGCGGCGGCGACAAGCGCGCCGGCCTCGCCAAAATCACGACCGTCAACGGTCTTGACCCCGAGCAGATTCGCAACCGTCCCAAGTTCGGCGACCTCACCCCGGTCTATCCCAACGAGCCGCTGCGCATGGAGCACGGCAAGGACTCTATTACCGGTCGCGCCATCGACATCGTGTCGCCGATCGGCAAGGGTCAGCGTGGCCTGATCGTGTCCCCACCCAAGGCCGGCAAGACCACGATCCTCAAGAAGATCTGCCAGTCTATCTCGATTAACAACCCCGAGGTGCACCTCATCTGCCTGCTCGTCGACGAGCGCCCCGAAGAGGTCACCGATATGCAGCGTTCCATCAAGGGTGAGGTTGTAGCGTCGACCTTCGATATGCCTGCCGACAACCACACCCGCGTGGCAGAGCTCGTCATCGAGCGCGCCAAGCGCATCGTAGAGCTGGGTGGCGACGTCGTGGTGGTGCTCGACTCCATCACGCGCCTCGCCCGCGCCTACAACTTGGCGGCGCCCGCCTCGGGCCGCATCCTTTCGGGCGGCGTCGATTCGGCGGCACTGTATCCGCCCAAACGCTTCCTGGGTGCAGCCCGCAATATCGAGAACGGTGGCTCGCTCACCATCCTGGCCTCTGCCCTTATCGACACCGGTTCCAAGATGGACGAGGTCATTTTTGAGGAGTTCAAGGGCACCGGCAACATGGAGCTTAAGCTCGACCGCGAACTGGCCGACCGCCGCATCTTCCCGGCTATCGACCCCGTTGCCTCCGGTACACGTAACGAGGACCTGTTGGTCGACGAGCAGATGCGCCCGTTTGTCTTTGGTCTGCGTCGCATTCTTGCCGGCATGAACAACACCGAGCGCGCAGCCGCATCGTTTATCAAGGGTCTTAAGGGCACCAACACCAACCAGGAGTTCCTGGTGCGTTCGGCCAAAAAACACAGCGATTACGAGCAGACGTTCTAGGTTGTCATCCACGCGCAGCGATAGTCATCAATGCGATAAAGGGTCGGGGCTTTGAGCCTCGGCCCTTTTCCATAGCGCCGCTCCGCGCTTATTTTTGACCGTAAGACCGACGAGCAGCAGGTTTCCCGTTTCAATCCGACATCGTCGCTTGCAATCGGCAGGGCGGTTTCGCATAATAGCTTTTAAGCTTCGCGACGGAAAACGCAGATGAAACGAACCATATACCGTTGCTTTGGGGCATAGCCCCGCTTCATCTTCTCTCGCGCAGCCAACTGAATGATGCGATTTGGGTGCTGGAAGATGGGGAGAGCTCATGGCTTCTTCTGATGCAACACAACGAGCAGTCCTTGCCGGACTTTCGTGCGGGATCGGCCTTGCCGCTCCCGTGGTTATGTATGCCGCGACGCTGCCGTTTTCGTCGGTGAACGAGACGGTCGTGGCGGGTGCGGTTCCCTTCGCCGTGGGCGCGGTGGCGGGCGTGGGTATCTATGCCGCCTCGCTGGGTATCTCCGAGTATCGTGCGCAGCATGAAGAGCGTCTGTTCCAGCCCGATGCCATGGGCGGTGCCGCCAATCTCAATCAGCATCAAAGCGAGTTCAAGACCGCCTCGATTCCAGCTCAGCAGCAGGATGCGACTCCATACGCTGCGGCTTCTGCTTCTCAGGCTCAGGCGGAGCAGTCTACCTCGGCATTCCTTTCCGGCCTGACTGGTGCGTTCCAACGCCGTCATGCCGACGATGGTGTCCCTACCATCGCTCGAGCCGCAGATGCTATGGACGAGGCCGAGGCTTGGTCCATGATCGACAGCATGCTCGACGACGATTCGCCGGTTAGCTGCGACCCTGCACACTCGCGCGACGTCTATCAAGTCGCCATCGACGAGCTCACCAACGGCGGGCAGACCGGCTCCTTCAATCGCGATGACATCGCCGCCGCGGCGCGTGCCGTGTCGGGCTCCCAGGCCGCCCCTGCGGGCAGCACGGCGGCTTTCGTGGCACTCGTTGCCAACGCGGCATCCAATAACGCCTACAGCGCTACCTCGGCGGACGCGAACGCTTCTGCCGATAATTCGTACGTTGATGAAGCCATGACCGCGGACGAGGAGGCCGTTGCCGCTCGCCGTGCCGCCGAAAGTTCGCTTTGGGGCGCTCCTGCCCAGCAGCAGGCGGCTGAGGCTGCGCCGTACAACGCAAACCTCGCCAGCATGCCTATCATTTCCGGTGCCGCGGACATCGATCTCGATGACCTCGATGAGCCTGCAGCCATCACCGCATCCATTGATGCCCAAGATCGCATCGACACCGGCGACCTTCCGGATGCCTCGCTCGAGGTTGATGTCCCCATGGCCGATTACTCGGGCCACGAGGACATGTGGGCCGCCGCCACCGCGATTCTGGATGAGATTGACGAGCCTGCTCCTGTTGCGGCCCCCGCTCCCGTCGCTGCCCCTCAGCCTGCTGCCCCCGCCTATGTCGGCCGTCACAGCGCTGTGTTCCCCGAGGATACCGCCCGTATCTCGCGCGAGGGCATCGAGCGGGCCGAGGCTATTGCCGCCGGCATTATGGAAAATCGTCGTCACGAGCGCGTCAATCAGATCCTCGAGGAAGAGATCGAGCGCCTGCAGTCTTCTACCGCCAAGCGTACGGGCCGTGCCTATTTGAGCGTTATCGAGGGCGGTACCGCCAGCTTCGCGCCGCTCCGCGCGGAGGCATAACTTCTGCATGGTTAAGATCAATCGAAAATGGGCGGTCGTGACCTGCCTGATGGCGCTCTTGATCTGGGGCAATTCGCTGGTTCCCGGCTCGGGGTCGGGCTCGCTGAGCCTAACGGTCATGGAAGCTATCCGCGGTTTCCTGCACGGCGTGGGACTTCCATATGCATGGGTGACCAACTTTGTTGTTCGCAAGTGCGCGCATTTTACCGAGTATATGGTGCTCGGCATCCTGGCAACGCATGCCTTTGATTATGAGGGGCGGCGCACCTTTGACGTGCTGCTGCCCACGGCGGTGTTCCTGCTGCTCGTTCCCTCCATCGACGAGACGATTCAACTCTTTGTGCCGGGACGTGCCGGCATGATCACCGATGTGATGATCGACTGCTGTGGAGCGGCAACGGGTGTTGTGCTCCGATATCTCTTACGGTCGCTGATGTGCGCCAAAAAAGCCGCCTAGGACGTATTGTTTGGTCCTAGGCGACCTTTTTTATTTGAGGGCTTATATGAGGCGTGATGGCGTTGTTCCGTAGGTCGGATTTGCCGTGCGCGCCACGCCCTGCGGGTGCGTCTGTTACTGAAGCGCCTGTGCGCCCAGGGCCAAGCAGCCCATAATGCCCTGTTTGCCCTCGAGGCTGTTGTTGACGATATAGCTATCGATGTCGGCCATCTCGGGCGTGACGATGTAGCCGTTGAGCATCTCGGCGCACTTCTTGCGCGCGAGCGGCACGATGGGGGTGTGGTCGGCCACGCCGCCACCGATGACGATCTTCTGCGGTGCGTAGCACAGGATGTAGGTCATGAGCGCCTGCGCCAGATAGCCGGCAAGAAGGTCCATGGCCTCCGGGTCATCGGCCATCTCTCCGGCGCTCTTGCCACCCCAGCGCTTTTTGACGCCGGGACCGGCGATGAGGCCCTCGAGGCAGTTGTCGTGGAAGGGGCAGCCGCTGTGCTCGCCAATGGTGTCGCGCGGGTCGCGCGTGACCAGGATGTGGCCGGCCTCGGGATGCATCATGCCGTGCACGAGCTTACCGCCCGAGAGCACGCCGGCGCCCACGCCGGTACCGATGGTCAGATACACCACGTCAGTGAGGCCCTGGGCGCAACCAAAGGTGACCTCGCCCAGGCAGGCGACGTTGACGTCGGTGTCGTAGCCGCAGGGAATATTGAGCTCGTTTTGGATGGTGCCCAGCAGGTCAAAGTAGTGCCATGCCGTTTTGGGCGTCTCCAGGATCTTGCCGTATTGGGGCGAGGCAGGGTTGACTGCGGTGGGGCCAAAGGCGCCGATGCCCAGCGCGGCGATGCCCTTGTCGGCAAACCATGCGTTGACGGCCTCAACGGTCTCCTGCGGGGTCGTGGTCGCAATCTGCTCGCGTTCCAGGACCGTGCCGTCTGCATAGCCCGTGGCGCAGACCATCTTGGTGCCGCCGGCCTCGAGCGCTCCGATAAGCTGCTGCTCTGCCATAGTATTCCTCTCTGGGACGAGTTGCTCCGTGACTAAAGTATAGCGCTCTAAAAAATAAATGAGGTCGCTATAAAAAGAAACCTCGTGGCCCAACGGGTTCACGAGGTTTCTTTAGTGCCTTTAGTTACTGACCGTCCTTACCCGCGCGGCTCGATTTTATCACGCAGAGACTTGAGGTTCTCCAGCGCAGCGTTGAGCGTTTCGTCTCGCTTGGCAAAGTGGAAGCGGATGAGGTGGTTGACGGGCTCGCGGAAGAAGCTCGAGCCCGGAACGGCGCCCACGCCCACCTTGGAGGCCAAATCCTCGCAGAAGTCGAGGTCGCTGTCATAGCCAAACTCCGAGATATCCATCATCACGTAGTAGGCGCCCTGCGGCACGTTGTGCGTGAGGCCGATGCTGTCGAGTCCCTGACAGAATAGGTCGCGCTTGGCGGTGTAGAGGTCGAGGACCTCCCGGTAATAGCTATCGTCGAAATTGAGGGCGGTAACGACGGCCTCTTGCAGGGGAGCGGCGGCGCCTACGGTGAGGAAGTCGTGGACCTTCTTGATGCGCTCGGTGATTTCGGCAGGAGCGATGGTGTAGCCCAGGCGCCAGCCGGTGATGGAGTAGGTCTTGGACAGCGAGCTGCAGCTGATGGTGCGCTCAAACATGCCGGGCAGCGTGGCCATGTACACGTGCTCGTGGGGCGCGTAGACGATGTGCTCGTAGACCTCGTCGGTGATGCAGTAGGCGTCGTACTTTTTGCAGAGGTCGGCGATAAAGGTGAGCTCCTCGCGCGTAAAGACCTTGCCGCAGGGGTTGGAAGGGTTGCACAGGACGATGGCCTTGGGATCGTTGTCGCGGAAGGCTGCCTCGAGCGTCTCTCGGTCAAAATCGAATGTGGGCGGGTTGAGCGGCACGTAGATGGGCTCGGCACCCGAAAGGATCGTGTCGGCGCCGTAGTTCTCGTAGAACGGCGAGAAGATAATGACCTTGTCGCCGGGGTTCGTGACCGTCATCATGGCGGCCATCATGGCTTCGGTGGAGCCGCAGGTGACCACGATATTCTGGTTGGGGTCGACCGGCATGCCCATAAAGTGCTCCTGTTTGGCGGCGAGCGCCTCGCGCATGGCCTGAGAGCCCCAGGTGACGGAGTACTGGTGGTAGAGCGGCTTTGGGTCGCTGGCGATGGCGCTCAGGCTGTTGAGCAGCTGCGCCGGGGGATCGAAGTCGGGGAAGCCCTGCGAGAGATTGACGGCGCCATACTTATTGGAGATGCGTGTCATGCGGCGGATGACCGAATCGGTAAATCTTGCCGTGCGGTTGGAGAGTTCTTTCATGCCGGTCCTTTCGAGGATTTGCAGTGGGGCAAGTTTACTCCTATGAAACCGGTGGGAAATGCTCGAAATGGATCCGAAAAACTCTTTTCAAAATTCTTGAAAATTGGGGCTTGCATCGCGTGGCGTTCCTTGCAATAATAGTCGAGCGCGAAGCGCACAGGACACGGTGGGTGTAGCTCAGTTGGCTAGAGCGACGGGTTGTGGTCCCGTAGGTCGAGGGTTCGAGTCCCTTTACCCACCCCAGTTCTTGCTTTGTGTTGATATCGGGTCGTTAGCTCAGTTGGTAGAGCAGGGGACTCTTAATCCCAAGGTCCAGGGTTCGACCCCCTGACGGCCCACCACACGATATCTCCTCTAAAGTCCGCCACAACGGACTTTAGCTTTGGGTCGTTAGCTCAGTTGGTAGAGCAGGGGACTCTTAATCCCAAGGTCCAGGGTTCGACCCCCTGACGGCCCACCAAAGTATGTTTAGACGGTCAACGAAAGTTGGCCGTCTTTTTTTGTTAACAGTACATGGGGTCGAACCCGTAAGGGCGCGTTGCTGAGGAAATGCGCGAGCATTTGCCAGCGCAGCGCGCAAGGCGCGAAGCGCCGCAGCGGCCGCCTGCGCAGCAGGCTGACCCCCTGACGGCCCACCAAAGTATGTTAAGACGGTCAGCGAAAGTTGGCCGTCTTTTTTTGTTAACAGTACATGGGGTCGAACCCGTAAGGGCGCGGAGCTGAGCTATCTGCACCGTTATTCCCTTAGGGAAAACACGGCTAAAGCCCCGTAAGCGTGTTCTCCTTGGGGGAATCATGCTTACGGAGCTCGATGCATGTTGAGAAATTGTGATCAAACTCTAAGAGAGAATCGAATTAGTCCGCTCGATAGTGCGATCCGAGGCTTTCGGTTCGCTTGCGCATGGCTTTGACCATTTCCTGCGCTAGTTGAATCTGCGATTGCAGGCGGGCGAGGGCTGCGATTTCGCTGTCATTGGCGTGTGGCTTGCTCAGCGCCGTTGCCTCGTCTTGCAGGCTTTCAAGCTGTTGCAGAGCCTTGGATAGACCTGCTTCGGTCCTGTTGATCATGCAATAGGTACTCATCGTGTGCTTAAGGCTGCGTATCAGACGTTCGGCATCTGTTGTGGCAATGCCGTACTGGGGGAGGGCGATATCGGCCTTCGGGGCCACCTCAGGTGCATTCTGTGCTGCCTGGGCTGCCGATGCGCCTGCGATGCGACCGAATACGATGCCATTGGCACTCGACAAGCCGCCGATGCGGTCGGCGCCGTGCATGCCGCCTGTTGCCTCACCGCAGGCGTAGAGGCCCTCAACGCCCGTGTACGCGGTCTTGTCGATTTTGATACCGCCGTTGGCGGCGTGGGCATACATCGCCACGCGCATCTCGTCGGTCGGCGCGATGCCGTGCTCGTCTTGTAGCCAGGTGGCAAAGGTCTGCACAAACTCGGGGATGTCCTCGCGGGGGAAGTCGTAGTGGAGCGCCAAGCCTTCGGCACCTGCCTGATCGATGACGAGGTCGATGGCGCGGGAGGCCAAGCGCGAGGTGAAAGGACCATATCCGGAGCGTTGCTCGAGCAGATCGTCGAGCTTATCGTCGGCGATATCGACCGGCTGGTCGAACTTGACGTAGCGCCAGGTTTTCTCGTTGAAGACCAGGTTGCGCTTGGGCTCGATGAAGCCGGGCATCATCTGCATGAACTCTATATTAGTAAGGGAGGCGCCGTGCGCCAAGGCGATGGCCTGCGAGGAGCTGAGCACGTCTGCCGAAGTGAGACTGCGCTCGAACAGTCCACCCGTGCCGCCGGCGGCAATGATCGTTGCCTTGGCCGCAATGGACTCGAGACGCTCCTCGGCGCGGTCATAGAGTGCGGCGCCAGTTATTCTGCCGCTTGTACCCTCAACAAGGTCGATAAGCTCATGACGGGGGAGCAGACGAATGCCGAGCGACTCGATCTGGGCCGTACATGCGTCTTCAAGGGACTTGCGGGTGAGGCCGCGCCACATACGCGTCTTATGGTCAAAACAGGGGATAAATTGCTTTTGCTGGGCACTCTCGGCACTTTGCGGACGTTGGAGTTCAACGCCCAAGTCTTGCTCGAGCCATTGAATCGCCTGGGGAATGCCGTGGACAAACGTCTGGACGAGCTCGGGGTCGGCAACGCCGCCGCCGACGGCCTGGATGGTGTAGATGAGGTCTTGTTCGTCATCTTCGTCGACGGGTCCGATAAGGCCGAGGCCCCAGGTACCCGGGAAGAAGCTCGATCCGCTCATGGTCTTGCCGGCGCTCGCCACGGTGACGGTCGCACCCGCGCGTGCCGCCTCGATGGCGGCGCAGAGGCCCGCAATGCCAGATCCAATTACCAGTACATCAGTCGATTCCATCGGATTCCTTTCTCGTCCGGCGCATTGTCGCACGGGCGCTCGCCAAAGGCACCGAAAAGATTCCGTTAATCGGTAAAGGGCCGATATCGCAGGTGGACGTCGCGGACACTTGGACGCTCCACTCCATCCCTCATTGAGTTGCGGTGGAATACGGACTGTTTTGGCTCGTATAGGGGCTAATCAGTCCGTATTTCACCGCAACTGATATATCGGCGTTAGCTGCCCTCGGGAATAAAAAAGAGCCGCTATCCGGGTGGATAGCGGCTCCAAGGCTCAAGTATGTGAGCATCGCGCGGGTGCGATTAGGCCTTGAGGGCCTCCTCGACAGCGACAGCGCAGGCGACGGTGGCACCGACCATGGGGTTGTTGCCCATGCCGATGAGACCCATCATGTCGACGTGCGCAGGCACGGAGGAAGAACCGGCGAACTGGGCGTCGGAGTGCATACGGCCCATGGTGTCGGTCATGCCGTAAGAGGCAGGGCCGGCGCCCATGTTGTCCGGGTGCAGGGTACGGCCAGTGCCGCCACCAGAAGCGACGGAGAAGTACTTCTTGCCAGCCTCGATGCGCTCCTTCTTGTAGGTGCCAGCGACGGGGTGCTGGAAGCGCGTGGGGTTGGTGGAGTTACCGGTGATCGAGATGTCGACGTTCTCGTGCCACATGATGGCAACGCCCTCGCGGACGTCGTCGGAGCCGTAGCAGTTAACGGCAGCGCGGGGACCATCGGAGTAGGGGATGGTCTCGACGACCTTGAGCTCGCCCGTGTAGTAGTCGAACTGGGTCTTCACGTAGGTGAAGCCGTTGATGCGGGCGATGATCTGAGCAGCGTCCTTGCCCAGACCGTTAAGGATAACGCGCAGCGGCTTCTTACGAGCCTTGTTGGCGTTCAGAGCCAGGCCGATAGCGCCCTCAGCGGCAGCGAAGGACTCGTGGCCGGCCAGGAAGGCGAAGCACTCGGTGTCGTCGGAGAGCAGCATAGCGCCCAGGTTGCCGTGGCCCAGACCGACCTTGCGGTCCTCGGCGACGGAGCCGGGAACGGTGAAGGCCTGGATGCCCTCGCCGATGATGGCGGCAGCCTCAGAAGCGGTCTTGGCGCCACGCTTGACAGCGAGAGCGCAGCCGAGGGTGTAGGCCCACTCGGCGTTCTGGAAGGCGATGGACTGGGTGTTGTTGACGATCTCACGCGGGTTGAAGCCCTTGTCGGTGCAGATCTGCAGAGCTTCCTCGAGGGAGGCGATGCCGTTGTCGGCGAGGCACTTGTTGATCTTGTCAGCGCGGCGCTCGTAACCTTCGAACGTAACAGTCATAGTTATTTCCCTCCCTTTCTACTCGTGAACCGGGAACACGCTGGCGACGGAGTGAGTCTCCTCGTCGGTGCGCGGGTCGATGTACTTGGCAGCGTTCTCCCACTGACCATAGTGGCCCATGGCGCCAGCGATGGCCTCCTCGGGGGTCTTGCCGGCCTTGACGGCGTCGGTGAACTTGCCGAGGTTCAGGAACTCGAACGCGATGATCTCGTTCTTGTCGTTGAGAGCCATGCGGGTGACGTAGCCCTGGGCGAGCTCGAGGTAACGAGCACCCTTGGCCTTGGTGCCGAACATGGTGCCGACCTGAGAGCGAAGGCCCTTGCCGAGGTCGTCGAGGGAGGCGCCCACGGGCAGGCCGCCCTCGGAGAACGCGGTCTGGCTGCGGCCGTAAACGATCTGCAGGAAGATCTCGCGCATAGCAACGTTGATGGCGTCGCAGACAAGGTCGGTGTTGAGGGCCTCGAGGATGGTCTTACCGGGAAGGATCTCGGAAGCCATGGCGGCAGAGTGGGTCATGCCCGAGCAGCCGATGGTCTCAACGAGGGCCTCCTCGATGATGCCGTCCTTGACGTTCAGCGTGAGCTTGCAGGCGCCCTGCTGAGGTGCGCACCAACCCACACCGTGCGTAAGACCGGAGATGTCGGAAATCTCCTTAGCCTGGACCCACTTGCCCTCCTCGGGGATGGGTGCGGGGCCGTGGTATGCACCCTTGGCAACGGGGCACATGTTCTCCACTTCCTGTGAGTACTGCATGCCTCTCCTCTCTATCGTGTTGGCGTCCCGTCTGGGGGTCGTGGCTGGCGATTGCCGGGCGACCCTTCGAAAGGGACATGACATGCAGCCCCTATAATACCGCGAAATGCACGGAATATTCGGCGAACGGCTCAGTTTTCGTAGCGAGAAGTCCGGAAGTTTTAATTGAAACGGTTTAACTATATGTTCTGTGGTCGCGAACTTCCGTAGAGGGGGTTCGTCTTGGGCAAGCTTTTGGTCAGCTCTTGTATGCGTTGCGGGGTCTGACCTGTTGCAACGGTGCCGTTCGCCGCCCGTTTACTGCCTTTGGCCGCGCGAGTGTATTGTTTTGCGTGAATGTTTTGATGGCACGCTTCAATCGTGCTGTATTGGATGGCAATCAGATCCCGGCGAAGGGAGCGCCATGCAGCGCGTTTGGAGAACGGTTACCGGCTTTTACCATGTCTGTGCCCGCGGTGTGGGCAAGCAGCTCATCTTTGAGGGCGATGAAGACCGGTGGGAGTTTTTGGAGCTGATGCGCGAGTGCTGCCGCGAGGCGGGCGTGACGGTTATCGCCTGGTGCCTTATGGGCAATCACGTGCATCTGGTGCTTGCAGATTACGAGGACGCGATGAGCGCGGCGATGCACCGGCTGCTTTTGACGTACGCGCGGCGGTTCAATAAACGCACGGGGCGTACAGGTCATCTGTTCCAGAACCGTTTTGACCGGCGCTCGCTCGATACCGACCGTTATCTAATGGCTGCCATTCGCTATGTTCATGCTAATCCGCAGGAGGCGGGTATCGCCCTGATCGAGCGTTATCCCTGGAGCAGCTTTGCCGAGTATCTGCGAGCGTATGGCAACGATATGACGAGGGGATTTTCGGATCCTTCTTGTGTGCTTGAGCTCTTTGAGTCTGCCAAGGGGTTTCTGGATTATTCTCTGTCGATGCCCGATGGTTCCGATCCGGTGATTCACGATATGGATGAGACGGAGTGGGAGCGGCGTGCGTTTGCCGACAAGATGGCGAAGCGCCTGGGTGTGCCGCTCAACGAACTCAAGACCGTAGCGCCCTCGCGGCGAGACGGAATCATTTTCGCTCTGCACGATGGCGGCTACACGGTGCGCGAGATCGAACGGTATACGGGAATCAGCAAGAGTACCGTCTCTCGTATCGTGCGCGCTTATGCGCAGGTAAAGGCTCAGGCTGAGGGCTCGGAATAGAAAATGGCCGAACCACTCTTGTCAAGCGATTCGGCCAATAAAATTCTTAAGATTTGGGACAAATACTACTGATTATTTTGTCCCGTGAGCATGCCGTCGAGGGTGCGCCAGGCGAGCTCGGCGCACTTGACGCGGGCGGGCATGTGCGAGATGTCCTGGAGCTGGGCGGCTTCGTCCAGGTCTTCCAGGTCCTCCTCGGAGAGCTGCTCGCCGCGAATCATGGCAAGGAAGAGCTCGGCCAGACGGCGTGCCTCCTCGACCGTCTCGCCGGTGATGAGGTCGGCCATGATGTCGGCGCTTGCCTGGCTGATGGCGCAGCCGTGGCCGGTAAAGGAGGCCTCCTCGATCACGTTGTTCTCGACACGTAGCTGCAAGGTGAGCTCGTCGCCGCAGCTGGGGTTGATGCCGTCGTGCTCGTGCGTGGGAGCATCCATCTCGTACTTATAGTCGGGGTGCGAGTTGTGCTCCATAAATGTGGTGGAGGTGTACAGATTACCCATTGAACGTGCTCCAAACGTGATGCAGGCCGGCGATGAACTTGTCGATGTCGGCCTTGTCGTTGTAGAAGGCTACGCTGGCGCGGCAGCAGGCAAGGTTCTCGACGCCCAGCCAGGTGAGCAGCGGCTGCGCGCAGTGGTGACCGGCGCGGATGCAGACGCCGTCCATGTCCATGATGCTCGCGACGTCGTGCGGGTGGATGCCCTTGACGTTAAAGCTCACGACGCCGTGGTGGTTGTCCCAGTAGATCGAGCCGATGATCTGGACAAAGTCGAGCTGCATGAGCTCGCCCATCAGATAATGGACGAGTGCCTGCTCGCGTGCCTGGATGTTCTCGTAACCCACCGTGTTGACCAGGTAATCGAGTGCGGCGCCCGTGGCGAAGATGCCGGCGGCGTCCTGCGTGCCGGCCTCGAACTTCTCGGGGACGGGCGCCCAGACGGCGTCCTGCTCGGTGACCGAATCGATCATCTCGCCGCCGGTAAGCATGGGCGGCATGGCGTTGAGCAGGTCCATCTTGCCCCACAGCACGCCGATGCCCATGGGGCCCATGGCCTTGTG
>CAKUBM010000031.1 GCA_934643145.1 uncultured Collinsella sp. | reverse complement strand
TTCCTCGGTAGCTCAATGGTAGAGCACGCGGCTGTTAACCGCGCTGTTGTAGGTTCGAGTCCTACCCGGGGAGCCAGAATTTCTCAGCCCATTCCGCTGGGCTTTCAAATTCCTCGGTAGCTCAATGGTAGAGCACGCGGCTGTTAACCGCGCTGTTGTAGGTTCGAGTCCTACCCGGGGAGCCAGGTTGTAAAACCCGTCGCTTATGCGGCGGGTTTTTTCATGCCGCGACCACTTGACTCGAACGTTGCCGTATCAACATTTCGTGTCGAGGATGTAATCCCGCGACCCACCACCTCAACATGGCGCGGTCGTTGTAAAATATTCCAATGATTGCTCCCACGACATGGTGCCGCGAGCACCAGATAAGGAGATTCTTGTGTCTGAGACCATTAACGGCAGCCTGAGCGTCTCGAACGACGTTATTGCCGATATTGCCGGTTATGCCGCGATGACGTGCTATGGCGTCGTCGGTATGGCTGAGCAGCTCCAAGGCGCCGAGAGCGTGCGCCTGCTTGCCGGTCAGCGCCTCCGCAAGGGCGTGCTTGTCTCCGCCGACGAGAACGGCCTTACGGTCGATCTTCACGTCGTGCTCGAGAACGGCGTCAACATGAAGTCCGTCTGCCACAATCTTTCGAGCTCCGTTGCCTTCACCCTGCAGGAGATCGCCCAGATCGATCCCGCCAGCCTTAAGATCGGCATCCATATCGACGCGCTCAAGAGCCGTCTGAACTAGCATCCGAAAACGGAGATTCAAATACCCATGATTGCAAAGACCATTCGCACCTGTTTTCCGATCGCTGCGGCTGCTGTTTCCGACAAGGCCGAGGAGATCAATAAGCTCAACGTCTTCCCCGTGCCCGACGGTGACACCGGCACCAACATGTCGCTCACGCTCGCCTCGGTGACCAAGGAGCTCTCCGCTCTTCCCGCCGACGCCGACATGGAGGCCATCGCCGGCGCCATCACCCACGGTTCCTTGATGGGTGCCCGCGGCAACTCCGGTGTCATCACCTCGCAGATCCTGCGCGGTGTGGCCGAGGGTCTCGTTTCTGCCGATGAGCCCATTACGTCCGCCAACATCGCCTATGCGTTCCGCCGAGCCGTCAAGGTCGCCTTCCAGGCCGTCCGCAAGCCCATTGAGGGCACGATCCTCACGGTGCTGCGCGATGTCTCGACCAAGGCCGACGAGTGCGAGAAGAAGAAGTTCTCGGCCGAGGACGCGCTCGACGCTATCGTCGTCGAGGCATATCAGTCAGTCGCCCGCACGCCCGACCTGCTACCCGTTCTGAAGGAGAACGGCGTGGTTGACTCCGGCGCCTTCGGCTTTGCTATTTTCCTTGAGAACTTTGTTGCCGCCGCGCTTGGCCGCAGCACCGTTGTCGAGGATTTCTCCGCCACGTTTGATTCCGCTGGCTCTGCCCGCGACGCGGCCCTTGGTCGTGTTGAGATCGAGGCCAACGACGACTGGGAGGGCTCGGGGTTCCGTTACTGCAACGAGTTCCTCTTTAAGGCCGACGCTCCCTTTGACGAGGACGAGTGCCTCAAGTTCCTGGGTTCCATGGGCGACTGCGAGCTGCTCGTGGGTGCTTACCCCGATTACAAGATCCACGTGCACTCCAACACCCCCAACCTGGTGCTCGAGCACATGCTGCAGCTTGGTCAGATCTATGAGGTCTTTATCCATAACATGGAGATGGAGGCCCACGACCGTACCGCCAAGATCCACGAGGATCAGGAGAAGGCCGCCGAGCCCGCGAAGGCCCTGGGCTTTGTCGCCGTTGCCGCCGGTTCCGGCGAGGCCGACATCCTCAAGTCCCTCGGCGTCGACGTGATCGTGTCGGGTGGTCAGACCATGAACCCCTCGACTGCAGATCTGCTGGGCGCCGTTGACCAGGTCAACGCGACCTCGGTCATTATTCTGCCCAACAACGGCAACATCCGCATGGCCGCCGAGGCCGCTGCCTCTGCCTGCACCGACAAGAAGGTCGCCGTCGTTCCCACCAAGACCGTTCCTCAGGCCTTCTCCGCGCTGTTCGCGGTCCTACCCGATTCCGAGCTTGAGGATGCCGTCGCCGCTATGGTCGACGCCATCAGTGAGGTTCGCGATGGCGAGGTCACCCGTGCCGTGCGCGATTCCAGCGCCTCCGACGGCTCGCCGATTCACTCCGGTGACGTCATGGGCATCATTGCCGGCTCCATTGATGTGGTCGGCTCCGACGTGAAGCAGGTCACGCTCGATTGCATCAACCGTATGCAGGAGGAAGAGGAGGGCGACGCGCTGACGATTCTGGCCGGCGAGGAGCTGTCCGACGAGGCCTTCCAGGAGATCGTCGACGCTATCGAGGAGGCTCAGCCCGATCTGGAGATTGACGCTCATCGTGGCGAGCAGCCGCTCTATCCCGTGATCTTCTCGATCGAGTAGGCAACTGTCCATGTCCGAGCTGTGCTCCGTGCCGCGCGTCTCGGAGCGCTTTGCCCAGAGCAATGCGCTCGACGAGGATATCGCGCGACTTAAATATGTTTCGGGTAAACGTGAGGAGGCCCTTCGCCGTCTGGGAATTCGGACGGTGGGGGACCTTCTTCTCCATATCCCTCATCGATACCTGGACTTTACGCGCTCCTGGTCCATCGAGATGGCGCCCATCGGTACCGTGTGCACCATCATCGCCACGGTCGACCGTATCGTCCAAAAGCAGCCGCGTCCGCGCATGCAGGTGACCGAGGTCTCACTCGTTGAAGAGACGGGCGTGCTGCAGGTCGCCTTTTTCCGCCAGCCCTGGATTGCCCAGCAGCTTAAACAGGGCGACCGCCTGGCCGTGATGGGTAAGGTCGAGTTTGCCTACGGTTTTAAGCAGATGGCCTCGCCGCACTTTGAAAAGCTTGAGGAAGGGCGCGCCGCGGGCACTATCCTGCCGGTCCATTACGTGAGTGATGGCGTGAGCCAGGCGTGGATGCGCCGCATCGTAAGTGGCGCGCTCGAGGTCGTCGGCAATCCCTTTGATCCCATTCCGGCTCCGCTGCGCGTTAAGCGTCGCCTGATGAGCAATGCTCGTGCCCTTCGATCGATCCACTTTCCCTCGAGCATGGCTGAGCGCGATATCGCGCGCGCACGGCTTGCCTACGAGGAATGCCTCTACCTGCAGCTGGCACTGCGCCTGCGCAACGACGGCGGCCTGGTCGAAGTCGCTCCCTACGCCCACACCGCGGGCGAGCACCTGGCCGCGCTCAAGCAAGCCCTGCCGTTTTCGCTGAGCGACGAGCAGGAGGCTGCGTTCCAAGATATCCTGCGCGATATGTGCGATGGCGGGCGCGTGATGAACCGCCTGCTGCTGGGCGATGTCGGTACCGGTAAGACCGCCGTTGCCGCTTGCGCGCTGGCAGTGGCTGCCGATAGCGGCACCCAGGCCTGCGTTATGGCGCCCACGGGCGTTCTGGCGCGCCAATATGCCGATAAGACTGGCCCTCTGCTCTCGCAGGCCGGCATGTCCTGGGCGCTTCTGACGGGCGCCACGCCGGCCGCAGAGCGCGAGCGCATCCATGTACAGTTGGAATCGGGCGAGCTCGACGCCCTCTTTGGCACCCACGCGGTGCTTTCGGATAACGTTGCGTTCAAGCATCTGTCGCTCGTGGTCATCGATGAGCAGCACCGGTTTGGCGTCGGCCAGCGCAACGCCCTGCGCGCGAAGGGCCCCGGTGCCGATCTGCTCGTTATGACGGCGACGCCGATTCCGCGCACGCTGGCGCTTTCGGTCTATGGCGACCTGGACACGAGCATCATCCGCCATCGTCCCGTTCCGGGGGCGGGCGTTACGACGCGTGTGCTCACCGAGTCGAGCCGTGACCTCGCCTATGGAGCCATCCGCGAGGCGCATGAAAAGGGTCAGCAGGCCTACGTGATTTGCCCGCTCGTGGAGCCGAGTGACTCGGCCGATGATCTGGAGGACGTTCCCGGTATCGCCCGCGACGACGAGGGCCGCGTGGCGGTCCCCGTGCCGCTGCACGATACAGCGACCGAGCTCGATCGCCTGCGTCTGGCGTTGCCGGGTCTTGCCATCGAGCGCCTTCACGGCCGCATGCCAGCGGGGGAGAAGGACCAGGTTATCGATGCCTTCAAGCGTGGCGAGATCGACGTTCTCGTCTCGACTACGGTGGTTGAGGTGGGCGTTGACGTGCCCAACGCCACCGTCATGGTCATCGAGAATGGCGAGCGCTTTGGGTTGGCGGCCTTGCACCAGCTGCGCGGGCGCGTGGGCCGCGGCAGCGTGTCGGGTACGTGCCTGGTCATGACGCACTCCAAGGGCAATGGCGGCGCGTCGGCGGCACAAGACCGCCTCCAGTCACTCGAGAAGACCTCGGACGGCTTTACGCTCGCCCAGATGGATCTGCGTTTGCGCCACGAGGGCGAGATTCTTGGCTACCGTCAGCATGGCGGCGTGACCCTGCGCTTTGTGGACCTGGACGCCGACGAGGAATTGATCGAATGGGCCCATTTGGACGCGGTCGAGCTCTTGCGGTATGCTTGCAACCTTGACTCTGTGGCGACGCGCCCCCTACGCGATGCGGTCGCCATGCGGTATCGACATATCTTTAAGGAGGTCAGCGGAGGATGAGAATCATCGGCGGCGAATGGCGCGGTCGTAAGATCGAGGAGCCCCGTGGTCGCGATGTCACCCGCCCGACGACCGATCGTGTGCGCGAGGCATGCGCATCTATGGTCATGTCGGCATTCGACTTCGATCTGGACGAGGTCCGCGTGCTGGACGCCTTTGGCGGCTCCGGCGCCTTGGGTATCGAGATGCTCTCACGTGGTGCCCGCTCGCTCACGACTTTCGAGATCGATCGGAATGCCGCGCGGCTCATTACCAAGAATATCGAGTCGCTCTGCCGTGACCGTGCGCGTTGGCGCGTGATAACGGGCGACATGCTGGCGAGTGCCTCGCGCGGTCGTGTGCCGGGCGGCCCCTTTGATCTGGTCCTGCTCGACCCGCCCTATGCTTTTGGTGCCGAGCCGGTCGAGGAGCTGCTGCAGAACCTGGCTCAGCAGGGTCTGCTTGCACCTGGCGCTTATGCCCTGTTTGAGCATGCCTCCGCCGATGCGGGCGCGCATCCGGCAGGCTTTGAGATCGTGCGCGAGAAGCGCTACGGCATTACCTCGGTCGACCTGCTTCGTTGGGTCGGCGATGACGATGGTGAGGAAGATTGCGCTGGCACCGATGCCCACAACAACGATGCCACGACGTTTCAGGAGGACGCCCATGAATGACACCATCAACCGCGTGATCGTCCCGGGCACCTTCGATCCCATCACGTTTGGCCATATCGACGTCATCCGCCGCGCCCGCCGCATCTTTCCCAGCGTGATCGTCGCTGTTGCCGAGTCGCAGGGTAAAAACGGTGTGGGTACCACGTTTATGCTCGATGAGCGCGTGGCGCTGGCCCGCGAGGCGCTCGGTGATATCGACGGCGTCGAGGTCCTGCCCTTTACCGGCCTCTTGGTCGACTTCGCTCGCGAGCAGGGGGCGGGGGCCGTGGTCAAGGGCCTGCGCGCCATGACCGACTTTGAGTACGAGCTGCAGCAGGCAGATCTCAACTATCGCTTGGATAACGAGCTGGAGTCCATCTTTGTCATGAGTGCGCCGCAGTACGGCTATATCTCGAGCTCGGTCGTTCGCCAGATCGCCTCGCTCGGCAGCGATGTATCGACGTTTGTCCCGCCCAACGTGGTCGAAGCGCTCAGATATCGCTTTTCGTGACGTTTTTTATTGCCTGGTGGCATGTGGTAAACTAGCACGATGATATGTTACCTATGAAAGGAGACCGGATGCCGGGCGAGAATTTTCCTGGCGATAGGATCGTCAGCTTGGTCGATGAGCTCGAAGGGCTGATCGAGGAAGCCAAGCCGCCTTTCGGCAAGAACGCTCAGTTCAAGGTCATCGACGCCGACGTGTTCTTCAACATCCTCGACGAGATCCGCATGAGCTATCCCGAGGAGTGGCAGAAGTCCCGCCGTATCCTCAAGGAGCGCGAGGAGCTTATGGCTTCCGCCGCCGCTCAGGCCGATTCCATCATCGCCGACGCTCAGCAGCAGGCCCTCACCATCGCCGGTGAGCAGGAAATTGTCCGCCTAGCGCAGCAGCAGGCCGATGATATCCGCGACCGTGCCCAGCAGTACGAGCGCGAGACGCGTTATGCCGCCGAGGACTATGCCGAGCAGGTCTTTACGCACCTGGAGGAGAATCTCAAGAGCCTGACCGGCACCGTCACCCGTTGCCGTCAGCAGCTCAACGAGGGTGCCGCCCAGCAGAACGGTCAGTGGTAATGGCTGAGTTCCCGAGTGTTACCGTCGACCTTTCCGAGCAGCTCGAGTTTCCCGGAGACTCGTATCCGCTGACCGGTAAGGTCGATGTGACCACCTACACGGTGGGCGAGAAGGAGTACCAGCTACAGGATGGTATTGACTATGACGTGGTCTTTACCAATGCCGGTACCGGTGTTCTGCTCACGGGCATGGTCCGCGCACACGCTACCGGCGAGTGCGACCGCTGCCTGGAGCCCGCTTCGTTTGACATTGCCGGCGAGATCGAGGAGTTCTACCTCTTTAACGAGCCCGAGGATCCCGAGGCCTACGAGGACGGCTACGAGCTCCTGGGTGAGGACCGCATCGTGGATCTGGGTGAGCCCATCAACGACGCGGTCGTCATGGACACGCCGTTTGTGGTGCTCTGCAAGCCCGATTGTCGCGGTCTGTGCCCCACTTGCGGTTGTAACCTCAACGTCGAGCAATGCGATTGCGCCGCCCAGGCAGAGGCAGAATGGGCCGCTGCCACGGAAAATCCATTTGCAGCATTGAAGAATCTCAAGCTCGATGAGTAAAACTGTGGTAGTATCGCTACTTGCGCGTAATCGCCACACTGGATAGTTCATAAGGAAGGTCACTATGCCCGTACCTAAACAAAAGCAGGGTCGTATCCGCACTCACACCCGTCGTTCCGCCAACATGAAGATTTCGGCTGCGGCTCAGTCCACGTGCCCCCGTTGCGGCGCTGTCAAGCTTCCGCACCACGTGTGCCCCAGCTGCGGTTTCTACAAGGACCGCGAGGTTATCGTTACCGAGTAACGGTATACTCTGGATGCGATGCCGTTCCAAATGGAACCACAATGGCCGGCTCAATGAGTCGGCCATTTTTGTATAAGGAGCATGTATATGAGTAACGTTCGCGTTTGTGTAGACGTTGTGGGCGGAGACGAGAAACCTCAGGTTGTTCTCGATGGTATCGAGGCTGCACTTGCCGCCGATCCCGATATCGAGGTCTTGGCAGCTGGCCCCACTGAAATCGTCAATCCCTTTGCTGCTTCCCATGCACGTGTTGAGGCCCTTGAGGCACCCGACATTATCGCCATGGATGACGATCCCATTCGCGCCGTGATGACCAAGCGCAAGTCTTCGATCGTGCTGTCGTGCCGCGCCATCAAGAAGGGAAATGCGGACGCGTTCTTCTCCCCCGGCTCGACCGGTGCCATGACTGCTGCCGCCACCGCCTATGTGACGCCGTTTAGGTATCAGGCCGAAGGCAAGAAGCAGCCGGTACGTCCCTGTCTGACCAATGCGCTACCCAATCGCGCCGGCGGTCTGACGGTGCTGTGCGATATGGGCGCCAACCCCGATGTCGAGGTGGACGATATGGTGCGCTTTGCGCAGATGGGTAGCGCCTATGCGCGCGTCGTCTTGGGCATTGAGCATCCCCGCGTGGGCCTGCTCGCCAATGGCACCGAGGACGAAAAGGGCTCCAACTTTACCAAGGCCTGCTTCCCGGCCATGAAAGCCGCCGTTCCCGGCTTTGTTGGCAACTGCGAGGGAACGGACATCACTTCAGGTAACTTCGATGTCGTCGTTGCCGATGGCATGTCGGGAAACATTGCCCTTAAGGCCACCGAGGGCGCTGCCAAGTTCTTGCTGCAGGAGCTCAAGGGCGCCTTTACGTCCTCGCTCGGCACCAAGATCGCCGCGCTGCTCATCAAAAAGCAGATGCGCGAGATTAAGGCCAAGCTGTCTGGTGATGCCAAGGGCGGCGCGATTCTTTTGGGCCTGCGTGGCGTAGTCCTGATCGGTCACGGTGCCACCTCGGTCGAGGCCGTCAAGAACGGCACGCTCGCCGCTGCCGAAGCCGTGCGCGCCGGGCTGGTCGAGAATGTCGCCAACTCTATGGACGGTATCGTTTTATAAGTGCGAGTTAGAGCGCTGTTATGTGCCTCGCGGCGCACGTCGTGGGGTAGAATCAAAACCGTGTCTTGGTGCCGCCCGCGCGGTGCCAATCTTTTGGTATTCATGCACTATGAGAGGAAGCGCTATGGACCGCTCCGAAATCTTCGACAAGATCGCCGAGGTCGCTGCTGACGTTCTGGGCGTCGATGTTGCCGAGATTAGCGATGAGACCACGTTTGACGATCTCGATGCCAATTCGCTCGAGCGCCTGCAGCTGGTGACGGCTATCGAGGACGAGTTCAACCTCGAGATCGATGACGAGACCCTGCTCTCGCTCAACTCTGTCGCCGACGCTGTCGACGCCATCGAAGCTGCCAGGGAGGCTTAGGTCTTGGCTTTATCCGAACGACTTACGCGCGCCCAGGAGATTCTGGGCCACGAGTTCAATGACAAGGTGCTGCTGCGCGCGGCCCTTACGCATCCTTCGGCCGTCGAAGGCCAGCCAGTCTCGGCAAGCTACGAGCGTCTTGAGTTCTTGGGTGATTCCATTTTGGGCGCCGTGGTCGCCCGTTCGCTCTTTGAGTCCTATCCGGAGTTTGACGAGGGCAAGCTCACGCGCTTGAAGGTGTCGCTTGTCTCGGGCGCTACGCTGTCCGAGGTGTCGCATGAGCTGGGCATCGACGACATCATTATCTTTGGCGCCTCCGAGACCGGTACCGGCGCGCGCGGCCTGCATTCGGCGCTCGAGAACGTCTACGAGTCGCTCGTCGGCGCGCTGTATCTGGACGCCGGCTGGGATGCTGCGGCGGAGTTCATTCACCGTACGCTCAAGCCGCATTTGGCCTCCGAGCGTGCCGAGCATCCCGCAAACCCCAAGTCGTTTTTGCAGGAGTGCGTGCAGGCCGACGGCCACGAGCCCCCGGCGTACAAGCTGGTGGGTTCCGAGGGTCCGGCGCATGCGCCCACCTTTACCGCCGTGGTGCTGATCGATGGCATTCGCCAGGGTCGCGGCACCGGTTCCTCAAAGAAGGAAGCCGAGGGAGCCGCCGCACTCGAGGCGCTCGACCGCATGGGTTACACCACCAACGGCGTGATTCTCAACAAGAAGCACGTATAAGCGAGGATCCGTGTATCTCAAGTCCCTCACGCTCAAAGGGTTCAAGTCGTTTGCCGACCGCGCCCACATGTCGTTTGAACCGGGCCTGACGGTCATCGTCGGTCCCAACGGCTCGGGAAAATCGAACATCTCCGACTCCATCCTGTGGGTCCTGGGCGAGCAGAGCGCTAAGCAGCTGCGCGGCCAGGCCATGGAGGATGTTATCTTCTCGGGTTCGTCGGCGCGCAAGCCGGTGGGCGTGGCCGAGGTTACGCTGGTGCTCGACAACTCCGATCATATGCTGCCCGTCGATTTTGACGAGGTCGCCATCACCCGTCGCATGTATCGCTCGGGCGAAAGCGAGTACCTCATCAACTCGAGTCCGTGCCGCCTGATGGACATTCAGGACATCCTGCACGATTCGGGCCTGGGCAAGGATACACATTCCATCATCAGCCAGGGCAAGCTCGATGCCATTTTGCAGAGCCGCCCCGAGGAGCGCCGTGCCCTCATCGAGGAGGCCGCCGGCATCTCCAAGCACAAGCGCCGCAAGGAGCGTGCGCTCAAAAAGATTAAGTCGATGGACGAGCACCTGACGCGTGCCCGCGACATCAATAAGGAAATTGCCCGTCAGCTGCGACCGCTGGAGCGTCAGGTCGATCGTGCGCGCAAGTACAAAGAGCTGTCCTCGCGCGCGAACGAGCTTACGCAGATGCTGGCCGTCGACGAGCTGCGTTCGCTGCAGTCGCAGTGGAACGACCTGGAGAGCCGCTCCAAGGAAGGCGCCGCCGAGCTGGAGCTTGCGCAGTACCGCTTGGGCGAAAAGGAACTCGAGCTCGAGAAGCTCCAGGTCATGCTTGAGGAAAAGGGCCTGTTTGTGGGCGACCTGGGCGAGCAGCGCCGCCATATGCAAGACGTGGTCGGCCGCATTAACTCCGATATGCGCCTGCTCGAGGAAAAGGGCCACAACATGGTGTCGCGCCTGTCCGACATGCGTGGCCAGATCTCGAGCTCCGAGCATCAGCGTCGTCGCGTGGTCGAGGAGCTCGAGGACGCGCGTGCGCAGCTTGAGGAAGTGACCGGTGCGCACATGCAGGCCCAGGAGGACGTTGACGCCGCTGGTCCTGCCGCCGCTGAGCTCCACGAGCGACGCGTGGCGCTCGACAATCAGATTTCGCAGCTTACGCGTGAGCAACGCGATGTGCAACGTGGGGCCGATAACGCGGCGCTCGAACTCGCCAAGGTGAAGGACTCGCTGAGTAACGCCGAGGTCGAGGACAACATGTACGCCTCGCGCTTGGAGCAGATCGACGAGCAGCTTGAGGAGGTCACGGCCTCGCTCGAGAGCCGTCGCGAACGCGCCGAGGAGATTGAGGGTGCTCTTGAGGAAGCGCGCCAGGCTCAGGTCGATGCGCGTGAAGCCACCGAGACGGCACGCGCGGCCCTGAAGGACCTGCGTGCCCGCGAGAGCGAGGCACGCAACAAGTTATCCGAGGTGCGCTCGGAGCTTGCCAGCCAAAAGAAGCTCGATGCCCGCATGGCTGACAGCTCGCCGCTCGTGAGCCGTCTGATGGGCGCGCTGGGCGATGATGTCTCGGGTCGTCTGGGTGACGTGCTCGAGGCTCCTCGTGAGCTCGAGGGCCTGGTCGAGCAGCTGCTTGCCGGCGATATTGATGCTCTTTTGTTTGATGACGCCGGCACGCTTGAGCGTGCCGGTCGCGCGGCTCTGGACCAAAAGAAGGCCTCGGGTGAGGCGCTGCTGGTCGCGCGCGGTGTAAGCGCCTCTGCTGCCGCTAAGGGCGCTGCCGGTTCCCGCCTGGTCGATCGTCTTTCCGTGCGCGCAGGCTACGGTCCCGTCGTTGAGGCGCTGCTCGGCGGTTATTACGTCGTGGACGATCTTGCTTCCGCGCTGTCGGCGCCGGTCGTTGACGGCGTGACTTACGTGACCCCTGATGGCGCCCGCGTCGCCTGCGGCGGCCTTGTGCGCGTGGGCCTCGATGCCGGCGAGGCGTCGGGTGCTCTGGAGCGCAAGCGTCGCATTCGCGAGCTGGAGGGCTTGGAGCCCGATCTGGCTGCCGTGTTTGAGCATGTGTCGGATCAGGTCGTCGAGGCCAATGCGGCCGTTGAGGAAGCGCGTGCCGCTGAGGGCGATGCCGCCGGCGAGATCGCCCGTCTTGAGGGCGAGCGCCGCTCGCTGCTCTCCGAGATCGGCCGCTTGGAACAAAGCGCCAACAATGCCGAGGTCGAGCGCGTGCGCATCTCCAAGCGCCGCGAGCAGGCTTCCGAAGCCGTTCGCGCTGCGCGCCCGCGCGTTGACGAGCTCACCCGTTCGCGTGACGAGGCCCGCGCGCATGCAAGCGATCTGGGCTTGCAGATTGCCGAGGCCAACGACGAACTCGACCGCGTTCGCCGTGACGATTCCGAGGCTGCCGGCAAGCTCGCCGACGCCAAGGTTCGCCTAGCCCAGACGAGCGAACGCCTGCGTTCGCTGAAGGGCCGCGTACCCGACCTGGAGCATCGTCTTGAGGGCATCGACCGTCGTATCCGCGGAACACGCCAGGCTTCGCGCTCGCTCGAGCTGCTGCGCCTGCGCGTCGACCCCATGCACGAACGCTATTCGGCCCTGCTGGAGCGCGCGTCAGATTGGGCCGCACGTCTGCGCGATCAGGCTTCGCTCGAGGAGGCGGACTCGGCCTCGCTCAAGAAGACCATCGAGGATGCCAAGGCAGAGGTTGCCCGCGCTAAGGAGCGGGTCGATACCGCCACCGCCACGCAAAACGAGTTCAAGGTTGCGCGCGGCAAGCTTGAGGTGCAGGTAGAGGCCGCCATCAAGGCCATTACCGCCGATGGCACCACGGTACTCGAGGAAGCGCTCATGCTTCCGGCGCCCACCGACCGCGATGCCGCCGAGCGCGAGCTCAACCAGCTTGTGCGCCAGATCAACAACCTCGGTCCCGTTAACCAAGTTGCCATGGAGGAGTACGAGCAGCTCAAGCGCCGCGCCGACTACATCGAGGAGCAGCTGGCCGATCTGGAGAGCGCGCGCAAGGCGCTCACCAAGATCACCGTGGCCATCGACCGCAAGATGCGTAAGGCCTTCCTGGTGACCTTTGAGAAGGTCGATGCGAACTTCCGCGAGATCTTCGCCATGCTGTTCCCGGGTGGTCAGGCGCATCTGGAGATGACCGACCCCGAGCATCCGGCCGAGACGGGCATCGAGGTCGTGGCGCAGCCGCGCGGCAAGCGCATCACCAAGATGATGCTCATGTCGGGCGGCGAGAAGAGCCTGACGGCACTCGCCCTGCTCTTTGCTGTTTATCGCACGCGCACGGTGCCGTTCTATGTGCTGGACGAGGTAGAGGCGGCGCTTGACGACGCCAACCTGTCCAAGCTCATCGGCGCCCTCGATGTGCTGCGTTCCGATACGCAGCTCTTGGTCATTTCGCATCAGCGCCGTACTATGGAGGACGCTGACGTTCTCTATGGCGTCTCGATGCAAGCCGACGGCGTCAGCCGCGTCGTCTCGCAAAAACTCGATCGCGAAACCGGAAAGGTCGTGAATGCATAATGGGATTCTTTGACGCTCTCTCTCGCGGACTTGAGCGCAGCCGCGAGGCACTCAACGAGGTCTTCTACTTTGGCGGCGAGGTCGACGAGGACTTTTGGGAGGATCTTGAGGATACCCTCGTTATGGGTGACATGGGTGCCGAGGTCGCTATTCAGGTCTCCGATGACCTGCGCGATGCCGCGGCCAAGAAGAACCTCAAGACCGCTCCGCAGCTTCGCCGTGCCCTGGCCGAGCAGCTCGAGCAGCACTTTGTGCCCATCGAGCGCGATCCGTTCTCCGACACGCCGAGCTGCGTGCTGTTTGTAGGCATTAACGGTGCCGGCAAGACCACGACGGTCGGTAAGATCGCGAGCGCCATGGCTGCCCGCGGCAAGAATGTCGTGATCGGTTCGGCCGATACCTTCCGCGCTGCCGCCATCGAGCAGCTCGATGTGTGGGGCCAGCGTGCCGGCGTCCCCGTCATCAAGCGCGATCGCGGCTCCGATCCGGCAAGCGTTTGCTACGACGTGCTCGACGAGGCCGATAAACGCGGCAGCGACCTGGTGCTTATCGATACCGCCGGCCGTCTGCACACGAGCCCCGAGCTCATGCGCGAGCTTGCCAAGGTGGTCAACGTGACGCGTAAGCGCGCCGCCAATATGGCCGCCGGCCCCATGCCCGTCTCGGTCGTCCTCGTAATCGATGCCGCGACAGGCCAAAACGGTCTGAACCAGGCGCTCGAGTTTAACGAGGCGCTGGGCCTGGATGGTATTATCATGACCAAGCTCGACGGCACGGCTAAGGGCGGTATCGCCATGGCCGTGGCCGAGAAGCTCAAGCTCCCGATCCTTCGCATCGGCGTGGGCGAGCAGGTCGATGACCTGCAGGAGTTTAACGCCAAAGATTTCTGCCGCGCCCTGGTGGGCGAGTCCAATTAAGGAGTGACTAGTGTTTGATTCCCTGAGCGATCGCCTCAACGACACATTTGACCGTCTGCGCGGCAAGGGCAAGCTGACCGAGGCCGATATCACCTCGGCCATGCGCGACATCCGCATGGCGCTGCTCGAGGCCGACGTCAACTTTAAGGTCGTTAAGGAGTTTGTTGCCAAGACCAAGGAGCGCTGCATGACCGCCGAGGTCATGGAGTCGCTGTCGCCGGTGCAAAACGTCGTCAAGATCGTGCTCGACGAGCTCACCGAGATGCTCGGCTCCACCGAGAGCAAGCTCGTCTTTAGCAACCGCATTCCCAATGTCATCATGCTCGTGGGCTTGCAGGGCTCCGGTAAGACCACGGCGGCCGTAAAGCTTGCCTACCTGCTCAAGAAGCAGGGCCGCTCGCCGCTGCTCGCCGCGTGCGACGTCTACCGTCCCGCCGCTGCCGACCAGCTGGCCACGCTTGGTGGAGAGATCGGCGTACCGGTCTTCCGCGGCGACGGTGCACACCCGGTCGACATCGCCAAGGGCGCCATTCAGGAGGCCGTCGACCACCTGCGCGACGTGGTCATCGTCGATACCGCCGGTCGTTTGCAGATCGACGAACAGATGATGCAGGAAGCCGTGGACATCAAGAAGGCCGTCAAGCCCGATCAGGTGCTGATGGTCGTCGATGCCATGACCGGCCAGGATATCGTCAACGTCGTCTCGACCTTTGCCGAGCGAACCGACTTTGACGGCGTGATCATCTCCAAGCTCGACGGCGATGCCCGTGGCGGCGGCGCGCTTTCCGTGCGCCAGGTGACCGGTAAGCCCATCAAGTTCGTGAGCATGGGCGAGAAACCCGATTCGCTGGAGCCGTTCTATCCCGATCGTATGGCCAAGCGCATTTTGGGCATGGGCGACGTCGTCGGCATCATCGAGAAGGCCCAGGAGGCCGCCGATGCCGAGCAGCTCGAGGCTGCCGAGCGCATGCTGCGCGAGGGCTTCACCATGAACGACATGCTCGACCAGATGAAGGCCGTCAAGAAGATGGGCGGTATGAAGGGCATCCTGGGTATGCTCCCCGGTGGCCAGCGTGCGCTCAACCAGATGGGCGGCAATCTGGACGAGGGCATCTTCGATAAGAACGAGGCCATCATCATGTCGATGACCAAGGAGGAGCGCCTGCGCCCTTCCATCATCAACGGCCAGCGCCGTGCCCGCATCGCCAAGGGCGCCGGCGTGACTCCCACCGAGGTCAACAGCCTTATGAAGCAGTGGGGCGAGATGAACAAGATGATGGGCCGCATGCGCACGATGGCCAATCAGGCGCAGGCCGGCGGCAAGAAGGGCAAGAAGGGTAAGAAGGGCAAAAAGATGCGCATGCCCAATATTCCCGGTCTGGATGCCATGGGTCTGGGCGGCATGGGCGGCCTGGGAATGGGCGGCCCCAAGTCCGATATGGACCTGCTGCGCCAGATGGAAGCGCAGATGCGTAATAAGAAGTAGCGACTGGTTAAGTCGTGTATGGCGAAGGCCGCCTGGATGGTACTCCAGGCGGCCTTTGTCGTTCGTTCGCAGGTTGTCGAACGCGCGGAAGCGTGTTGACGTCGAGGTGCTTGCTGCTAGTGGCAGCCGCAGGACTCGTGTCCGTCGTGGTCGTGATGGTCGTGACAGCCGCAGGATTCGCCATGCTCGTGGGCGCGCTCGTGGTTGTGGCCATGGCAGTCGCAGGTGGCCTCGCCGGTCTGTGCGAGCGTGCCGGCAATGAGGGCCTCGACGCAGGCGTCGCAGCTGCCCTGGGCGCCCGCATAGACGGTGATGCCCGCTTGGGCGAGAGCGTTGATGGCGCCGCCGCCGATACCGCCGCAGATAAGCGTGTCGACGCCACCGTTGGCAAGCAGACCCGCCAATGCACCGTGACCAGTGCCGCCGGTGCCCACGACCTGCTCGTTGAGTACCTTGTCGTCCTGGATGTCGTAGATCTTGAACTGCTCGCTGCGGCCAAAGTGCATAAAGATGTTGCCGTTGTCGTACGTCGTTGCCACCCTCATGGTGTCGACCTCCTTTGCTGGCCATGCGGCCGTCGTCGTGGTGATGGGGGAGTATGCGATATTGCCACCTTCGATGATAAGTGCTCGCCCGTTGACCAGCGCGTTTGCAACCTTGCGATGCGCACGACTGCTGATGGCCGCCACCGTGGCTCGTGCGACGCCCATGTGCAGGGCGACGGCCTCCTGATTGAGGCCTTCCAGGTCGCATAGGCGCAGGACTTCGAGTTCGTCGACCGTCATGTCGATGGCGTCTCCGCTGGCAAGGCCGTCAGGGGTAAAGCCGCGGTATTCGGGGATGATCCCAACGCGGCGCAATTTTTCGCGTCTTCCTGCCATACACTCTCCAAATCTGACATATGCCAACAATAGAATAGCGAACGTGCGGATTTGCGCAAGGATTTTCTGGCATATGTCAGAAAATGAGGGCTTATGTTTGGGCTGTGGGGCCGCGTGCGCCTGGGCTACAATAAAAATTGCTTATAGGCGACTGACAGGAGGGTCAATGAGCAAGGCTGATCAACAGTTTGTATCCATGTGCCGCGATATTCTGGACCATGGCACCACCACCGAGGGCCAAAAGGTCCGTCCGGTGTGGGAGGATGGCACCCCTGCCTATACCATTAAAAACTTTGGCGTTACGGCACGCTACGACCTGCGCGAGGAGTTTCCCGCGCTTACCCTGCGCCGCACGGCGCTTAAGTCTGCGATGGACGAGATCTTGTGGATCTATCAAAAGAAGTCCAATAACGTCCATGACCTCAACAGCCATATTTGGGATGAGTGGGCCGACGAGACCGGCTCCATCGGCAAGGCCTACGGGTATCAGATTGGCCAGAAGAGCCATTATGCCGAGGGCGACTTTGACCAGATGGATCGCGTGCTGTACGACCTTAAGAACACGCCGTACAGCCGCCGCATTATGACGAACACCTATGTGTTCAGCGACCTGTCCGAGATGCACCTGTATCCGTGCGCCTACAGCGTGACGTATAACGTGACACAGCGTCCGCAGGATGACAAACCGACGCTCAACATGATTCTCAACCAGCGCAGCCAGGACATTTTGGCCGCGAACAACTGGAACGTGTGCCAGTACGCCATTTTGCTGATGATGGTTGCGCAGTCCGTCGATATGATTCCCGGCGAGCTGCTGCATGTGATTGCCGATGCCCACATTTACGACCGTCATGTCGATATCGTCCGCGAACTTATCGAGCGTCCGCAGTTTGCGGCGCCCAAAGTAACGCTTTACCCCGACGTGCACGATTTCTACACGTTTACGACCGATGACCTCATCGTCGAGGGCTACGAGCACGGCCCGCAGGTCAAGAACATCCCCATTGCGGTATAGGTGGCAGGTATGACGTGTAAGCTTTCTGCCATCGTCGCCGTGTGTGACGACTGGGGCATTGGCTGCGAGGGCGATATGGTCGTGTCCAATCGCGCCGACATGCGCCATTTTGTGGCGTGTACCAAGGGGTGTCCGGTCATTATGGGTCGCAAGACACTTCTGAGTTTTCCCGGCGCACGGCCGCTCAAGAACCGCCGCAATATCGTGCTTACACGCGACGAGAGCTTTGCCCCCGAGGACGTCGACGTGGTGCATAGTATCGGCGAGGCGCTCGCCGCGGTTGCCGATGAGCCCGTTGCCTGGGTTATCGGTGGCGGCGATGTCTATCGGCAGTTTTTGCCGTACTGCGTGGAGGCCGAGGTCACGCATAACCACTGCGTCCATCCCGTGGACACATACTTTCCCGACTTGGACGCCGATCCCGCGTGGGAAGTTGCGCGGCGCGAAGGGGTTGCCACGATTGCCGCGGGCGAGGGTGACGAAGGCCTCGATTATGAGTTCGTGACGTATCGTCGCGTTGAGGTGTAAATCGTCTGGCACGAACGGTATCATCGGGTTGATTGATTGTATGGGGCGGCGCTTAGCGTCGCCTCGTTTGGTATAGATGTGCTGTAAAGAAGGGTGCGGGCTGGCTGCTATGACTGATGCCGTTGAGGTTCTGCGAATTGATTCGCTCGAGGACGAGCGGCTCGATGCCTACGTGCGACTGACCGAGCGCGAGCTGCGCTGCGTGCTGGAGCCGCAAAAGGGCATCTTTATCGCCGAGAGTGCCAAGGTCATAGAGCGTGCGGTGCGCGCCGGATACGAGCCGGTGAGCTTTCTGTTGGGTGAGCGCTGGCTCGACCAGATGATGCCGCTGTTTGAGCGCCTGGTTGTGCGCGAGGGAGCGGGTCCGGTCCCGGTGTTCGTGGCCTCGATGGAGCTCATGGAGCAGTTGACGGGCTTTAACGTGACGCGCGGTGCGCTCGCGGCGTTCCGTCGCCCGCGTCAGATTCCGGTTGATGAGTTCTTGGGCGGCGTCGTCGAGGCGGCGGGGGAGCGCCCGGTGCGCGTATGCGTGCTTGAGGGTATTGTCGACCACACAAATGTGGGCGCGATTTTCCGCTCGGCTGCCGCTCTCAATGTCGACGGCATTCTGGTGAGCCCTACGTGCTGCGATCCGCTGTATCGTCGCTCTGCCCGCGTGAGCATGGGCACGGTGTTTCAGGTGCCGTGGACGCGTATCGGCAGTGAGGCGCGCGTGTGGCCGCATGACGGGTTGGCGTCGTTGCATCATGCTGGTTTTTCGTGTGCCGCGATGGCGCTGACGGATGATTCGGTGTCGCTGGACGATCCCGTGCTGCAGGAGATTGACCGCCTGGCAATCTTTATGGGAACCGAGGGTGCCGGTCTGGGCGCCAAGACCATTGCGGGCTGCGACCAGGCCGTGCGCATTCCGATGGCCCACGGGGTTGATTCGCTCAACGTGGCCGCGGCGAGTGCCGTCGCCTTTTGGCAGCTGTGCCCGCACGTTAGCAACGAGTATCACTACCAGCCGGGTTTGTATCACTAGGCAAATATTTCGCACCGCGCTCTTATTCGGGGTGTTTGGTCGCCGCCGGCCGGTGCTAAGCTGGTTTTGGCTTTGGTTTCAAATCGCTGTTTTGTTGTTTGACGTACGCTTGTGGGGAGGGCGTGTGGCTAAGAAATCTACGGCTATCGATGTAACGCAAGGTGTTATTTGGCAGCAATTGCTTTTGCTGTGCGTTCCCATCTTTTTTAGTTCGTTTTTTCAGCAGGCTTACACGCTAATCGGCACCTATATCGTCGGTCAGTTTGGCGGCAAGCTCGCGCTGGGTGGCATTCAAGCCACGATGGTGCTCACCGAGCTCTGCATTGGCTTTTGCGTTGGCGTCGGTGCCGGCTGCGCGGTCATTACCGGTCAGTATTTTGGCCAGCACGATGATGAGCGACTGAGTCGTTCGGTCCATACGGCCATGACGCTCGCGCTGGTGGGCGGTATTGTTTTCTCGATTCTTGGCATAGTGTTCGTTGAGCCCATGCTGGTGCTTATGAACACGCCGCATGAACTATTGGCCGAGGGCGTGGCCTATGCTCGTTGTTATTTTGCCGCCATGGTTGCGGCGCTGCTGCTCAATATGGGAACGGCATTGCTGCGCGCCGTGGGCGACACGCGCGGGCCCGCTGTGATCATCGCTTCCGGCTGCCTTGTTAATGCGGTGCTGGATGTCATCTTCGTTGCCGTGCTTCATATGGAGGCTCTGGGCTGCGGCATCGCGGTGGCGCTGACTATTTGCTCCAACGCCACGATGATCGTGATTCGTATGATGCACGCACCGGGTGCGTGGCGGCTTTCACTGTCCAAACTCGGCATTGATCCTGCTATTTGTAAGAGCATGATCTCGTGTGGTCTGCCGCTTGGCTTCCAGTCTGCTGCGTATTCGATTTCCAACGTTTTGATTCAGGTGTCGGTCAATTCGTTTGGTGCCGATGTCACCACGGCGTGGGGTCTTTCGGGCCGTTTGGATGGCATTGTCTGGATGGTTACCGAGGCGCTTGGCGTTTCGATCACCACGTTCTCGGCACAGAACTTTGGCGCACGCAACTACGAGCGTATGCGCAAGGGCTACCATACGTCGCTCGTTCTGTCGTTTATGCTCATTGGTGGCCTGTCTGCCGTGCTGCTGGTGTTCTCGGGTCCGTTGTCGCGTCTGTTTGTCGACGATGCTTCGATTTCGGCGTACACCACGACGATTCTTCATTTTATCGCGCCGTTCTACGCGATCTTCTCGATTATCGAAAACGCGTCGGGCTCCATTCGCGGTGCCGGCGTGAGCTTGCAGCCCATGCTGCTCACGATTTTTGGCACCGTCGTGCTCAGGGTGATCTGGGTGTTTGCGATCATGCCGTTCGATCCGTCGCTTGAGCACCTGCTGCTTGTTTACCCCGTAACCTGGCTCATCACGGCCACAATGTTCACCATCTACCACCACAGCGGCAACTGGCTAGGCCGCGCCACCGCCTAGCCATTGGGGACGTCCGCAATGGCTAGTATTCGATGCCTTGGCGGGCTAGGAGTCCTTCGTCGAAATAGTGTTTGACGGGGCGCATTTCGGTTACTAGGTCGGCAAGGTCGGCGAGGGGCAGTAATCCGCGGCCGGTGAGCACGAGCTCCGTGGTGGCAGGCTTCAGCGCGATCAACCCCTCCACATCCTCGCGCGTCACAAAGCCTCGTCGCATGGCCTCTCCCAGCTCATCTAAGATCAGCACGTCTACCTGGCTAATCTGCTCGCGTGCGAGCTCCATGATCTGTGCGGCACAGGCTTCGGGCGTGTCGCGGTCGGCTTGTACGATGCGCAGACCTAAACGGGGCGCCGCATCATGCTCGGCGCAGTGTAGCTTCTTGGCAAACTGCAGCATAAGCACGTTAAGTCCATAGCCCGTGGCGCGCAGCGCGAGCCCCAGCGCGGCCGTCGTCTTGCCCTTGCCGTCGCCCGTATAGATTTGAACCTTGCCGACTTCCAGTGATGCCATCTCTGTCCTTTCGTGCCCGGCGTCGGTTTATCGCCGTCTGGGTTGGGTATTCTAGATAGCATTATCAACCCCAGTAGATGGAGTTCAAGCAGATGGAGATGGATGACAACAAACGTAGACGGAATATGATCCTCTACGTGCTCATCGCCTTCGTCGTCTACCTCGTGCTCTCGACCGTTCTGTTCCCCAACATCGGTCACACGCAGCAGATTACGAAGACCGATTACTCGACGTTTGTCAAAGCGCTCGATAAGAAGAGCGTCGATAAGGTCGAATACAATACCGACGATTACACCATTTATTACACCAAAAAGGGCGAGGACGAGAATATCGCCTACAAGACGACCGGCGTGCCGAATGATGCGGGTTTTACCGACCGCGTGCTTGAATCCGGTGCGTCCCTGGAGTCGGTCGTTCCCGATAAGAACTCGGGTCTGATGACCTACTACCTGCTCACGCTTATCCTTCCCATGGCCATCTTCTTCCTTATCGGTTGGTGGCTCAACCGCCGTATGAAGAAGGCTATGGGTGATGACGGCCCGTCGATGAACTTTGGCGGCGGTGGCTTTGGCGGCGGCGGACTGGGTAAGTCTGGCGCTCGCGTTATCGCCTCCAAGGATGTGGGCGTGACCTTTAAGGACGTCGCCGGCCAGGAAGAGGCTAAGGAGTCTCTCAAGGAGGTCGTCGACTTTCTGGAGAAGCCGCAGCGCTACGAGGAGATCGGCGCCAAGCTGCCGCGCGGTGCCCTCCTTGTTGGTCCTCCGGGTACCGGTAAGACTCTGCTCGCCAAGGCCGTTGCCGGCGAGGCGGGCGTTCCGTTCTTTAGCATTTCGGGTTCTGAGTTCGTCGAGATGTTCGTCGGCCGCGGCGCCGCCAAGGTCCGCGACCTGTTTAAGCAGGCCAAGGAAAAGGCCCCCTGCATCGTCTTTATCGATGAGATCGATACCATCGGCAAAAAGCGCGACGGCGGCGGCTTTAGCGGCAACGACGAGCGCGAGCAGACGCTCAACCAGCTGCTGACCGAGATGGATGGCTTCGATAACCACAAGGGTATCGTCGTCCTCGCTGCCACCAACCGTCCCGACAGTCTCGATCCCGCACTGCTGCGCCCCGGTCGTTTTGACCGCCGCATCCCCGTTGAGCTGCCCGATCTGACCGGCCGCAAGAACATTCTTGAGCTGCATGCCAAGAGCGTGAAGACGCAGCCGCCGATCGATCTGACCGCGATTGCCCGCGCCACGCCCGGTGCCTCGGGCGCCGACCTGGCCAACATCATCAACGAGGGTGCCCTGCGTGCCGTCCGCGAGGGTCGCAAGCGCGCCACACAGGACGACTTTGAGGAGTCGGTGGAGGTCGTCATCGCCGGCCAGCAGCGTAAGTCCACGGTACTGTCCGACCATGAGAAGCAGGTTGTGTCCTACCACGAGATCGGCCATGCTATTGTTGCCGCTCGCCAGAAGGGCTCTGCGCCGGTCACGAAGATCACCATCGTGCCGCGCACGAGCGGCGCTCTGGGCTATACCATGCAGGTCGAGGAAGACGAGCGCTTCCTGACTACGCGCCAGGAGGTCCTGGACAAGCTCGCCGTCTACTGCGGTGGTCGCGCGGCCGAGGAGCTCATCTTTGGTGAGATGACGACCGGTGCCGCCAACGATATCGAGCAGGCCACCAAGCTCGCTCGCAACATGGTGACGCGCTTTGGTATGTCCGATGAGTTTGGCATGATGGCGCTCGGTACCGTTCAGAATGCGTACCTTAACCAGGACACGTCGCTCACCTGCGCCCCCGGTACGGCCGAGCGCGTGGACGCGATTGTCGCTAAGCTGATCGAGGATGCGCACGACCGCGCCCTGCAGATCCTGAAGGAGAACAAGTTCAAGCTCCACGAACTGGCTCGTTATCTGTACAAGAAGGAGACCATCACGGGCGAGGAATTCATGAATCTCCTTACGCGCGAGAATCCGCTGATGCCAAAGCAGCAGTAATACTAGTTGCGCCGTGTCAATCGCCCCATTTGAGTGTCCATCTCAAATGGGGCGTTTTGTGTGGGGAGAGTTGTATATGAAGATCGTGGTAAGTGCCTGCTTGATGGGCGAGAGCTGCAAGTATAACGGGCTCGACAACTACCATCGCGAGTTGGTCGAGGCCTGCGAGCGCACGGGGACCGAGGTCCTGCTGGTGTGCCCCGAGGTTTTTGGCGGTCTACCAACGCCGCGCGACCCGTCCGAGATCGTGGGCGGTGAGGTTCGCACCTGCGAGGGCGTGTCGGTCGATCGCGAGTTTCGCCTGGGCGCTCAACGTGCGCTCGATATGTGCGAGCAGGCGGGCGGCCCGTCCGAGATTGCTGCGTGCGTCTTGCAGGACCGCAGTCCCTCATGCGGTGCGGGTCGCATCTACGACGGTAACTTTAGCGGTACGCTCACCGCGGGCAACGGTGTTTTTGTCGATCTGTTACTGCGTCACGGCTACCGCGTTATTCCGGCTAGCGAGTTCGATCCCAGCATGCTGGAACATTGTCCATAGCACTCGAACCCAACACTTCCACACGGGTGACCGTTTTGGCATCATCCGTGAAGTTGATATTGAGTACGACCCGGTCATCAAAGACGTAGACCGAGTTGACAGGTGCCGTACCCAGGCAGCCCCTCCCCGCGGCCCTCGCGCAGGAACGCGCACGCGGCCTTCCCGTCTCTTGCGCCCCTCCCGGAACTGTCCACATCAGTGTAGCCAATCCACTCCGCCTAGGGCTGCAGCCCGGACAACGCGGCGATGGAGGGCTTCTTCGGCCTGCTCAAGAAGGAGTTCTGGTACGGCAGGGACTGGTCGGACTGGACCCCCGCCAGCTTCATCGAGGAGCTCGGGGGCTGGATCGGTCGATACAATACGGAGAGGCGCAGCGATGCGCTCGGTGGCCGCACGCCGGCCGAGTTCCGCTCCGCGCTGGGAAGGGCCGCGTAACGGTCCAAGAAATCGTCCGCAGTCCCCATTCTTGCCCCTTTGGGACAGCTTCTTGTTGGGGCGTGCCTGCCCCAAACCCTGCTAGGAACGAGTACAGCAAACTGAAATATTCAAATTAGTCTTTGCAAATTACCTTTGAACCTTCACCATCAATTACAATTCCCTGACGGTTGTTAATTGGGCATAGATTCAAATCCGAAAACTCAGT
>CAKUBM010000030.1 GCA_934643145.1 uncultured Collinsella sp. | reverse complement strand
GGGTATCGGGTTCCCACATTCATCCGCACATGTGCGGATGAATGTGGGAGGTGTTCGGATGAAGCTGATAATCAAGGCATTTGAAACAAAGGCAAAAAAGTACTTGCAAAGACGCGTTCCGACATATAAGTTGATAAAAGACCGCCGTTGCGGTTTTAAGTAGATCGAGCATATGAAGTTTGAGTTTTAGCGTGTAAGAGAAGGAAGATCGGCAAAGTACAACCCCAAACGCAATGACAACTTAATGAGGTAACTGCCACATGTGAGGCACCCAGGGCATTGCTGTCTCGATTTTGAGCACGATGCCTTCCGCCTTGCATGGGCCGTTCCATCCCGCCCCTGCAGCAACTGCCTCACGGGCTCATTGAAAACCGTATAGCACCCCAACGTCAGCACATCACCCACGGCAAGCACATCACTCACGGCAACCAACACATCAACAAACAGCACGAACATCAACCGATTGGAGAAGCTATGACAACCTACCGTATTGAAGACGGCAATAAAGGAAGCGTCCTGGATGCCCGCATTGAGCGAGCATCCGCAAACAAATACGACGCCGCCTTTGCCGCCGCAACCATCGAGAACTTCGCGTCGCTGCCGCTCGCGACGGTCTTGGCCGGCAAGCCTCAACTGCTGAAGCGCTGCATCAAAATCATGGGCGATCCCAACATTCGCAGGCTGACAGATCCCTATGCCCCAAATCGAGATAACGAGCCTCGCGTCCTTACTATGGGCTGCTTAGCCCATATGCTCACGGCGCTCGACACGAAACTCAAGCTCGAATGGACACCCGACGAACGTTGCAAGCTCGAAATCAAGCGGGACACCCTGTGCGCCGCATTGTTCCTTCCGCTGAACGACCTCAAGCGCGGCAACGTCGAGCTCGATGCGCAGACCCGACAAATGCAAATGCCCGGCACCGCGAGGCAGAAGACCCCAAGGCCCCACGCGACCGTTATCGACCGCAACCGCCATAACCAGTTGACCGCGCAGTTTTCCATCGATGAGGCAGCCGTTAGAGCCTTGGTCGACACACTGTGCCTCCTGAGCATCAACGAACTGTTCGAGGGCTATCTCGCCCTTGTCCCCGCGACGGCACCCAAGTCGGTGGTAAAAATCATCGAGACCTGCCGGCACCAGTTTGGGCGCCATCGCAACGACGAGGAAATGAACGCCAGCATCGTGCGGTACTACAAGGCCCATTACACAAACGGCGAACGCGCCCCAGTGGAGTATCAGCTACGACTCGCATACACCACGCCCATCGCAACGCTCCATCGCTTTGGAGCCCTTGACATCCGAGAGCCGCACGAACAGGCGGCATGTCCCGAAACCGAGCTCGATCGCAGGCTCGGACGAACCCGATAGCTCGCCCGCCCTCGGCGGGCAGCAACCCATCCCACAACACAACCAACCAGAAAGGAGTCCTCATGGACACTTGTCAATCCCCCATCATCAGCCCCCTCACCATGCGCGAATCCGCCCGAGGCATCACGCTCACCAGCATCTATGACGAGATGCTCGCCCGCCGCGAACTCTCCGTCACGGGAAACATCGAAACCCCGATGGCCCACGACCTTTGCCAGCAGATCCGCCTGCTCGATGCCACTGACCCCTGCCGTCCCATCACCATATTCATCGCCAGCACCGGAGGAAGTGTGCGAGCGGGTCTTGCGATCTATGACACCATGCAGCTCGCATCGTGCCCCGTCCACACCGTCTGCCTCGAATTTGCCGCATCCATGGGCGCCGTGATCTTTATGGGCGGCGACGATCGCCGTATGGCTCCCCATGCAGAGCTCATGATTCACGACCCGTTGATCCCCCAAGGGGCAGGCGGCTCGGCGCTCGCGATGCAGGAGACCAGTCGGCGCCTCATGCAGACCCGCAAGACCCTCACGCAGATCCTCTCGGACCGCAGCGGCCTCCCGCTCAAGCGCATCCAATCCCTCACCGCAAAAGACACCTACCTTTCGGCCGAGCGCGCCGTTGAGCTCGGCTTTGCCCACGGAATCCTCTCGGCCACCAAGGAGGTCGCCCATGTCTAACCTCGCCAGCCGACTCACCGCACCCGAGTCCGCATCGACCACCATCCTCGCCAAAGGTCGTTCGCTGTCCTGCGACACCCGCCAAACGGGGCTCAACAACAACGCGCTCGTGATCGGCCCCTCGGGAGCCGGCAAGACCCGAAACGTCCTCAAGCCCAACCTGCTGCAGATGAACGCGAGCTATATCGTGCTCGATACCAAGGGCACGCTCTGTCGCGAAGTGGGTCCCGTGCTGGCGGCCCACGGCTACCTTGTGCAATGCCTCAACTTCGCCGATCTCAACAACGCCCCGGCCCTTGCGCACGGCATCGAGCGCTGCGGCTACAACCCCCTGAGGCATATTCGCCGCAAGGCGGACGGCAGGCCCAACCAGCAGGACATCCTCTCGGTGGCAAAGGCAATCTGCCCCATCGAGGACAACAACCAGCCTTTTTGGGATCATGCGGCAGCAAATCTGCTGTCGTGTTTCATCGCCTACGTCACAGAGCAGCTGCCCGCCGACGAGCAGACGATCTGCTCGGTCATCAAGCTCATCGAGCACCTGGAGGATGGCGCCACGGGTCGACTGCTTGACGACCTGATCACGACCGACCCCCAAAGCTATGCCCTATCGCTCTGGCGCCGCTACGCCATTACGCAAAGCGCCGAGCGCATGCATGCGAGCATCATCGGCATTCTTGCCGAAAAGGTCATGTGCCTAGGGTTCGACGGCGCGGCGCAGCTCTATCAGGAATGCCACCAGGTGGACTTCGCCTCCATGGGACACGCCCCTTGTGCCCTGTTTGTAACCGTGAGCGATATCGACCGCAATCTCGACCCGCTAACCAGCCTCTTTATTACGCAGGCGTTTATGGGCCTCATACGCGAGGCCGACAAGCAGCCCGATGGCAGCCTGCCCGTGCCCGTGCGCTTTATGCTCGACGATTTCGCAAACCTGCAGATTCCCCAGATCGACAACGTGCTCTCGATTATCCGAAGCCGCAACATCTGGGCAACGCTGCTGCTGCAGTCGACCAATCAGCTCGATGCGCTCTACGGCGAGGCACGCGCACGCTCCATCATGGGCAACTGCGACGCGCATCTGGTGCTGGCGTTCCAAGACCCCGAGAGCGCCCGAGTGTTTTCCGACAGAGCCGACGCATTGCCCAGCACGCTTATGGCGACGCCGATCGATCGCTCATGGCTCTTTGTGCGCGGTCGCGCCCCCGAGCAGGTCGAACGTTTTAAGCTCGAAGACCATCCGCTGTACGGGGAACTGCCCGAAGCGCAGCGAGACACCACCCAGGTCGAATTCGCCCATTAACAACGCCGCGCAGTCCGCCACGCTCGACCACAAACAGCAAGGGCCCGTATCCCAACGGATACGGGCCCTTGTCAGCTATGCGTTACTTATCGCAGCGAATCCTACTTGCGGTGAGCGCGGTAGAACTCGATGAGCGCCTGGGTCGAAGCGTCCTGCTCGGCCTTGGCGGCGTCGTCGTGGAAGGCAGGGGTAATCTGCTTGGCAAGCTGCTTGCCCAGCTCAACGCCCCACTGGTCGTAGGAGTCGATGCCCCAGACCGTGCCCTCGACAAACGTGATGTGCTCGTACAGGGCGATGAGCTCGCCGAGCGCGAACGGGGTCAGCGTATCGCCGAAGATCGAGGTCGTCGGACGGTTGCCCTCAAAGCAGCGGGCCGGAACGATCTGCTCGGGCGTGCCCTCGGCACGCACCTCATCGGCTGTCTTACCAAAGGCGAGCGCCTTGGTCTGGGCCAGGAAGTTGCCCAGGAACAGCTCGTGCACGTCCTGACCGCTGTCGGTCGCAGGGTTGGCGGTATTGGCAAAGGCGATGAAATCGGCCGGGACCACCACGGTGCCCTGGTGCAGCAGCTGATAGAAGGCGTGCTGACCGTTGGTGCCGGGCTCGCCCCAGAAGATCTCGCCGGTATCGGAGGTCACAGCGCTGCCGTCCCAGCGGACGTGCTTGCCGTTGGACTCCATGGTGAGCTGCTGCAGGTAGGCCGGGAAACGGTGCAGGTACTGGCAGTACGGCAGCACGGCGTGGCTCTTGGAACCGAAGAAGTTGACGTACCAGACGTTGAGCAGGCCCATCAGCGCGACGGCGTTGTTCTCGAGCGGCGTGTTGCAGAAGTACTCGTCGATGGCGTGGAAGCCCTCGAGGAACTGCTGGAAGCGCTCGGGGCCGAGCACGACGATCAGCGACAGGCCCACGGCAGAGTCGACAGAGTAGCGGCCGCCGACCCAGTTCCAGAAACCAAAAGCGTTAGCGGGGTCGATGCCGAAGGCCTCGACCTTCTCGAGTGCGGTGGAAACGGCGACAAAGTGCTTGGCCACGGCCTCGGCGTTCTGCTCATCGGAGCCGTCGATGGCGCCCTGAGCCTTGAGCTGCTCGAGCATCCAGGTCTTGACCTCGCGAGCGTTGGTGAGGGTCTCGAGCGTGGTGAAGGTCTTAGAGACGATGATCACGAGCGTGGTCTCGGGATCCAAACCTTTGAGCTTCTCGGCCTGGTCGTTGGGGTCGATGTTGGAGATATAGCGGCAGTCGATACCGGCGTCGGCATAGGGACGCAGAGCCTCGTAAGCCATGACCGGGCCCAGATCGGAGCCGCCGATGCCGATGGACACCAGGTGCTCGATCTTCTTGCCGGTAACGCCCTTCCACTCACCGGAGCGCACGCGCTCGGCGAAGGCATACATGCGATCGAGGACCTCGTGCACGTCGGCGACGACATCCTGGCCGTCAACGATGAGCTGGCCCTTCTCGCTTGCCGGACGGCGCAGCGCGGTGTGCAGGACGGCGCGGTCCTCGGTGGTGTTGATGTGCTCGCCGGAGAACATGGCGTCGCGGCGCTCCTCGAGCTTCACCTCGCGGGCAAGATCGCACAGCAGCTTGACGGTCTCATCGGTCACCAGGTTCTTGGACAGATCGAAGTGAAGGTCGCCGGCGTCAAAGCTCAGCTTGTTCACGCGGTCGGCGTCAGCGGCGAACCAGGCCTTGAGGTCGATGCCCTCGGCCTCGAGCTTCTCCTGATGGGCCTCGAGCGCCTTCCAAGCGGCGGTCGACGTAGCGTCGATGGGTGCGGCAACAGTTGCCATAGAGTCCTCCTCAGCATACGGGCGCACGCCTCCATGCGCCCGGACATTCAGATGCCACTATTCTAGCGCAGGTCAAGACTATAATCAGCGAGCGTTGCCAATCGGCCCCCAAACGGCAACCGACCAAAAAGGGACAGGTTTATTTTGGCAGGTCAAACGCTTTACCAATCAAAAATGACCTATCCCTTTATGGCAGATATTAGGCCGCGGCGCACACGCTGCCGAGCAGCTCGCGCAGAGGAGACCCGATGCCCTCCAACAGTTCGGGCGCAATGATGGCAAAAACGGGAACCTCGCCGGCACCCACAACGGCGGGCACTTTTCCCTCGGAGACGATGCATCCATAAGGCACAAAACCGTCTTCGCCGACATCGAGCGCTGCCATGCGACGCGCGAGTTCGCGTGCAAAGCCAGCAGTATCGGCATCGCCAATCGCCAAGACAAAGTCCACGCCTTCGTCGGTCGCCAGGGCCACGGCTTCGTCGATCAGCTCGTCTCCCCCGTCGCCCTCAACCGAGCCGCAACGAAACAGCACGCGCTCGAGCAGAGCTCGATCAAGCGAGCCGAGTGCCGCCGAAACAAGCTCATCACGCGTATGTTTGTCACCGCCCAGCACGACCAACGCCTTGGTACCGCCGTAGTGAGCGACTAATCGCCCGCACCAGCGAGCCACGTCTCCATCCGCAACAAGGCGCGTCGGCATACCAAACCCATAATTGACCATCTTTTCCACAACCTTTCCGTGCGTATAGGCGGTATCAATCGTTAGGCCCATGCTACGAAGCGAGGTTTTCCGAGCTGTTTCGCACTCTTTAGAGCTGCGTTAAAACCCGATCCAACCGCACGACCATACCTACCAAAACAAACCAGTCCCTTTTTGACAGGTTTTGACGATGTCCGAACGAGCGGGTATTATCGAACAGGTATTCGATAAGAACATGTGTTTGATGAAAGGACACGGATGGCGCACGAGCAGCACACCTATATCTGCATCGACCTCAAGACGTTTTATGCCAGCGTCGAGTGCGTCGACCGTGGGCTCGATCCGCTCACCACCAACCTGGTCGTTGCCGACGAATCGCGCGGGCGCACGACCATCTGCCTCGCCATCACACAGGCCATGAAGGACCTCGGGATGCACAATCGCTGCCGCCTGTTCGAGATTCCCGACGGCATCGACTACATTAAGGCCGTACCGCGCATGCAGCACTACATGGAGGTGTCAGCGCAGATCTACGGTATCTATCTGGAATATGTCAGCCCCCAGGACGTGCACGTCTACTCCATCGATGAGTGCTTTATCGACGTGACGCCCTATCTGGACCTCTATCACACAGATGCGGAAGGGTTCGCCTGCACGCTGCGCGACGAGGTCCTCGCGCGCACCGGCATCACGGCGACGGTCGGCATCGGCCCCAACCTATTCCAGGCCAAGGTAGCGCTCGACATTACCGCCAAGCACGCACCCAGCCGCATCGGCATACTCGACGACGAGACCTTTCGCAAGGAGATCTGGCCCCATCGTCCCATCACCGATATCTGGGGCATCGGTCCCGGCGTGGCAGCCCGCCTCGAGAAATACGGCGTCTACGATCTGATGGGCGTCGCGGCGCTCGACGAAAACCTGCTTTACGACGAGCTCGGCGTCAATGCCGAATATCTCATCGACCATGCCTTCGGGCACGAGCCGACAACCATCGCCGATATCCAAGCCTATCACCCGCAAGCAACTTCGACCACTACAGGACAGGTGCTCTCGAAGGGTTATGTCTACGAACAGGCCTATACCGTCTTGCGCGAGATGGTCGACAACGCCGTTTTAGACTTGGTCGATAAGCACGTGGTCTGCGACAGCATCTCGCTCTTTGTGGGCTACGCGAGCGAACGCGCCGACATACGCCGCCTCGACGCCAGCGGTACAGCGCAGTATGTGGACGGATGCGGGCACCTGCGCTCGAGCACATCGAGCATCGAACCCACCGCAACCGCCGGCCCCGAGCTCGCGCCCCGTGCGCCCAAGCCCGTCCAGCGCGATGACGAACGGCGTCGCCTGGTGCGCGAAGCGCAGGCAATCGATGGCATCTTTGTGGGAGAGCATGGCGGCAAACCGCGCGGTGGCTATGTCGCACTCTTTGCGCACTCTAACGCCTCGCGAAAGCTGCCCGAGCGTACCAATTCGTTTAAGAAGATCATGGGCTATTTCGATGAGCTCTGGGCGCAGACTGTCGATCCCAAACGACCGGTCAAGCGCATCAACCTGGGATTTGGCAACCTCATGCCCGAGGAATTTGCCACCATCGATCTGTTCAGCGATATCGAGGCCGATGAGCGCGAGCGCGACCTGGCGCGCGCCGTCCTGGCCGTGAAAGGCAAGTACGGCAAGAACGCGCTCGTCAAGGGATTAAGCTTTACCGCCGGCGCCACCGCGCGCGAACGCAACGAACAAGTTGGAGGACACCGTGCCTAAACCCAAGCAGCAGCCCGTGCGCCCGCCGACCGCCTTCGAGCGCCTGGCGGACCCCGAGGGCAGACGCCGCGCCGCCGACCCCAACCTCACTGCCAACGGTGCCGTGCGCGCTAACCGCGCCGCACAGTTTATGCCCTTTGCCGCCCTCACGGGATACTACGAACTCGTGCGCAAGCAGGAAATCACCGTCGAGCCAAAACGTGAGCTCACGGAAGAAAAAGCCCTCGCGCTTTCTAAAAAGCTCGAGGGTCTCAAACGTGGCGACTTGGTTCGTGTCACCTATTACGATACATACGGCTATCGCAGCCGCACCGGCATCCTCGACGAGGCGCTCCCCGCCTTCAAGCTCCTCAAGCTCAAAGACATCGCCATCGACTTCGACGACATCCAAGACATCGAACTGCGCGGACGAGCCTAGCCAAGGAAGCGCATCCAGGGCGACGTTTACAGCGTCATGACGTAGTAGCCCGCGTCTTTCACGGCCGTCTCGAGGACATCACGATCAACCGGCTGCTTAGAGCGCACGCGTGCCGTGTGGTCCGCATACGTCACCGTTGCCCACACGCCATCCAGTGCATTGAGGGCATTGGCTACGTTCTGAGCGCAGCCGTCACAGCTCATGCCGCCGATGAGCAGCTCATCGCTATAGGGGTAGTGGGACGGATCGGTATCCGCAACCACTACCTTCTTGGCCTTCTTACCGCTCGCGCCATCGCTGCAGCAGCTCTTTCCGTGTGTCGAAGCGACAATGCGACGCAGGCCAAAAAACATGCCGACGACAATCACGGCAAGCACGATGAGATTCGCAGGGTTGAGCAAGTCACTCATGCGCTCCCCTTTCAAGTAGCACTATCTAGATACCCCCATGGGGTGTCCCCATCTTAACCCAAAATCATGTCTGTTCGGTCAATTAGTTTCCCTCTTCAAACTTTTTTGTTGACCATGGCTTACTTTCGTGTATAAGTTTTCCTAGGCTAACAGTTTAGATCCGTAAGGAGCGCCGTGACTCGAACCATAGACATCCCAACGTTTCAGGCAGCAGTCGTGCGCAACTGCTCTCCCACGCTCGCGGGCATCAAGCCGGCATCGCTCTTTACCTATCCAGGCACCTACGCCCACGGGGACGGCTCGACCACAACCGAAACCATCGCAGAACGCCGAACACGCCTGCTCAACGTTATCGCCCGGTGCAATCGCGAGCTTGACCCGCTCGGCATCCACCTGAGTGTTTTGGTCTGGCGGCCCTGCGGAGCGCTCGTGTACGTGTACCGAGCCAAAAGCCTCACCACCTATTTCACAGACCCTCGCGCCCAAACGGCGCTCGCCTCGGAAGGCTACGACACGAGAGACCTTTCGACATGCCTTGTGCATTTGGCATCACGCATCACGCTCGCGAGCAATAACGCCGCGGAAAGCGCATGCGGCCAAACCCGATGCGCATTGGACCATCAAGCTAGCTGCAGCAAAGACTGCACCTGCGAGTTTCCGCACGAAATAGGCTACTTCCTTGGATATCCCTACGACGACGTGCACGAGTTTATCGTCCAGCGCGGCGAGAACTACAAGGTCTTTGGGGCCTGGAAGGTCTACGCAAATGTCGAGCAGGCGCTTGCGACGTTTGATGCCTACCGTGCCTGCACCCAATACTTCACTTTTGTCTATCAGCAGGGCTACAGCCTGGCACAACTTGCCCAGGCGACCCGATAGAACGTACAAACCGCGACGCTACGCCGCACAACCGAAAGGACTCAACATGAGCAAGATCGCCGTCGTCTACTGGAGCGGTACAGGCAACACCGAGGCCATGGCAAACTTCGTTGCCGAGGGCGCAACCGGTGCCGGCGCCGAGACTGAGGTCATCCCCTGCGCCGACTTCTCTGCCGACAAGGCCGCCGAATATGATGCCTTCGCCTTCGGCTGCCCCGCCATGGGCTCCGAGGAACTCGAGTACGATGAGTTCCAGCCGATGTGGGACGAAGTCAAGGAAACCCTCGGTGACAAGAAGGTCGTCCTCTTTGGCTCCTATTCGTGGGCCGAGGGCGAGTGGATGGACAACTGGAAGGCCGACGCCGACGAGGCCGGCGTCAACGTCGTGGACTCCGTCATTTGCTACGATGCGCCCGACGATGAGGGCGAGGCGGCCTGCAAGGCCCTCGGAGCCGAGCTCGCGTAACGAAACCAGGCCTCCAAAAGAGCCTGTATCACAGCGCATCCCCATCCCTACAAAAGAGCGGGGGCTGGATTCAAGTCCAGCCCCCGCTCTTTTGTAACGGCAGTTACATCAACCGGCTACGAAATATTGCCCAAAAACGCCTTGGTGCGCTCGCTCTTGGGGTGGTCGAAGACCTCGCTCGGCGTACCCTCTTCCACAATGACGCCGCCGTCCATAAAGACGACGCGGTCGGCGACATCGCGGGCAAAGCCCATCTCGTGCGTCACGACGATCATGGTCATGCCGTCGCGCGCCAAGTCGCGCATGACGCCCAGGACGTCGCGCACGAGCTCGGGGTCGAGCGCCGAGGTGGCCTCGTCAAAGAGCATGACGTGCGGGTTCATCGACAGGGCGCGGGCGATGGCAACGCGCTGCTGCTGGCCGCCCGAGAGCTGGCTCGGCATAAAGTCGATACGCTCGGCAAGACCGACCTTGGTCAGCTCCTCGACGGCAATCTTCTCGGCCTCTTCCTTGCTGCGCTTGAGCACCTTCTGCTGCGCAAGCATGACGTTCTTTTTGACTGACAGGTGCGGGAACAAATTGAACTGCTGGAACACCATACCCAGATGCGTGCGCACCTTGTTAAGGTCGACGCCCTTGGCGCACACGTCCACACCCTCAACGACAATCGAGCCACTCGTGGGATGCTCAAGACGGTTGATGCAGCGAAGCATCGTCGACTTACCCGAGCCCGAGGGACCCAGAACTACGACGACCTCGCCCTTATGCACATCCAGATCGATATCTCGCAGAACGACGTTATCGCCAAAGGCCTTCTGGAGGTTCTTGATGCTGACGACGACCTCGTTCGAGTTATTGGTTTCGCTCATGATAGGACCTCCTTACAGACCGGCGATGTGATCGGCGGGCGTCGCGACGACCTGCCCGGCGCTCTTGGCGGGACGCTTCTTCTTGGTTTCGGCCGTACCCAAAAGCCTCGCCTCAAGGCCGCTCACCAAGCGAGCGAGCGGCAGGGTGATGACCAGATAGAACAGGGCGGCAACCACGTACGGCGTAATGGAGCCCGTCGTGGCCACGATGGTGCGGGCGTTCATGACGATCTCGACCACGCCCACGGCCGCGAGCAGCGACGTATCCTTGTAAAGCAGGATGAACTCACTGGTCAACGTAGGCAGGACATTGCGGAACGTCTGCGGAATCATAACGTAGAGCAGTGTCTGGAAGGCGTTCATGCCCAGCGAGCGCGCGGCCTCGTTCTGGCCCTTGGGGATCGACTGAATACCGGCGCGGAAGATCTCGCACAGGTAGGCGGACGAGTTCATGGCCATGACGATGACGCCGAGCACATAGTCGTCAACCTTGACGCCGGCCAGCGGCAGACCGAAGAACGCGATGTAGATCTGCAGGAACGCCGGCGTACCACGGATGATATTCACATAGATACCGGCAAGGCAACGCAGGATGCGCGACTTGGAGATGCGCATGAGCGACAAGGCAAAGCCGAAGGGAATTGCCAGCGGAAACGCCACGAGCACGATCGAAAGCGACATGAGGAAGCCTTTGAAGACGATTGGCAGGCTCTGGACCAAAATGACCGGGTTCAGGAACAGGCGCAGGAACATGTTGGAATTCCATGCCTCGACCCACGGCTGCTCCTTAAGGTCGGCCAGGAAGTTATCGAATGCCGTCACGCCCTTGATCTCCACCGACGGAATCTTGGAGATCTTCTTGGTCGAACCATCGGCCAAAGTGTAGGTGCCGCCAAAGGCCTCGTCGCCGCCCTCGACGGGGAACGTCACGCCGTAGACCTCGACGCGGAAATAGCCGCCGGCCGGAGCCGTCTCGCCAAAATCGATCTTGAGCGTCTGGCCGTCGACCTTGCACGTAGGCTTCATGGGCGTACGGTCCATAAGGTCATCGCCCGAGAGCATCGTCAGACGTGTGTCGTCCGCACCAAAGGTCGTGCCATCGGCAAACGTCAGCGAAAGACCGCTCAGTTCCTCGTCGGCATCGGCCTGGACCTCCCAGGTGATACGAGTCTCGGTGCCACCGACTACGTCGCTACCCGAACCGGTATTGGGTCGGGCGGTGATCTTTGCGGTCTCAAGTGCCTGAGCAGTCGAGGGCACGCAGGCCCCCGCGCATACCAGGGCGAGCACCACAGCCAGGGCGCAGGCCAGCTTTTGAAGCATCAAGGGCAGTGGATGGCTCTTGCCCATGGCTCCTTGGTTCAATCGAGACAAGGTGGCTCCTAACGTTTAAGTTGCCGACATAACGGGGCGGGATGACGCCCATTCAAGAAACGCAAAGGCCCTCTCCGCAAAACGGAAAGGGCCCGCGCGCAATCAAGTAGCTATTTTACTTGATATTGTACTTAGCCATGAGGGCGTCGACGGTACCGTCGTCGGTCAGGTCCTTGATGGCCTGATTGATGTCGTCCTTGAGCTTGGTATTGCCCTGGTTGATGGCGATGGCGTACTCCTCGCCGGTGCTGATCTGCTTGATGGTCTGGCAGGTGTTGAACTGCTCGGCGGTCAGCTGGCTGGCAACGGAGCGGTTGGTAACTACAGCGTCGCCCTTATCGGACTGCAGGGCGCTGAAGCACTCGGTGGCGTCCTTGTAGGGGACGATCTTGGCCTTGGGGAAGTTCTCCTGGGCAAAGGCCTCGGCGGTCGAGCCAGACTGGACGATGATGGTAGCGTCGGCGTTGTTGAGCTTCTCGCTGTAGTTGTCGGCCGTGATGTCGGTGTTATCGACCTTGGTCACGATAGCCTGATCGTCCATGTAGTAGGAATCGGAGAAAGTGACTTCCTTCTCACGCTCGGGCGTGTCGGTGATAGCCGCGATGGAGACGTCATACTTGGCGCCCGAAGCAACACCCGGCACCAGCGTGTCAAAGTCGTTGTTGACGTACTCGACATCCAGGCCCAGCTTATCGCCGATAGCCTTGATGAGCTCAAGGTCAAAGCCCTGGTAGTCGCCATTGTCATCCTTGTACTCAAACGGCGCGTACTCGGCAGAGGTGCCGACGGTGAGCGTACCGTCCTTGACGAGTGCATACTCCTTGGAGCCGTCGACCTTCTCGACCTTCACGTCATCAGAGCTGCTGGAACCGGCATCGGAACCAGAGGTGGCGTTGGACGAGCCGCAGCCCGTCAGTGCGAGGGCGAGCGCCATGGCGCCCGTGGCGGCAAATGCGCCAAGCTTCTTGAGCTTCATAATCAGTCTCCTTCCGGCGACCCCGTTTGATTCAGAGGTCTGCAAAAACTGTTGGCTATTATGCACCCGGAATTACGAATCTGCAATGAGAAAACTGATTGAAACAATCCCATAACGTGAATGGAACACTCCACTTTGTGACAGTTGTTACTGCTGTAACGACCTTAATAGCGTAATTTCCGCTGCATAACCTGCAAGTTCGTTCGGCGTCTCCAAAATAAATGGAAGTGCACGCAAGCGGCTATTCGATACAATATTCTGCATAACCTGCATACCGCCGCCAAATTCCTCGCTGCCAAGGTATCCCTTGCCGATGCACTCGTGACGATCTTTATGGGCGCCACAAGGGTTCTTCGAATCGTTGATGTGTACGGCATGCAGGCGATCGATGCCCACCACGCGGTCGAACTCGTCGAGTACGCCGTCCAGATCATGGATGATGTCGTAGCCGGCATCGCTCACATGGCAGGTGTCCAAACAAACGCCCAGTTTATCGGACAGCTCTGGACACTTGGCGGCAACGCCCTCGATAATGCACGCCAGCTCTTCAAAGCTACGGCCCACCTCGGTGCCCTTACCCGCCATGGTCTCGAGCAATACCATCGTCTGCTGGCCCTCAAACATCACCTGGCACAGCGTGTCGACAATCATCTGAATGCCGGCGTCTGCCCCCTGTCCCACATGCGCACCGGGATGGAAGTTGTAGTAGTTGCCGGACAGTGCTTCCAGACGCTGCAAATCTTCCGCCATAGCCTCCAAGGCAAACTCGCGCGCCCGCTCCTTAGCGGAGCAGGGGTTATAGGTATACGGGGCATGCGCCACCAGCGGTCCAAAGTCGTTTTGCGCCATAAGCTCGCGCAGAGCCGCCACGTCATCCATGTCAAGGTCTTTTGCCTTGCCACCGCGCGGGTTGCGCGTAAAGAACGCAAAGGTATTGGCACCAATGGACAACGCCGTCTCCCCCATTGCCCGATAGCCCTTCGTCGTCGAAAGATGACACCCGATCGTCAGCATCTCCAGCTCCCCCTCATCAGTTGCGGTGAAATACGGTCTATTGGTGCCTTATTTTGGCGCAAACAGACCGTATTCCACCGCAAGATATAAAAGGGGCATCAGGGGCACGGTCCGCCGAGCCCCCTTGAGCACCAGTACCGCAGCCTAGAGCGTCAAGCGAATCGCATCGATGATCTGCGCACAGCGCTGCGTGGCGGCAAGGGGCATGACGGGACTCTCGAGTTTCCCCGCCCGGATGAGCTGGGTCGCATGCGAAGCTTCGCCGTAGAAATCATCGACCTCAAACGGGGCATTTATTTCGAGCATTCGTCCGTCGGAATACTTCACATGGGCGAGCTCGGGGCGATGGAGGCGCTCGATTTCCAACGAGCCCCGCTCGCAGGCAATCGTTAAGCGGCTTTCATATGCTGCTTTGCCGTCGCACACCATATGAATGGGTATACCGCCGACACTCATATGGATCTCATCGGCCCAATCCACGCGGCCGCCCGATACGTCACGCCAGCGAACTTCACGAGACGAAACATCGCACGCACCCGCAAGCAGATCCCCAAACCACCCGACCGCATAGCAGCCCATGTCATATAGACAGCCACCCTGCAACGGATCGAGCAGATAACTCGAAGGGGGCTCACCATAATCGAGTTTTTGCACGCTTTCGATCGAGACGATACAGCCGAGCTCGCCCGACGCAAGCAAACCCTTCACGCGAGTGCGCATCGGGCAAAACCGATTCTTCATCGCCTCCATAAACAGCACGCCGTACTCGCGAGAGGCGGAGGCAATCGAGAGAGCCTCTTCCTCACTCAAAACGGCCGGTTTTTCGCACAGCACGGCCTTTCCGGCGCGCAGCGCGCGACAGGCCCAACGCGTATGCATGCCATGCGGAAGAGCCAAGTAGATTGCGTCGACATCGGGGTCGGTAATCAGCGCGTCATAAGCCGCATCGCCGCTATCGTCAGCCGTGGCATAACTGTGCGCGGCTTCAATCGAAAACGCCCTGCAAAACTCCTCAACATGCGAAGGGGTGCGACCGGCGGCAGCCACAAGCCGTGCCCCGTCCACCTCCTTGAGCGACGATGCAAATCGATGCGAAATGTGCCCAGCGCCCAAAACGCCCCAACGAACCTCGCGCAAATCATCATATGAATCCCGATGGCCCACGACAGCCCCCTTCAGTTGCGGTGAAATAGTCCCTGTTTAAGCCCCATTCTGCCGCAAACAGGAACTATTCCACCGCAAGTTATAAAAGGGTCATGAGGAGCGTGTTTTGCCGAAGACTTTAAGCATGGCCGTTACGGGGCCCGGCTGGAAGCGTCGGCGCACGTCATCGAGACGCTCGGGGATATCGATATGCTGCGGGCAGTGGCGCGCGCATTTGCCGCACTTGACGCAATTGCTCACCAGCTTGGGCTCGCTCGTGCGCACCGCACTCGCCGTAAAGTATTGCGACAGCCCCGTAAACCAGCTGTGCGCATAGCTCGCGTTGTAGGCAGCAAAGCAGCCGGGAATGTTGATACCCTTGGGACATGGCATGCAGTAGCCACATCCCGTGCAGGGCGCACGGTTCGATTTTTCAAACTCCATCAGCACGTGCGCGATGGCATCGAGCTGAGTAGCTGTCATCGAATCCGGCAGGGCCCGATCGGCCAACACCGCGTTCTCGTCCACCTGCGCGGTATCGGTCATGCCCGAAAGCAGCATCGTGACTTGAGGATGGTTCCACACCCACGAAAGGCCCCAGGCGGCAGGAGTGCGCAAATGCAGGTCACGAGCGTCATCGAGCACGGCGCGGGCCCGCGGAGGCAGCTTGCCTGCCAAGCGTCCGCCCAAAAGCGGCTCCATCACAAACACCGCGAGACCTCGCTCGGCGGCGGCCATGAGCCCCGCCGTTCCCGCCTGATATCGCTCTCCAGCGTAGTTGTACTGGATTTGGCAAAAATCCCAATCATACGCATCGAGCATCGTAAGGAAGTCCGCCGCGCTGCCGTGGTACGAAAAGCCTATCTGACGAATACGCCCCGCGGCCTTTTGGCGCGCGATCCAGTCCTCGATGCCCAGCGCCACCACGCGCTCCCACTGCGCAGGCGAGGTGATGTTGTGCATAAGGTAATAGTCGATATGGTCGGTCTGCAGGCGGCGCAGCTGCTCGTCGAAGAACCGATCGAAATCCTCCGCGCATTTGCACGAAGCGTGCGGCAACTTGGTCGCCAGCAACACCCGGTCGCGCAGCCCCAAGCGCTCAAGTGAGGCGCCCACGCACGCCTCGTTACCGGGATAGAGATACGCAGTATCCAGATAATTAATCCCCTGCTCCACCGCACGGGAAATGATGACATCGGCTGTCTTCGCGTCCGGATGGCCCGGCGCACCGGGAAATCTCATGCAGCCCAGACCCAGAGCAGATATTCGGTTACCACTTTTGGGGTCAACGCGGTATTGCACGGCCCCTCCCTTCGCCATCAGCGCCCCGGCAAGGCGAAACACAATGGTCACGCGGCCGAAACATCGTGGAATCGCAATCGAGAACGTATCGTAACGCAGCAGAAATCGAGCTGTCACGGCACCGCTTTAATATCAGCAAAAAGCCCGATGAAAGGAGCCACCCATGCCCGCGCTCGACCTTTGGAACCTCGCATCCCAGCTCAAAAGCACCGATTATCGCTGGGTTGACCTCACCCATACGCTCTCGTGCGACACCCCGCACTGGTTTGGCTTTGAGCCATTTGAGTCCACCAAGCTCTTCGACTACCTGCCCGGCACGCCCGAAGATATGCTCGCGCCCATGCGCTGCTTCCAGTATTCGGTCGCCTCGCAGTACGGCACCCACGTCGACGCGCCGCGCCACTTCCATGTCGATGGCCGCTCCCTTGGCGAGATCGAACCTATCGAGTTTATGCATCCGCTCTGCGTCATCGACAAACACGAGGAGTGCGCCGCAAACCCCGACTTTATTCTGACCGTCGATGACCTCAAGACCTGGGAGAACGAGCACGGCCGCATTCCCGAGGACGCCTTTGTCGCCTTCCGCTCCGACTGGTCCAAGCTCGCCGACCTCGAAAACAAGGACGAAGACGGCCAGCCCCACTACCCCGGCTGGGACCTCGATGCCATCAAATGGCTTGTAGAAGAGCGCAACATCGGTGCCATCGGCCACGAACCGGCAGACACCGACCCCGCAACCGTGACCACACGCGAGGATGCCTACCCCTACCCCGGCGAACAGTACATCCTCTCGGTCGACCGTTACCAGATTGAGGTCATGGACCATCTGGACGAGCTTCCCGCCACGGGCGCCGTCATCTTCTGCACCTTCCCCAAGGTGCGTGATGGCGTCGGATATCCCGCACGTGTCTTTGCGGTCTGCCCCGCGTCATAAGTTCCCATGCGTTTGTTCTTCTAAATACGGCCATCCGGTGCACGCGACATGGCCCGGCGGCATACAATCCATCAGGCGCCCCATACGCGGGCGCCTTTTTATGGGGAGATGATTCACATGCAGATCAACAAGGTCGCCTTTATCGGCAAGGGCGGCGTCGGGCTACTCTACGGCAGCATGATCGCCCAGGCACTCGGCAACGATGCCGTCGAATACGTCATGGACGACGCTCGCTTTGAGCGCCATGCGAACGACACGCTCACCGTCAACGGCAAGCCCTGCGATCTCACGTCCGTCCGCGCCAGCGAGGCGACACCCGCCGATCTGGTCATCCTCACGGTCAAGACAACCGGACTCGATGTGGCGCTCAAAACCCTGGAAAGCGTCGTGGGACCCGACACGCTGATCGCGTCGCTGTGCAACGGCATCACGAGCGAGCAGAAGATTGCCGAGCGCTTTGGCTGGGAGCACACCGTCCTTGGTATCTGCCAGGGCATGGACGCCGTATTCCTCAACGAGGAGCTCACCTATACCAATGCCGGCGAGATCCGCTTTGGTGCGGCAGCGGGCACCGACCCCGCAACCGTTATCGCCATCGACGAGCTCTACACGCGTTGCGGCATCGCCCATACCGTCGAGCACGACATCGCACATCGCATGTGGGCCAAACTCATGCTCAACGACGGCATCAACCAGACCTGTATGGCCTACGGCGGCACCTACGGAAGCGCTACGGAGCAGGGCTCCGAGCAGCTCCGCAGTTTTGTCTCCGCCATGCGCGAGACGCTTGCAGTCGCCAATGCCGAGGGCATCGAGCTCACCGAGGAAGACCTGACGCAGATGGTGCGTCTCATAAAAGGGCTCGATCCCGCCGGCATGCCCTCGATGGCGCAAGACCGCATCGCTCAACGCAGAACCGAGGTCGAGGAATTTGCGGGTACCATCTGCCGCCTCGCGACCAAGCACGGTATCCAGGTGCCGCAAAACGAATGGCTCTATTCGCGCATCCGCGAAATCGAGGCCAGCTGGTAACGCCGCCGTACCGCATCCAACAGTCTCAATAGCAAAAACCGCCGCAAAGGGCACTCCCCTTGCGGCGGCTTCCTTCTTCATCTATGGGCAAAACCAGCTTCACAACGGCTAGCGCTGCACCTGCGGCGTCTCGTCCTCGTCATCGCGACAAAGGGTCACGCCCGCACTTCCCAGCAGCGCTGCTGCGATGAGCGCGCCGACCACAATAGGAGCAGCCCCGCACGAGCCCTGCATGCCTGCGACAAACGCAGCTGTAGGGCCAAGGCAGCCAAGCGTCAGCGCAACGGCGGCAACGGCGATATCTCGAGCGTTCACAAGACCACTTCCTCCAAGAGAAAGACCTTATTTCTCATGAACTAGTGTGCCCTGCGCCCATATGCGCGGCGTACCGCCACGGTAAGGGCTCTGTTAGCTCAAGCGCATACAAAGAACGGGCGTCTTTACGTTGCCAAAAGCTCGGTAAAGACGCCCGTCCGCCAAACACCTGTGAAGCCTAAAAGCTTACCAGCCGGTGTAGTAGTCGGTGGTTCCGGCAGCGCAGCCGGAGTCATAGACCTTGCACTCACCTTTGGATCCGGTAAACGTGGAGCCCTGGGCCTTATCGCCCGCGGCCACGACATAGTAGCCATCGGAATCTCGCCAAAAGCCCTCGGAATCCTGCGTCCACTCGCCCGTGCGGTGATGATAGAGCACATTGCTGCTGTAATAGGTCTCGCGGCGGCCGTTGAAGTTGTTGACGCCGGCGGAACGCGTCAGGCCCGAGCCGTTCGCGTAATACGCAGCTGCCGTATAGGACGAGCCGTAGTTTGCGTTGGCGTACGAAGCCTGGGCGGCCTCGGCAGCCTCTGCCTCGGCGGCAGCGGCCTCGAGCGCTTCGCGCTTGGCATTCTCAAGCGCAGTGCGCAGCTCATCGAGCTCGGTCGACTTCGCGTCGACCTCCCCCATCGTCAAAAGGCTGCCCGCACCATCGATACAACCCTGCAGCACAGCGCGCTCGTCATCGGTGGCATAGTCACCATACATGTTTAGGATAATCTGAGCGCGCATCTCAAGGGAATCGCGCTTGGCCTCCATCGAGGCGTTCCACTCCTGCATGGAACCATAACCATCGCCGCGATAATCAACGGGCTGTACCAGCGTCGTCTCGGACGGCGTAGATCCAACCGTATCGGACAGTGTTGCCGCGTGGGCATCAGTTGCGCCGGCGCCCGACAAAAGCGCCACGGTCAGAGCGGCGGAAAGGGCGGCGGCTTTCGGTTTTCGTGAATCGATCCTCATGTAGCTGGAAACCTCCGTAGTGCGTTTTTGCTGCGTTTGAGCTGCGTGTGATTCGATCGCGCCGCATAGTACCTCGAGCAAATCGCGACCTGCGGTTTTACTCAAAAGGCGCACGTCAATTGCGTAAAACTCACATCCTCTCAACAGGAGTTTTCCACAACTCGAATGCATAAAGCATGCCAAAAACCCTGTAATAGCGCCCTTCCTATGCAAAAAAGGCGCCTGCGCAACCATTGCTTGCGCAGGCGCCTTGAGCAGGCATTTTATGCAGTTATACCTATCGAGTCGCAAGGGGTCCTTGCACAAGTCGCCTTACTCGTCCAGCGCGGCGAAGGCCTGCTTCAGATCCCAAATGATGTCCTCGGCGTTCTCGGTACCGATGGAAAGACGGATCGTGGAGGGCGTGATGTTCTGCTCGGCGAGCTCCTCGGCAGAGAGCTGGGAGTGCGTGGTGGTAGCCGGGTGCACGACGAGCGACTTGACGTCGGCCACGTTGGCGAGCAGCGAGAACACCTGCAGATGATCGATGAACTTCCAAGCTGCCTCCTGGCCACCCTTAATCTCAAAGGTGAAGATCGACGCGCCACCGTTGGGGAAGTACTTCTGATAGAGCTCGTGATCGGGGTGCTCAGACAGGCTCGGGTGGTTCACCTTGGCGACATGGCTGTCACCAGCCAGGAACTCAACGACCTTCTTGGTGTTCTCGACATGACGGTCGACGCGCAGCGACAGAGTCTCGGTACCCTGGAGCAAGATCCAGGCGTTGAACGGGCTGATGCAGGCGCCCTCGTCGCGCAGCAAGATGGCGCGGACATAGGTCGCGAAGGCAGCGGGACCGGCAGCCTCGGCAAACGAGACGCCATGGTAGGAGGGGTTGGGCTCGGCGATCTGCGCATACTTGCCGCTCGCCTTCCAGTCGAAGTTGCCGCCATCGACGATCACGCCGCCCAGCGAAGTTCCGTGGCCGCCGATGAACTTAGTTGCGGAGTGGACAACGATGTTGGCGCCATGCTCCAGCGGACGGAACAGATACGGGGTGCCGAAAGTGTTGTCGACGACGACCGGCAAACTATGCCTCTTGGCGATCTCGGAGATGGCGTCGATGTTGGGAATGTCGGAATTGGGGTTGCCGAGCGTCTCGAGGTAGATGACCGTAGTGTTGTCCTTGATGGCACCCTCAACCTCTTCCAGGTTATGAGCATCGACAAACGTGGTCTCGACGCCAAACTGGGAGAGCGTATGCTCCAGCAGGTTGTAGGAGCCACCGTAGATGGTCTTCTGAGCCACCACGTGGTCACCAGCCTGGGCAAGAGCCTGCAGGGTATAGGTGATGGCAGCGGCACCGGAGGCGACGGCAAGACCGGCCACGCCACCCTCGAGCGCGGCGATACGGTCCTCAAAGACGCCCTGGGTGGAGTTGGTCAGACGGCCGTAGATGTTACCGGCGTCGGCAAGACCAAAGCGGTCGGCGGCGTGCTGGGAGTTGCGGAACACATAGCTCGTGGTCTGGTAGATAGGCACGGCGCGGGAGTCGGATGCGGGGTCGGCGCTCTCCTGGCCAACATGAAGCTGCAGGGTATCGAAACCAAAGGTGTGCTCGGGGTTGTTGATGAACTGGCTCATGATGATCTCCTTGATCGAACGAAGGTAAATAAATAAGAGAAAAATAAGTCGCTGTCTCCTGATCACGCCAACGGGCGCAAACAGGAGCCCGGCATTCGTCTTGGCAAGCAGTTCATATGCGGTCCTCCTTTTGACATCCCGGTTCCGTGGTCGGCTTAATTACCTACCGCCTTTGTGTGTTTTGAATAGTACGAGCATTGTTTCGCTCGGTCAATCACTTAAAAGCGCTAACCTGTTATCGGTTTTTTAGATAGCTATCGAAAGGACGGGCACCGATGACCCTCCAGCAGCTTCGTTTTCTTATCGCCGTGGCAGAGTCCGGCTCAATCAACGCCGCAGCTCAGCGCCTCTATACCGCTCAGTCCAACATCTCAAACGCCGTCAAAAGCCTAGAACAAGAGCTCCATCTGGAGATCTTTACGCGCTCCAGCCGCGGCGTCACGCTCACCAACGACGGCACCGAGCTTTTGGGCTATGCGCGCCAGGTCGTAGAGCAGGCCGACATGCTCGAGGCACGCTACGAGGACGGTGGCACCCCGCAAGCCCGCCTTGCCATTTCCGCCCAGCACTACGCCTTTTCGGTCGAGGCCTTTGTCAACGTAGTCGAGCGCTGCCGCGACAGCAAGTTCGAGTTCATCATGCGCGAGACCACCACATCGCAGATCATCGATGACGTCCGTGCGTTTCGCAGCGATATCGGCATTCTGTATCTGGATGACTTTAACGCCCGCGTTCTGCAGAAGGCCTTCGCCGATGCCCGCGCAAGCTTCCATCCCCTATTCGACGCGACGGTCCACGTCTTCGTTAGCGAGCGCCACCCGCTCGCACGCCGCCCGCAGCTGTCCCTTGCCGACCTCACGCCCTATACGCGCTACAGCTTTGAGCAGGGAACCTCAAACTCCTTCTATTACGCCGAGGAACCTTTTAGCTATATCCCTTGCGACCGCAACATACGAATCTCGGACCGCGGAACACTTACTAACTTACTTATCACGTCGAACGGTTACACCCTGTCGACCGGTGTCCTCTCCAATGAAATGCAATGGGGCATGGCATCGATCCCGCTAGCAGACGCCCCAACGATGCGCGTTGGCTACATCATGCACGACGAGCGCAAGCCCTCTCTCCTCTTGCAACAATACCTCGACGAGCTCAACCGCATCATCCATGCCAACTAACAGTCGGAAGACGGGGTAGAAATCGTAGATTGCTGGCCCCCGGCGGGCATGGCGCTACAATGGTCACTCACGAGAGAAGCACTCAGCGAAAGGAACCATGTGAAGGTCATCATCTATACCGACGGCTCGGCCCGATCAAATCCGGGACGCGGCGGCTATGGTGCCGTACTCAAATACACCAACCCCGCCGGCAAGACCTTCACCTCCGAGCTTTCGCGCGGCTATGCCAAGACCACCAACAACCGCATGGAGCTCATGGCCGTCATCGTGGCGCTCGAAGCGCTCAACCGCCCCTGCGAGGTCGAGGTCCATTCCGACTCGCAGTACGTCGTCAACGCCTTTAACAAGCATTGGATCGACGGCTGGAAAAAGCGCGGTTGGAAGACCGCCAACAAGCAGCCCGTTAAGAACCGCGACCTGTGGGAACGCCTGATCACCGCAAAGAGCAAGCACAAGGTCGAGTTCATCTGGGTTAAGGGTCATGCCGGCCACGAGCTCAACGAACGCTGCGACGAGCTCGCCACCACGGCGGCCGACGGCAGCAACCTCGATATCGACACCGGCTTTAACGAGAGCGACCTGTAACGGCGTTTTCGCACGTTTTTTCGTTCTCCCGCGCTACACTCATCCTGTAGACCAAACAACGCAAGGGGGACGTATGCTGCGCATCGCGACCATCGGCACATCCATGATCACAGACGACTTTATCCAAGTCGTCAACGCCAACGACCAAGCCGCGTTTGTGGGCACGCTTTCACGCGATGCCAATCGCGGTGCCGCCTTTACCGCCGAGCGCGGTGGCGAGCGAAACTTTACTTCACTCGATGAGCTCGCGGCAGCCGCCGACGTCGACGCCGTCTATATCGGCAGCCCTAACGCACTTCACTACGAGCAGGCCCTTGCCTGCATCGCCGGTGGCAAGCACGTCATCGTCGAGAAGCCCTTCTGCGCCACCGAAGCGCAGGCGCTGGAAGTCTTCCGCGCTGCCGAGGCAGCAGGTGTCGTGGCCCTCGAGGCCATGCGTCCCCTCCACGACCCCGCCTTCCACGCCATCGAGGACGCCCTGGGCGAGATCGCCCCCATCCGCCGCGCCTCATTGCGCTTTGGCAAATATTCCTCGCGCTACAATGAGATTCTCGCGGGACGCGCCACCAATATCTTCGACTGCAATATGGCATCGGGTTCCCTCATGGACATTGGCGTCTACACCGTCGAGCCCATGGTCGAGATTTTCGGCATGCCCTCCGGCCTTACGAGCATGGCTACTCTGCTCGACCCCGCCACGCGACAGCTCACGCACGGCCCCATCGACGGCTGCGGTTCCATCCTCGCCAGCTACGGCGGTGGCCGTATCTCCGTCGAGCTCGCGCACTCCAAAATAACGAATGACCTGCTGCCCTCGCAGATCGAAGGCGAGCGTGGCACTATCCAGATCGACCATCTGTCCACGCCCCGCAACGTCCGCATCGACTATCGCGGCGATGTCGTACGCGGCTCGGCGACCGAGGCACCGCGCGAACAGGGCGACAACGGCCGCGTGCTCGACCTGCCCAAATCGAGCAACACTATGGAATACGAACTCACAGACTTTATCACCGCCATCGACGGCGTTCATCACGTTAAAGATGAGATTTGGGAAACGCCGGCAGGACGCCACGAGCTCGGACACTACCGCGATGTCACGCTCGTGTCGCTGCGCATCATGGATGCCGTGCGCCAGCAGGCCGGCATAACCTTCCCGGCCGACTCTAACAAGCAGGCATAGCGATGAGTTTTTTCGACAAGCTTTTCTCGGGCGTCGCCGGCGGCGGCCGCGAACCCCAAAAGCCATCTGGCGTCGAGCTCGAGCTGCGCCGTAGGCTCACCGTGCTCGCAAGCGACGAAGCCACTCAAGACGCCCCGCAGCGCTATTTCCTGCGGTGGGAAGGGCAGGTCCAGGGCGTCGGTTTCCGCTTCACCAATACCAACCTCGCGCAGGTGCGCTCCCTCACCGGCTGGGTGCGCAATATGGAAGACGGCTCGGTTGAGATGGAGCTACAAGGCACGCCGGCAAACATCGTGTCTCATCTCGAGGCGCTTCATGCCTCCTACGAGCGCATGGGGACACGTTTTCGCCTTGTAGACGCCCAAACTCGCGCCCCGCTTGCCAACGAGGATGGTTTTAGCCCTTGCTATTAGTATTGTGTGCTAAATAAGGTATCATTTGCTTCATACCGTTTACAGAAAAGAGGCGAGGCGCATGGCGGTGCAAAGAAGGAATACCAGGCAGCGAAAGCTGGTTCTTGACGCTGTGCGCCAAAGCTATAACCATCCCACCGCCGACGAAATCTACAACGTCGTGCGCGCACAGGATGACAAAATCAGCCGCGGTACGGTCTACCGCAATCTCAATCTCTTGGCCGACGCCGGCGAGATCCTCTCCATCAAGACGCCGGGCGGCAGCCGCTTCGATCGCACGATCGAGCCGCATGCGCATATCATCTGCACCTCGTGCAGCCGCGTCATCGACGTACCGCTCCCCTTCGATGCCCAGCTCGACGCCAAGGCATCCGAGCAAATCGGCTGGCACGTCACGTCGCACTACACCATCTTCGAGGGTCTCTGCCCCGACTGCCGGTAGATGTTTGGGGCATGCCTACTCAGCAAGTAGACGACGCAGCTCTTCTTCGACCGTGCGCGTGTAGCGGACACGGTCGTTGATGCCGCGCATGGTGGGGTTGCAGCTCTCCATCAGATAGGGATGGCCCACGACGTTGAGCATGTCGCGATCGTTCTCATTGTCGCCAAACGCCATCATCTCATCGGGCGAAATCCCCAGAGCGCGACCGTAATCGGCAAGCGCGGAGCCCTTGCCCGAATCGAAACCGATAAAGTCCGTCCATTCGGTTCCCGATGTCATGACATCGACTCGATCGCTAAAGTGGCGCTCGAAATACTCCAGCGCCGCCGGCTGCTCTGCTTCGGGCGTCTGGAAGGCAATCTTAATGACATCCTCGTCAATGTCTTCGGGACGGTCGACTACCGCCACATCACAATGGACCTCATAGCGCAGGTGATCAACAAACGCATCGTTGCCGCTCATGGTGTAGAGGTGTCCCTCGCACGAAAGGGTCACGTCGGCATGGGGATACGCAACCACGGCGTTCGCGATATCCATAGCAAGGCTACGCTCCATGGAACGCTTGACAACGGCACGCCCCTCGCTCATCACCAGGGCTCCGTTTTCGCATACATAGGCGAGCTCATCGGCCACCGGGGCAAACAGGTAGCGCAGGCTCGCATATTGACGGCCACTCGCCGGCATAAACACGATACCGCGACGATGTAGCTCATCGATAAGCTCAAAGGCCTCGGAACGCGGCTCGCGCTCCCCCGGATGCAGCAACGTGCCGTCCAAATCGCATGCAATCAGCTTGATTCCCTCAAGACCCATATGCTTCCCCCAAAGCCTCCTATCAACAGCAAGACGGACTTTGATTGGTCGCCCCTCAAAGCCCGTCTTGCGCATACGCGCGCTTAGTCGCGCGTCTTTTTAACGATGGTAAAGTCCGGAGCCATGCTCACGACAACATCGGCCGCGCTCGACGCAAAGCGTCGGCCCGCATCGAGTTCACGGGTAACCACCGAGAGCCGAACACCCTCGACACCCCGAAGCATGCGGCCCAAAACAGGCTGCACCGGCGTATACATGCGCACGGTATGCTCGTCCGAGTCACCCCGGAAGAGCGGCGCATGCATGTTGCCGATCTCCCAGCACGCATGCGCGAGTGCAATCGGATCCATGCGGTCGACTTCGACCAAATAGACCTCGGCGCTGCGCAGGCGCACGACAACCACCACGGGCACCACGCCCGAACGGTCAATGGCGAGCACGTCGCCGTCGACAAGACGACCGCCGTCGGCAGTATCCAGCCGAACATCGACCGTGCGCTCCAGCTCCGTCACGCCCACAAACGCGCAAACATCAGCCTGGTCCCAATCGAGCAGTAGCTCGTCAACTTCAAAGACACCGCCCAGCTCCCGGCGAAGCAGGAGTTCATAGGACGGATCGTTGAGATTTCCCAAGCATGTCGTCGAAACCAAGCGTTCAGGCATACTCTAGTCCTCGACCTCGACGAGCTCGATATCAAAGTTGAGGTCCTTGCCGGCCAGCTCGTGGTTGGCGTCGAGCGTCACGGCCTCGGGCGTTACGTCGATGACCACGGCGGGGACGGGCATGCCGCTCGGCGTGGACAGGAAGAGCTTCATGCCCTTCTCGATCTGCTCGATATTGGGAACCTGCTCGGCCGGGAAGGTCAGAACCATCTCGGGGTTGTGCTCGCCGTAGGCATCAGCAGCAGGAATGTGCACGGTCTTCTTCTCGCCGACCTGCATATCGACCACGGCGGCGTCAAAGCCCTTGATCATCTGGCCGGCGCCACAGGTGAACTCCAGCGGCTCGCCGCGATCGTAGGAGCTATCGAACTGCGTGCCGTCGTCGAGCGTGCCACGATAATGGGTCTTGACCTTCTTGCCCTGGTTGGACATGGTAACCTCCGTATATAAGGGCGGCGCACAACGCAAGCCGCCGTGAACATATGGCGCTAACTATACCCTAGTCATACAATTCAAAGACAGTTTGCAAAGAAACGCTGCAACCGGAGGAACCATGGCATATCCCGTATTTGACCTACACTGCGACACCGCCGACCGCATCGGCTGGGCCACGCTCGATCTCGATCTGCGCTTTACCGCCGGCACCGACGGTTATTTCCCCGGCGACGAAACGCATCCGCAAGATTTCGACCTCATCGAGGGCAACGCCTGCGCCATCTCGCTCGCAAAGATCGGCAACACGCCGTGGGCACAGTGCTTTGCCACGTTTGTCCCCGACGAGATTCCCACCGCCCACGCCGCGCGCTTCCAAGCGCAGATCATGGCGCACATGAGCGGCCAGGCAATGCTCAACCACGACCGCATGGTCAATGTACGCAGCGCCGCAGACATTCGCCCCGCGCTCAAAGACGGCAAGGTCGCTTGCATCCACACCATCGAAAACGCCACGTTCTTTGCCGAGGACCCCGCGCTGATCGAGGTGCTCAAGAGCTTGGGCGTGCTTATGTCGTCACTCAGCTGGAACGCGCAGGGACCGCTCGCGAGCGGCCACGACACCCACGCCGGTCTCACCGCCGCCGGCATCGAGGCGCTTACGCAGATGGAGCACGCCGGCATGGCGCTCGATGTCTCCCACCTCAACGATGAGTGCTTTGACGAGGTTGTCGCCCACGCCACGCGCCCCTTCGTCGCCAGCCACTCCAACTCCCGTACTGTCTGCGGCGTCAAGCGCAACCTCACCGACGACCAGTTCCGCACCATTCGCGACATGGGCGGCATCGTCGGCCTCAACTACTGCAGCGAGTTCCTTTCCAACGACGCAACCGACAAAACCGCCGCAGACGTCACCTTCGACCAGTTGGCAGCACATATCGAACACTGGCTCGACCTGGGTGGCGAGGACGTCATCGCGCTCGGCGGCGACTGGGACGGCGCCAAGGTGCCCGCCTTCCTCTCCGATGCCAGCAAGATGCCCGAATTCCAGAACATGCTCTCCAAGCACTTTGGCAAGACTGTGATGCAGAAGCTCTGCAGCGACAACGCGCTTGCCTTCTTTGAGCGTTATTAATTTCACATCCCTTGAGCGGGCCGGCATGCCGAACGGTCGGCATACCGGCCCGCCTCCAATCTGAAGGACCGCTTTTGACGCAGCAATTTACGATTTCTGTATCCCGACCGGATGGGACGTCCTTGCCCGTC
>CAKUBM010000029.1 GCA_934643145.1 uncultured Collinsella sp. | reverse complement strand
TCCAATCTGAAGGACCGCTTTTGACGCAGCAATTTACGATTTCTGTATCCCGACCGGATGGGACGTCCTTGCCCGTCATCGTTACAAAAAAGCGCGTCAAGAACTTCAACCTACGCGTCACATCGAGCGGCGAGGTCCACGCCAGTGCACCGCTCGGCGCCAGTCGCGAGCGCATCGAAGCGTTTGTGAAGCGCAACAGCGCCTGGATTATCAGCCGACTTGCCCAGCGCGAGCAACGTCAGGCGACAGCGCAAGAGCCGCTCAGTCCCTCGTCCATCATTGCACTTTGGGGCAAGCCCATCACGGTACAGGACGCACTCGATCACAACTTTGCATCGCCCGCACCGCGACCCAAGCAGGCCACCTTCGCAAGTTTTATGGGTACCGACGAATCGGACGAAAGCCCACAGGCTAAGCGGCGCGCAATCCTCGACGGCCTAACGTCCGACGAGCTCCAAGCCCACATCGACCAGCTCTATGCGTCCGAGGTCGCATCGGCGCTGCGCGATATGGTGCACGCATATGAAATCGCAATGGGTGTCGCCGTTTCCCGCATTTCCGTACGCAGCATGAAAACGCGTTGGGGCTCATGCACGCCCAAATCCGGCGCCATTCGCATCGCGCGCGAGCTCGCCGCCTACCCCGTCGAATGCCTCGACATGGTTGTCGCCCATGAGCTCGTCCACTTGCTCGAGCCAAGCCACAACCAGCGGTTTCACGCCCTGCTCGACACGTACTGCCCTAACAATAGAGCTCTGTCGCAGCGGCTCAAGCAGCCACCCCTCAACAAGCTCTAGCGTCGACTAGCGCACGCGCTCGATCTCGACACCGCAGCTTGCCAGGGGCAGGCCAACAGGAGCCCACGGCTTATCGAGCTTTATGCGCACACCAAGCAGCGAGGGATAACGGCGCAGCAGCATCTGGGCCGTCCCCTCGGCTGCCGCCTCGATGAGTTTAAACGTATGCTCGCGCAGATAGCCATCAACATCGTGGCACACCGAGCCGTAGTCAATCGAGGCATCCAGGTTATCGTGCTCCCCCGCCGCGCGCAGGTCGGCATAGAGCACCAGAGAAACGATGAACTTCTGACCCAGCGCGTTCTCCTCGGGATACACGCCATGGTTGGCAAAAACCTCAAGGCCGTCAATGACAATACGATCGGCATGGCGCAGATCGTCATAGCTCACGTGAGGCACCGCCGTTGCGGTGGATATTTCGCCCCTTCCACGGCGGGCGAGCTCGGCGCCTTCAGTCTTGGTTGCACTCTCGGGCAGTTTCTTGTTACTCATCGCGATCGTCTCCTTCGTTTAGAACCCCGACCGCGCAAATCAACTACACGCGAATCGACAGGTTCTTTTTATCATCGCTCCAGTTGCAAGCATTGCGCGCGGGGCATGCAAAGCAGGCGCGCGACGCTTTGTCGGCTGCATAGAGCAGACGCTCAAGCGGTTGGCTGTTCACGCGCAGCTTTCGATGGCCCAGAATAGCCGTCTTAATGGCCGCGGCATCGGCCGACTCAAACGCCACGTCATCGGGCATGCCGGCGAGTATTGCATCAGCGACGCGCTCGCTTGCAACATCATGGGATATACCCGATTCGTACTGTTCATCTTTGCCGATATCGTGAAGAAGTGCCGTGGCGTAAATGACCTCGCGGTCAAATTCGAGCTGCTCCTCGAGATTCTTGATCCACATAATGCGAGCGACATCGAGCAGATGGTCAATACCGTGGCGGCAGAAGATGCGCCCCGATTCCAACTGTGCAATGTTGCCCAGGTGCCGCCGGAACAGCCCGTTGGCACAAATGTAATCAATGCGAGGCATGGCGCCAAAGGGGGCCAGGCCCGAAGCCATAAAGCCGCGACGCGACGTCCCCTCATCGGTCTTCGATGTAAAGTCGTTGACGACTCTCATGGTTAGCGGCCCAGCATCCTAAAGAAACGCTCCTCGAGCGCGGGATCGGTCTCAAAGACGCCGCGGCGAGCGAGCGTCACGGTCTTGGTGCCGGGCTTTTGCACGCCGCGCATGGTCATGCACATATGCTCGGCCTCCATGAGCACAATCGCCCCCTGGGGGGCAAGATAGTCCATAAGGGCATCGGCAACCTGCGCACACAGCTGCTCCTGCAGCTGCAGACGGCGGGCATAGACCTCCACCGTGCGGGCAAGCTTGGAAAGCCCGGCCACCCGACCGTTAGGGATATAACCAATGGCGGCTTTGCCATAAAACGGCAGCAGATGGTGCTCGCACAGCGAATAGAACGTGATGTCGCGCTCAATAACCAAATCGTTCGAGGCGACGGCAAAGGTTTTGGACAGGTGCTCCTCGGCACTTTGATCCATACCGCCGGCAATCTCACCGTACATACGGGCAACGCGCGCCGGGGTCTCCAGCAGGCCCTCACGAGTTGGGTCCTCGCCTATACCCTCAAGCAACAGCTTGATGGCGGCCTCGACTTTTTCCTGATCGACCATCTGGGCCTCACTTTTCCGATTTCACGTTCGCGCTATGGTACCACGCCCTCCGGCATCGACCACAAGCTACATAGTATGGGTCGAATAGACCGGATCGTCCCGCCAAAGTTCAACCGCATCACAAAGCGCAACACCCTCGCGCTCAGCACGGGCGCGCGTAGCGTTCATATCGATCACGCGCTGGTTGCTCGAGCCCCTAAAGCGCAGCGTGATATCGTACAGATCCTGAATAAACGGGCCATCCACCAACATATCGAGACAGGCAAGAATACGGTCCGTCACCTCAGTATGATGACGACCACCCGGCATAAGTTCCTCGAGCACATCACCAGTAAAACACCAAATGGTCTTCCCCGACCCCGTAGGATAAGCAGCGCGAACACGCTCGATAAAGTCAACAAGTCCGGCCTGATTCTCGGGCTCCATAGGCTCGCCACCCAGAATCGTCAGGCCATCAATAAAGGGATGGTCGAGACTCTCAATAATTTTGTCCTCGACGGCACGATCGAACGACTCACCCGCAGCAAAGTCCCACGCAACAGAGTTAAAGCAATTCTTGCACCCACGACGGCATCCACTCACAAACAGAGAAGTACGAACGCCTTCCCCATCAGCAATGTCGAAATACTTAATGTTCGCGTAGTTCATAGGTAACTCTCCCGGGAGGCCGGGACATATCATCCCGTCCTCAAACATTCTCGGCCTTTGGCCTGCGAAACTGCGGGCGGGACGATTTGTCCCGGCCTCATGCAAAGGACAACTCAATGAACGAAGCGAACATCGAGCATGGGGTTCGAGGTCCAATAAAAAATTTGTTGCAGCTCAACCGTTGCTGCAAGCAAACCGTTATTGCAAGTCGACTCATTTCCGCTAAGAACTTCGAGGAGTGAGCAGACCGCATGCTGCATCTCAGCTACGTCAGCTTGGCCGCCCCGTAGCGAGGCCCCGGACCTTTGCTCGATATGAGTTCCGCACGAACAGGAGGCGCCAGTGGCGCCTCCGTCGTGAGCCAGGACTGTCCGAAATAGCGAGTAAAGGTCCGGGGCCTCGCTACGGGGCAGTCTGGGATGGTTATTAGAGATGCAGCACGCGGTCGCGGATCTCCTCGGTTCGGCCCTGGTTCCAGAACTGGGTACCGATGTAGCCGCACGTACGACGAGCGACGTTCATCTTCTCCTGGTCACGATTGCCGCAGTTGGGGCACTCCCACACCAGCTTGCCGTCATCCTCGACAATCTTGATCTCGCCATCGTAGCCGCACACCTGGCAGTAGTCGCTCTTGGTGTTGAGCTCGGCGTACATGATGTTGTCGTAGATGTACTGCATCACGCGAATGACAGCCTTGAGGTTGTCCTGCATGTTGGGAACCTCGACGTAAGAGATGGCGCCGCCCGGCGAAAGCTGCTGGAACATGCCCTCGAACTTGAGCTTGTCGAATGCGTCGATCTCCTCGGACACGTGGACGTGGTAACTGTTGGTGATGTAGCCCTTGTCCGTCACGCCCGGGATAATGCCAAAACGACGCTGCAGGCACTTGGCGAACTTGTAGGTCGTCGACTCAAGCGGGGTACCGTACAGCGAGAAGTCAATATCGCTTTCGGCCTTCCACTCGGCGCACTTGTCGTTCATGCGCTGCATGACGGCCATGGCAAAGGGCGTGCCCTCCTTCTCGGTGTGGCTGTGGCCCGTCATGTACTTGACGCACTCATACAGGCCGGCATATCCCAGGCTGATGGTGGAATAGCCGCCCACGAGCAGCTTGTCGATCGTCTCGCCCTTCTTCAGGCGAGCGAGGGCACCGTACTGCCACAAAATCGGTGCGGCGTCAGAGAGCGTACCCATCAGGCGCTCATGACGGCACAGCAGGGCACGATGGCACAGTTCGAGGCGCTCGTCGAAGATCTTCCAGAACTTGTCCATGTCCTGATGCGAGCTCAGCGCGACATCGGGCAGGTTGATGGTCACAACGCCCTGGTTAAAGCGACCGTAGTACTTGGGCTTGTTCGGGTCATAGTTCAGCGCGTTGGCCACATTGTTAAATCCGTTACCGGAGCGGTCGGGCGTCAAGAAGCTGCGGCAACCCATGCAGGTGTAGCAATCGCCGTTGCCGGCGGTCTCGCCCTTAGACAGCTTGAGCTCGCGCATCTTCTTCTCGGAGATGTAGTCGGGCACCATGCGCTTGGCGGTGCACTTGGCAGCCAGCTGGGTCAGGTAGAAGTACGGGGAATTCTCGTGAACGTTATCGTCCTCGAGTACATAGATAAGCTTGGGGAATGCCGGAGTAATCCACACGCCCGCCTCGTTCTTAACGCCCTCATAGCGCTGACGAAGCGTCTCCTCCACGATCATGGCAAGGTCGTGCTTCTCCTGGGGCGTACGGGCCTCATTGAGATACATAAAGACCGTCACGAACGGCGCTTGGCCGTTGGTGGTCATAAGGGTCACGACCTGATACTGAATCGTCTGGACGCCGCGACGGATCTCGTCACGCAGACGGTCCTCAACGACCTCACGGACTTTCTCGGCAGATGCCGAAACACCGAGCTCCTCGAGCTCGCGGGCGACCTCGCCGCGAATCTTTTGACGGCTCACCTCAACAAAGGGGGCGAGATGGGTCAGCGAAATAGACTGGCCGCCGTACTGGGAGGAAGCAACCTGGGCGATAATCTGCGTCGCGATGTTGCAAGCAGTCGAGAAGCTGTGCGGCTTCTCGATCAGCGTGCCCGAGATAACGGTGCCGTTCTGGAGCATGTCCTCCAGGTTCACCAGGTCGCAGTTATGCATGTGCTGGGCAAAGTAGTCGGAATCGTGGAAGTGGATCAGGCCCTCATTGTGGGCATCCACGATCTCCTGGGGCAGCAGCACACGCTGAGTCAGGTCCTTGGAAATCTCGCCGGCCATATAGTCACGCTGGACGGAATTGACGGTCGGGTTCTTGTTAGAGTTCTCCTGCTTGACCTCTTCGTTATTGCACTCGATCAGCGACAAAATCTTGTCGTCGGTCGTGTTCTTCTGGCGCTTCAGGCTCTGAACATAGCGATAGATGATGTAGTGGCGGGCAACCTCGTAGCAGTCGAGACGCATAATCTCGTCCTCGACCAGATCCTGAATCTCCTCGACCGAAACGGTGTGGCCCGCGTTCTCGCATGCCTCGGCGACGTTTTGTGCCGCGTAAACCACCTGGCGGTCGGTTAGACGAGAGCTCTCCTCGACCTCCAAGTTTGCGGCGCGGATCGCATTGACGATCTTATCGATGTCAAAAGTAACCTCGGTGCCGCTGCGCTTGATGATCTTCATCCTCTTGCCTCTTTCGCATCGTAGCCTCATTGCGCTTCAGAGCCAAACGATGCCCGGCAGGGTTTGGCCCTGTCTTGCGGCGCCGTCGCGCAATCTGTGTTCTCGATAACCATAGGCCCTCATGCGGACAATCCTCGCAACCAATCCAGGGGTTCAAAGATCCATCCAAATAATGAGGCGAATAAGGTTCTCGTTCTCTGTCCGCCATCTATCATACGACAAAGAGGTATCTATATCCTGTATTCTTTTTTTAGGTCAAACACAACATATAGTGTTTTAGCAGGTCAAGGCAATTAGTCATTTTGCAGACGCATTAAAAATGAAGGCCTCTTGGCAGACTGCTAAAACGTTATCAACTCGACTACCTGCGCGGCAGTTTTGAAACCCCCTCAACCGAGCCGCCGCCAAATAGCGCCAAAATCAAGCCACTCGCGCCAAAAGATTCCAAAAGATTATGCTTGACCAACATGTTGCGGTCGTGCCTTGCCGTGCCTCATGCAACCGCGGCACGAATCCTTAAAAGATATGTGTATGCAAACGGAGAAGATGAGAGTTTCCTCGGATGACTACTGAGAAGCATCCCGGAAGATCAAAAACTCGAAATTTGGCGACCCATTTGGCGACCAAAACAAAACAGCCCAGAGGACATAGCCTCTGAGCTGCGAACATTTGGTGGGCGTTAGAAGATTTGAACTTCTGACCTCTTCCGTGTCAGGGAAGCGCTCTCCCCCTGAGCTAAACGCCCAAATGGAGCGGACAACGGGGCTCGAACCCGCGACCCCAACCTTGGCAAGGTTGTGCTCTACCAACTGAGCCATGTCCGCTTACGAGGATTAATCTTACGTGATACCCGCATCCTATGCAAGAACTTTTTTTGAAAAGTTTTGCGACGCCCTCGCGAACCTCGCAAAGACATCAGCCACCACGGAAAGCGCAGGCAAGCGCGAACTCGCCGCAAGAGGCCCCTACAACTCAGCGAGCATGATCCAGGCAGAACTGTCCTGCGCGAGCCTGCCGTCTGCAAGCGGTGATGAGGTGAGCAGGACCCTGCCCGCCGGCAGCTCCACGGGTGCTGCACCGAAGTTCGTCACACACGCCCAGCCGTTGTCGCGGCGATAGGCGATGACGCCGCCCCCAGCGCCCTCGGCACCATCCGCAAGGCCGGTGCGCCCGTCAAGATCGAGCCACGCGAGATCGTTGGCGCACCCGCGCAGCTTGCGCCGCAGCCAGAGGGCGTCACGATAGAGCGCAAGCATCGATGTCGGGTCCGCTTCTTCCCTATCGGCAGCGTAATCGGAAAACCATGCAGGCTGCGGCAGATGGGGCGCCGCATCGGCGTCCGCCGGTGAAAACCCAAACGATCCGCCCTGCGCGGGATCGTCCGCCGCCACCCACGGCAGGGGCACACGGCAGCCGTCGCGCCCCTTCTCGCGCTTCGGTCCGTGCGTATTGGTCGCAGTAGGATCTTCGAGTGCAGCCCACGGAATGTCAGCCACCTCAAAAAGGCCGAGCTCCTCACCCTGATACACGTATGCCGAGCCCGGAAGCGCCAGCTCGAGCAAAAGGGCCGCCCGCGCGCGGCGCTCGCCGAGTTCACGGTCCTCGTCATAAGACGACCCGTCGCGTAAGAGCCAGTCGAGCGCAATCTGGTGGTAGCGCGTCGCCTTGATCTGCGGCAGGGCATAGCGCGTCGCCACGCGCGGCACGTCGTGGTTGGAGAGCACCCAGGTCGAGGCGGAATCGGATTCTATAGCTGCCTTCAAGCCCTCCTCGATTGCAGCGTGCATGTCATCATAGGTCCAAGTGGCCTTGGCAAACTCAAAGTTGAATGTCTGGCCAAGCTCGCTGGGACGCGCGTAGAGATACTGGCGCTCGGGCAGCACCCACGCCTCGGCAACGGCGCTGCGTGGCGGATCATAGCGGTCGAACACGCGGCGCCACTCGCGATAGATCTCGTGGACCTCGTTGCGGTCCCACAGCGGATGGGAGCCGTCCTCAACCATGTCATCGCCCTCGGCGAGATGCCACCGGTCGAGGTCATCGCGGTCGAGATCCTTGGCGAGACCGTGCGCCACATCAATGCGAAAGCCATCGACGCCTCGATCGCTCCAAAACGCCAGGACGTCGCAAAAGAACGCATGAACCTCGGGGCACGACCAGTCAAAGTCCGGCTGCTCGGGCGTAAACATGTGCAGATACCACTGACCGTCCGCGACGCGCGTCCAGGCGGGGCCGCCAAAGTTGGCATTCCAATTGGTGGGAGGCAGCTCGCCGTGCTCGCCGCGACCATCGCGGAAGATATAACGGGCGCGCTCGGGCGATCCGGGGCCGGCGGCAAGAGCGGCTTTGAACCAGGGGTGCTGGTTGGACGAATGGTTGGGCACGATGTCGACGATGACCTTGATGCCGTGCGCGTGAGCCGCAGCGATCATGTCATCGAAATCGTCAAGCGAGCCGAGACGTGGGTCGACATCGCAGTAGTCCGCCACATCATAGCCGCCATCAACAAGAGGCGATGGGTAAAACGGGCTCAGCCAGATGGCCTCGATACCCAGCTGCTCAAGATAGTCCATCTGCTGGGTAATGCCCGCGATATCGCCCAGACCCGAACCAGTCGAATCCTTAAACGAGCGCGGGTAGATCTGATAGATCGCGGCATCGGACATCCATGAGCGCGACGAGAACTTTTCTGTAGCCATGGGATGAGTCTCCCTTGCAACGAGGTTTTGCGAGATGCCCTCGATGATACGCCCAAAGCGGACATTCGCGGCAAACAACGCCACGGCCACGCCCCAAACGCTCGCTCCCTCTCGGGTTCGAGCTCCCTGGGGCGGATTGACCAATGAGGCGAAAAGAATGGAAGACTCACTCCCCCGGCCACGACAGCGAGCGGGCTCCGGGTGCCCCAGGTTGCCGTGAAAGAGAAGGGAAGCGTACTTTATGTACGCGACCGACGATTGAGGGGCAAGATGGGGTGCCCGGGGCTCGCGCAGCGTCAACAAAAAACGCGGTTCGTTAGAACCGCGTAACATAGTTGGAGCGGACAACGGGGCTCGAACCCGCGACCCCAACCTTGGCAAGGTTGTGCTCTACCAACTGAGCCATGTCCGCATATGTAAAACAAAACGGGCGCCGGAGCGCCCGGATGTTGCCTGGAGGCGAAGCCCGGATTCGAACCGGGGGTAAAGGCTTTGCAGGCCTCTGCCTTACCACTTGGCCACTTCGCCGAAAAAGGACCGCCTAAACGGTCCGAAAATGCAATGGAGCGGACAACGGGGCTCGAACCCGCGACCCCAACCTTGGCAAGGTTGTGCTCTACCAACTGAGCCATGTCCGCTTGCGGGTTATTAATTTACGCGAGTTGTCCAAAAGACGCAAGTACTTTTTTCAAAAAACTTGTCTGCCGCATGTTCTTAGCAGCTAAACGCGCTAAAGCGATTGGCTAGGCACACGATTCCAACGCTCCGCTAAACAGCTTCACCATCTGCACGCGCGTACCGGCGCCGTCCGTACGACGAGCAACCTCCACGTTATCGACGAGCATACGCATAAGCTTGATACCACGGCCGCGCTCCTCTGATGCGACCGGTTCGCTCGTTTCATCGATAGAATAGCCGGCACCTCGATCAAGCACCTCAACCACAACGCGATCGCCATAGGCCTGAACCGTCAGGACGCACCCGATACCGCCCGCATGGTCATAGGCATTACCCAGCGCCTCCCCCGACGCCAATGCGACATCGTACCGCTCGTCACGGCGCAACGGAAGCGATTCAAGGAGTTCGGCGATGCGATGTCGGTAGTATGGAAGATTCTCGATACCCTGACGGACCTCGACGCTCTTACTCCAGCGAGGCAGCTCCCCCACCGGAATGGCGGGAATAGACTCCCGTGCCGGCCCCGCGACATGAAGAATATCGACAAGACGAGCAATCTCCAAAAAGCGAACAACTTCACCTGATGCATTGACGAGCGAAAGCAGGCCTTCTCGCCTCATGAGCTCACGAGCGCGCGTAAGCAGGAATGCCAAGCCCGTCGAATCGATAAAGCTAACAGCCTGACAGTTGATGACGACACGACGCACGCCGCGGCCAATCAAAGCATCCAACCGCCGACGCAGCGCAGGCACCGTGGCGATGTCGATATCGCCTGGTGGCGTCAAAACCGCTATGTCATTCCACTCATTCATACGACCATGGTTCCCCAAAAAAGCCCACTCGATGCATTCGTTTCCCCAACCGTACGGATTCAGCCCGCCCAGCGTCGTCTATGAACGACCCCGTAAAAACTCAAGGGACACCAATGCAATGTCATCGTCCAGCGCCGATTCGGTAAATCGGTCGAGCTCGCCCAAGACCTTGCCGCAGATTCCCGATACGCCCTCACCCGAGACAGAGAGCAGAAGGTCACGAAGGCGCTGCTCGCCAAAGAAAGCACCCGAGCGGTCACGTGCTTCGATTGTTCCGTCGGTGTACATAAATAGCATGTCACCAGGAGCGAACGTAAACACGCCTGTCTCGTACACCATGCTCTCAAAGGCACCGATTACCCCCGATTGGCATCCAAGCAGCTCGACCTCTCCCCCACGAGCCTCGTCGCCACCCAGCGGCATCGACTCTGGCCTGATGACCATGGTCGGAGGATGGCCCGCCGAACAATACGTTGCGCGTCCGGCTTTAAGGTCAATCTTGGCGATAAAGGCCGTCACGAACGTCTCGACCCTCGAAAAGCCCATGAGCATGCTGTTAAGGGAGCGTGCCATGCGGGCCGGTCCAGCGCCCTCCCAGGCATATGCCGTCAGGGCCGTCTTGACGAGCGCGGACATCGATGCAGCCTCAATGCCTTTGCCAGACACATCGCCCAGAATCATGACGGCGCAATCGTCGGGAAGACGGATGAGCGTATAGAAATCGCCGCCGACCAACGCCGAGTTCGTGGCCGACAGGTACACCGAATCGGTTGCGATACCCGGAACATCCCCCAGTGAATTTCTCATGCCAATCTGAAGGGTCTGAGCGATATGGCGCTCCTCACGCTTTTGAGATTCGCCTTCATAGATCAGTTCAAAGTCATGAGCCAAGTGCACCAAGTAGTCATATTCAAGGTCATCAATCGGCTCTTGGCTACCATCACGAAGCAGCAGCGCGCGCGTCGTCGGGCCCTTCGCAACAGAAGCAGGAACGATCGCGTCGTTACTGTGCTTGCCATCGCCCTCAGAGCGCGGGCGCCCCGCCTCGATGCCGGCGTCGACGTAGAGACCCTGGCAAGGCAGGCCATGTGCCCTAAGCCAGCCTCCCATAGGCATCGATTCGTCAACGCGAGTTATACGGACATGTTTAAGGTCCTCGGCACTCGTGCCGCCCAAAACAGATGCCTCAAAGCCATCAGGGCCAGCCCCCAGACGTGCCGCTGGCGCCGTCGTGGAAAAGAAAAGCTTCTCGGGATCGTCCGGCAAAGCAACGCGACTGCCGCCTTCAAAATCTATGACGTAGGAATCCAGACTGGCGTCATACTCAATAGGGCAAAAATGGCAGTTGAGCATATTGCAGATCTCGGACGATACCGCCTGGGTAGCCGCGGCGGAATCGTCTAGAAAGGTAAACAACTCATCCCGCAAGACATTGAGCGAGCGGCCAAGCTCGGCCGTGCGACGGGAGCGAAGGCTCGATGCCATGCCGACCAGCTGGATAGACAGGTAATCGCAAATGACCTCGAGCACATTAACGTCATAGGCGAGCGGTGCCTGGGGGCGTTTCCAACCAACTTCCAGCACGCCAAGGATCTGCGTACCGTAAAAAACGGGAAGACAGATTTCACTGCGGTACGGAGGCATATCCTGCATGCGCAACAGGTGCTTAGAACGATTATCCAGGTCCATGAACATACCGGAGGCGGCCTTATCGCCCTCAAGGTCCTGTTGAATCGACAAGCGACAGGCACGCGACTCGCGAAGAACATACGTCGGAATGCCAGCGCCATACGGCAAAAACTCGGGCAGGTAGCTGTCGTACAGCTCCTTGGAAACACCGCGAAGCTTAAAGCCGCCGCTCTCAGAAAAATAGATAGCGGCACCCGAAGCATCGAGCGTTCCTACAAGCTGGTTCAAAACGGTATCAAGCAGGCTGGGTAACTCATCGGAGCCCACAGTGCTCATAATGACCGAGAGCGTGCCAGAGAGACGCTTGTTCGCCACCCTAAGCTCCGATAACGCACGCTTGAGTTGCCGGTCGTGAGAATACTGTTCCTCGATACTGTGAAGCGCCACCAGAACACGTGGTGCGCGGCGCCCAAAGATGCGTGGAGGCGTTACGGAGCCCGCACGAACCAAGACGGGAATAAAAGAGCCGTCACTCAACTTGAGCATCAGTTCGTTCTCGGAGCCATCGGTTTCAAATGGCAGACGATGTTCCGTCGCACGTTCAAAAGCGGACGAGTACAGGACGTCTTTAACATCTCCACCGATGACGTCGGCGCGTTCCTCGCACATCAAACCAAGTAAGCGATTATTCACATGCAGAATGGTTCCGTCGAGCTCGCAGATGATGACAGCATCGCTCGTGATCTCGACTAGTTGGGCAACGTCTGCCCACTCGTTGCGTTCAAGCGTTTCCATCGTGGACCCCACCGTCTATCGGTAACAAAAAAGCCTCCGAAGAGGCTTCTCAAATGCGATGGTGTCGGAGGCGGGACTTGAACCCGCATGACCAAAAAGCGGTCACTAGCACCTCAAGCTAGCGCGTCTGCCAATTCCGCCACTCCGACATGCTATGTTGTTGATTCGCAGTTCGTTTTGTTCGACCCGCGCGTTCAACGAGGAAGATAATAACCTATGATTCGAGAACTGTGCAAGCACTTTTTTGAAAAAAGTTTACGAATTTGTAATTGCGCAGGTAGACTGACCTGTTCGGGCCGGAATGAGGTTGCTTTCCAACGCGTCCTCGGGCATGCGGCATTATTTTGATTCGCGCTTCGCGCTACAAAATAATGCCGCCCCCTGCGGAATGCGTTGGAAAGCGACCTCATTCCGGCCCTAGGGGCACGTACTCCAGGCACTGTTCTCAAACATGTTCTGGGGGCTGATGCGAATTTGGTGGCTCGGCTTTGCCGAGCCCTTATATGGGGAGGCCGGAGCTAAAGCTCCGGCCTCGCTCAATTTCCTATTAGATTAAGTAAACGATCAAGGAATCGCACTACCACTGCCTCGTTAACGCAGGGCCCGTGCTGGACTTAGTTTTCAGAACATTCCGCACTGATATCTTCTGAATTGAAGACGCCGATGGCGTATCCATATACCATTGGCGTCGACACCATCAGATGCGGACCGCGCGGTGACCCCACATTCCGCTGGCGCCCATGGGGCTGCCCTCGTTTTCTGACATGTCCCGCGCGGCCCGCGGCGAGCCGAGACCGCCGCATGACCTAATAGGAGCATGGAGCGATACCGCGGACCCGAACAACCGCATTCTATCGCGTCCCCGTCAGTGTGCCGTCTGCCCGGTCCAGGCGAGCACGGAAAGAACGGAGCGAGACATGCGAACCGAATCGACACCCGACGCCCGCGGGCCGGTCTTCTGCGGGGTCGACACCCACGCCGACACGCACTGGCTGTGCGTCCTGGACTGGAGGGGCCGCAAGGTCCTGTCCCGCCAGTTCCCCGCCGACGCGGCGGGCTACGAGGCTCTCGCCGGGGCCATCGCCGGGGCCGGCGAGCCCGCCTGCATCGCGATGGAGGGGACGTCGTCCTACGGGGCGGGCCTCACCAGGCACCTCGCGTCGCTGGGGATGCCCGTGCGCGAGGCGCTCTCCCCGGCGAGGATGCAGAGGAGGCGCCCGGGGCAGGGCAAGTGCGACGAGGCGGACGCGGAGAGGGCCGCCCGCGCGGCGATGTCCGGCTCCAAGCTCGGGACCCCCAAGAGCCAGGACGGCTGGGTCGACGGGGTGCGCTGCATGCTCGCGGCTCGCTCCGGGGCGGTGAAGGCGCGGACCTCGGCGATCAACACCGCGAGGTCGCTGCTCACCACCGCCCCGGAGGGGCTCAGGTCGAGGTTCCGCGGCATGGGCGGGCCGAGGCTGATGGAGGAGCTCCCCTCCGTGCGGTCGGAGGGCGCGCTGGGCGCCGCGCTCGGCGCCCTGGCGGACCTGTGGGCGGCGGCGCGCGACGCGGCGCTCGACATGGAGCGCGCGATCGAGGCGTCCCTGGAGGAGAACTGCCCCGCGCTGCTGGCGATGTACGGGTGCGGGCCCGTCAGCGCGGCCAAGCTCGCCGTGGCCGCCGGGGACAACCCGGGCAGGCTGCGCTCCGAGGCGTCGTTCGCGGCGATATGCGGCGCCAGCCCCATCCCCGCCTCGAGCGGCAAGACCGTGAGGCACAGGCTCAACAGGGGCGGCGACCGGCAGGCGAACAGCGCGCTGTACGAGATCGCGAGGCAGAGGGTCATGCGCGACCCCGAGACGGCCGAGTACGCCGATAGGGCCAGGGCGCGGGGGAAGAGCGACAGGGAGGTCATGAGGTGCCTCAAGCGCTACGTGGCCAGGGAGGCGTACCGGGCGCTGATGCACCCGTATGAAATCAGGAGGCCCGAGGACGCCTCGGCCCTCGTGGCGGCCAGGCGCGCGGCGAAGGTCAGCCAGGTGAGGGCGGCGTCCATACTCGGAACCAGCGAGAAGTACATCTCGATGCTGGAGAGGGGCCAAAGGGACCTGAAGCCCATAAGGAGGGCCTACGAGGCATGGGTCGAGGCGGGACTTCCGCTCGATTGGGACAGGCAGGCCTTCGAGGCGGAGCGAAAAATGAATTCCAAAAAAGACCTTGCCAAATAGGAGCGTCAGACCAGGAAACCCCCTTATCCGCAGCTCCGAAGGAGCAGGATAAGGGGGTTTCCATGGTCGAGGACGTTCTGAAAACTAAGTCCAGCACGGGCCCGGACAGATCACCGACTACAGGTCGATGTGCGATTCCTTAATCGGGAACGGCTCCGCGAAGTGACACGCGCAGCAGTGGCCCGGAGCGACTTCCTTAAACTCAGGAAGCTTCTCGGAGCAGATGCCCTGCGCGATCGGGCAGCGCGTGTGGAAACGGCAGCCGGTCGGCGGATCCAGCGGCGACGGCGGATCGCCAGCGAGGATGATGCGTTTGCGGGTCTTCTGGATATCAGGATCGGGCACCGGCACGGCAGACAGCAGCGACTGCGTGTACGGATGGTGAGGCTCGCTATAGAGCGTCTTCCAGTCCGAAACCTCGACCATCTTACCCAGATACATAACGGCGACGCGATCGGAGATGTGCTGCACGACGGACAGGTCGTGGGCGATAAACAGATACGCCGTACCGAACTTGTCCTGAAGTTCCTTGAGCAGGTTCAGAACCTGGGCCTGAATGGACACATCCAGAGCTGAAACCGGCTCGTCGCAGATAATCAGCTTGGGCTTCAACGCAAATGCGCGGGCAATGCCGACACGCTGGCGCTGACCGCCAGAGAACTCGTGCGGATAACGGTTAATGTGCTCAGGGTTCAGACCGACAACGTCGAGAAGCTCGCGGACACGCTCAATGCGCTCCTCCTTGGTGCCCACGCCGTGAATGGTCATGGGCTCGGAGACGATCTCGCCGATGGTCATACGAGGATTGAGCGAAGCGTAAGGATCCTGGAAGATAAACTGCATCTCGCGACGCATGTCCTTGATCTCATGCTTGCTCATCTCGGCAACATCTTTGCCCTGGAAGAACACCTTACCGGCAGTCGGCTTGGTCAGACGCATGATGGTGCGGCCCGTGGTGGACTTACCGCAACCAGACTCGCCGACCAGACCAAAGGTCTCGCCCGGATAAATCTCAAAAGAGATGTCATTTACAGCAGAGACGACGCGCTTGGAAAAACGCTTGGCGAACATGCCGGACTCTGCGGGGAACTCCTTAGAGAGGTGCTCGACCTTCAGCAGCGGAGTACGCTCGTTATTGTCTGCCATTTACGCCTCGCCTCCCTTCTTGGAATCCTTGCGCGTACGGGACGTCTCAGGAGCGTTCTTGAGGAACTCGGGGTCACCGGAGTAGTGGCACGCAGAGTAGTGACCAGACTCGGTGACAACGCGCTCGGGGCGCTGCTTGCGGCACTTGTCCGTCGCATAGGGGCAGCGAGGAGAGAAGACGCAACCCTCAGGCAGGTTCATGAGCGAAGGCGGGTTGCCGTGAATCGGCGTAAGCGGCTTCTTCTCCTCGATGGCCTGCTCCGGAATGGAACGAATAAGACCCCAGGTGTAGGGATGGCGGCTCTCGTAGAAGATTTCCTCAGCAGTACCGAACTCGACGGGACGGCCGGCGTACATAACCATGATCTTATCGGCCATATCGGCGACAACACCCAGGTCGTGGGTGATCATGATGATGGCGTTGCCGTTCTTCTCCTGCATCTCCTGCATAAGCTCAATAATCTGAGCCTGGATGGTAACGTCCAGAGCAGTCGTGGGCTCGTCGGCAATCAGAATATCGGGGTCGCAGGCAAGAGCCATGGCGATCATGACGCGCTGACGCATACCGCCGGAGAACTGGTGCGGATACTCGTTGACGCGCTTCTCGGGCTCGGGAATACCGACGAGGTCCAAAAGCTCGGTGGCGCGCTTGAGCGCCTCCTGCTTGGAGTAACCACGGTGCAGACGAAGGCCCTCGCCCACCTGCTTGCCGATCTTGTAGACCGGGTTCAGGGAGGTCATAGGATCCTGGAAGATCATCGCGATGTCGTTACCGCGAATGTGCTGCATCTCTTCCTCGGTCATCTCGAGGATAGAACGGCCGCGGTAGCGAACGTCACCGCCCTCAATCTTTCCCGGAGGCATCGAGATAAGGCCCATGATGGTCATGGCGGTCACGGACTTACCGGAGCCGGACTCGCCGACGACGCCCAGGGTCTCACCACGATCGAGCGTGTAGGAGACACCGTCGACAGCGCGAACGACGCCATCCTCGGTGTGGAAATACATCTTAAGGTCATCGACCTCGAGCAGATGCTGGCCCTCGGGAACCGGCTGGTCCTTCAGGTCCACATAGTTCTTGTTCTTCTTCATCCTTATGCGTCCTTCATCTTGACGTCGAGGGCGTCGCGCAGACCGTCACCCAGCAGGGTGAAAGCGAGCACCGTCGAGAGAATTGCCAGACCGGGCATGATCATCATCCAGGGAGCAGTCAGGAGATACTGCTGACCGTCCTGAATCATGGAGCCCCACGAAGGCGTAGGCGGAATAACGCCCATGCCGAGGAAGGACAAAGCGGACTCGGTCAGAATGGCGCCACCAATGTTCATAGTCGCGTAGACGACGATGGAGGCAACGGAGTTCGGGAAGATGTGACGCACGACGATGCGAGCATCAGATGCACCCATCGCGCGCGCAGCGTCAACATAGTCGTTTTCCTTGACCGTCAGGATTGCCGAGCGGAAGACACGTGCAATCGAAGGCCAGCCGAGAATACCGATGGCGATAAAGACGTTTTGGAGACCACGGCCGATAACGGCGATCATGGCGACAACGAACAGCACGTACGGAAACGCCAGGAAGATATCGGCGCAACGCATGATGATCGTATCCCAGATGCCGCCGTAGAAACCGGCGAGGGCACCCATGATCAGACCGATCACCGTGGAGATGGCAGTGGCCATGATGCCGACGGAAAGCGAAACGCGTGCACCGTAGATAACGCGGACGAGAATGTCGCGACCAAGGGAGTCGGTGCCAAACGGGTGATCGGCACACGGAGCCAGCAGCGAAGTCTCGGCCATGGTAGTCGAATCGGAAGCCGTCGGCGAACCGAGCCAGGGCTTAGCCCACAGATCGGCGGTCAGGGCAACCACAACGACGATGATAATCCAGCAGACACCGATAACGGCGAGCTTGTTCTTACGAAGACGCTTAAAAGCGTCGCCCCACAGCGTGCGGGACTTGGCGGGAGCAGATGCGGCCTTGGTGGCGGTAGCCTGCTCCTGAGACTGAGAATCAGTTTCCTGCATGAGACGTACCTCCCTTAGGCCTTATCCGACGGACCGCCAAGGCGGATGCGCGGGTCGAGGAATGCATAGCTAATGTCGACGAGCAGGTTGATCACCATGACGACGACGACGATGAGCGTAACGCCGCCCATAACGATGGGCCAGTCGCGCATGCTAATGGCGCGATAGACCTCATAGCCGATACCGGGCCAGTTAAAGACCGTCTCGGTCAGGATGGCGCCCGAAAGCATACCGCCAAAGTCGACACCAATATAGGTGACGACAGGGATCAGTGCATTCTTAAGCGCATGCTTGATGATGATCGCACGATTGGAGAGACCCTTGGCCTTTGCCGTACGGATGTAATCCTGGTTCATAACGTCGAGCAACTGCGAGCGCATGATGCGGGCAGCATAGGCGGTCGAAACCGAAGCCAGCGTGATAGTCGGAAGCACATAGTGCATCCAATCCTGATACTGAGAGCTAGCACCGCCGGCACCCGAAATCGGCATGGAGAATGCGCCGCCGGTGGCATCCTTGAGGATGACGCCAAAGAACAGCTGCAGCAGCATACCGAGCCAGAAAGCAGGAACGGCAACGAGGATCGACGTGGTCAGCGTTACCAAAATATCCCAGAAGGAGTAACGCTTTACCGCCGAAATGATACCCGCACCGATACCCATGATTGCCTCGAGCACGATGGCGCACGCGGCAAGTTTGACCGTATACGGATACTTTTGGGCAAAGATATCCGTAACCGGCAGCTTGCGCTGATACGAATTGCCCAAATCGCCATGAAGCAGACCGTTCATGTAATACACGTAACGGTCCACGAGCGACGTTTGAACGGGATCGCCGTTCTCGTCAAGGATCGCGTTGCCGTCCTCGTCCGACTGGACCAGGTGATAGCGCACGCGAAGCTGAAGCTCCACCTCGGGGGACAGAGCCTTGTCTCCACCGATCAGCTTGATCGGGTCTCCCGGCACGATATTCTGGAGGGCGAACAGAATCAGCGTAACGCCCAAAAATACCGGGATGAACTGAAGCACACGTTTAACGATGTACTTACCCATACCACTCCCCTATCTAGGGATTAACCTAAATGGGATGCCGATCGCCAGACCGGCATCCCAAAATTACCATCAGCCAGTTTACCCCAGGTTAGGGGGAACTGTATGTTTCCCATGAGGTCTACGTAAAAACTTGACCCTCACCAAAGCTGCAAATCTTATGCGAGCTCAGCGGTACCCAGATCAGCATGCTTCTGCGGATCAACATAGAGGTGCTTGATGCGGTCGGAACCAGCGAGGGTGTGCGTGTAGAACATCAGCGGAATAACCGGGCTGTCGGCAGCGACCATGGCGTCGGCCTCCTGCATCTTCGCGATACGCTCTTCGTCGTCAACCGTGGTACGAGCCTCGTCGACCTTGGCATCGAACTCGGGGTTGTTGTAACCGGAACGGTTGTCGCCACCGAGGGAGTCGGAGTGGAACAGCGGATACAGGAAGTTGTCCATAATCGGGTAATCGGCGATCCAGCCCAGACGACCAAACTGGTAGTTGAAGTTCTGATACTGTTCGAGCAGGGCAGACCACTCGGGGGTATCGGAGACGGCGTTGACGCCCACCTTGGCGAGGTCGCCGATGATGGACTCCATGATCTCCTTGTGGCCACCGTCCTGGTTGTAGGACAGAGTCACGTTAATGCCACGGTCACCGTTGGCGTCGGCAGGAGCAACCTTGTCGAGGTACTCGTTGGCCTTGTCGACGTCATAGGCGCAGAACTCCCATGCGCCCTCCTTGTAGCCATCGATGCCCGGAGGAACGATACCGTCGGCGGGAGTACGGGTGCCCTTGAAGATGGTCTTGCAGATGGCCTCGCGGTTGATGGCCAGGGAGATGCCCCTGCGCAGGTCGGCGTTGTTGAACGGCTCGGCCGTGGTGTTGCAAGTCAGATAGTACGTGGAAGGCTCAGCGCCGAGCAGCATACGCTGACCGTCGCTCATGGTGTAGCCATCCTTGGACTCGCCACGGTCCTTCTTGGCGGCATCGATCTGAGCAACGGGAACGTCGCAGACGTCGAGGTTACCGGCCTGGAACTCCTTGTAAGCAGTCTCCATGTCCTTGATGACCTGGAAGTGAACGCCGTCGATCTTGGCCTTGTCGCCATAGTAATCGTCGAACTTCTTGAGGTTGATCTCCTGACCATCCTCCCACTTGCCGTCCATCATGAACGGGCCGTTACCAATCGGGGCAAGGTAGAAGCTCTTGGCATCGGACTCGGCGCACTCGGGAACCGGGGCCAGAGCCGGGTGGGTGGCGACGAAGGGGAAGTCGGCGTAGGCGGAAGTCAGCTTGACGACGAGGGTCTCATCGTCGGGGCAGGTGACACCGGTGAGCTCGGTAGCGTTACCGGCAAGCAGATCGTCATAGCCCTCGACCATGGAAAGGTGATAAGCGACCTCGGAAGGACCATACTCGGTAGCGATAGCCGACTTGGTGTTGACCAAGCGCTCCCAACCGAACTTGAAGGACTTGGAGGTAACGTCGTCACCGTTGTGGAACTTGGCCTTCTTGATCTTGAAGGTAAACTCGGTGGCGTCGTCGTTGGCCTCGAAGGACTCGCAAGCCAGCGGAACGATCTCGCCCTTCTCGGCGTCATAAGAGGTCAGAGCGTCAAAGAGCTGGTACTCGACCTGAGTGCCCTGGTCCTCCTGGACATTGTAGGGTTCGATGCAAACCGGGTTGTTGATGTAGAAGTTCAGCGTCGAACCGGACTCAGAACCGGAAGCGTCGCCGCCCTTCTTGCCGCATGCGGCAAGAAAAGCCATGGAGCTCGCAGCGAGGGTGCCGCCAACAAAGGCGCGACGACCCATAACGGGCTGGTGGAACATAGAATCAGCCATGCCATCCTCCTTATGAGATAGGACAAAAATAGGTAGACCGGACTTATGTCGAGACACCCGATCTAAACCATCAAAACGCGGCCCATTGCAATGGCTGGTTATGCACAACGGGCCAACGTTTTGCAATACAGTAGCGCATTTTATGCACAAATGGCGCCTAATTCCGGTTAACGGTCGAGAAATTCTTTAGTTGGGCGAAGTATGTGGGGATATTTTGACACTGTTACAAAACTGTAAACAAAAAGGGTCCCGCACTTGCGGGACCCTTTACAAACGTATACAAGCCGACGCTTAGTAGCCGACGATGCCCTGCGGGAAGAAGAACATGCACAGGACGACGCACACGGCGAAGACGACGGCCATGATCACCGTCAGGCGATCGAGGTTCTGCTCCATGACGCCCGTGGCAGAGCTGGAGTTATACAGCGAGCTAGCGATCATATCCGAAACGCCGGTACCCTTACCGGAGTGCATCAGAACGAGAATCGTCAGCGCCACGGCAGAGACAGCCCAAACGACAAACAGAAGAATCTGGAACGGACCCATAGATAAGCTCCTTAATAGAACAATTCAAACTCCAGTACTGTACCACAACCCCCAGCCCTCCCCCACCTGCCATTTAGGGACGGGGTAGAAATGGCAGAAATACCAAAAAAGGGGGCTGCCCGAATGCGGACAACCCCCTTGCAAGAAAACGCTTGGAGTTTTCTCTTAGGCCTCGGTGGCGAGCACGCGGCCCGTCATCTCGGCGGAAGGCTCCAGACCAGCCATGGTGAGCATGGTCGGGGCGATATCGGAGAGACGGCCGTCCTCGATACCGGCGAGCTGAGCCTTCTCATCAACGATGATGAACGGCACGCGGTTGGTGGTGTGAGCCGTGAACGGATGCTTGGAACCGTCGGAAGCAACGTCAAACATATGGTCGGCGTTGCCGTGGTCGGCGGTAATCAGCGCAAAGCCGCCCTTGGCGAGAATCGCCGGGACAACCTTGGACAGAGCATCGTCAACAGCCTCGACGGCCTTGACGGCAGCGTCGAAGACACCGGTGTGACCAACCATATCGCAGTTCGCGAAGTTCACGATGTAGAAATCAGCGCGACCCTCGTTGATGGCGGCGACGAGCTTCTCGGTAACCTCGGGAGCGCTCATCTCGGGCTGCAGGTCGTAGGTAGCAACCTTGGGGGAAGCGACAAGCACGCGCTCCTCGCCCTCCTTGGGCTCCTCGATGCCGCCGTTAAGGAAGAACGTCACGTGGGCGTACTTCTCGGTCTCGGCGGTGTGCAGCTGCTTCAGGCCGTTGGCGGCGATGACGTCGGCCAGGACGTTCTCGGGGAACGTCTTGGGGAAGGCGACCTCGACGTCAAACGTCGGATCGTACTCGGTCATCGTCACAAAGTGCGAGAGCTTGATCTGCTCGCGCTCAAAGCCGTCGAACTCCTTGTCCGTGAACACGCGGGTCATCTGACGGGCGCGGTCGGGACGGAAGTTGAAGAAGATGGCCGCGTCGCCCTCGTGGATGCCCTCGTTATGGGCAGCGAAGGGCTCGACGAACTCGTCGCCGCGCGGATCCTTCTCGTAGTAGGCCTTGATACCGGCAACGGGGTCGGTATCGGCATCGGACGCATTGACCATGACGTCGTAGGCGCGCTGGATGCGCTCCCAACGGTTGTCGCGGTCCATGGCCCAATAGCGGCCCGAGACGGTGGCGACGCGGGCGTCGCAACCGGTCTCCTCGGAGATCTTGGCCAGGAAGGCGCAGAACTCACTCATGTAGCCGGCGCCGGACTGCGGGTCGACGTCGCGGCCGTCCATGAAGGCGTGAACGCGAACGGTTTTGACACCGTGCTCGGCGGCCATCTTGACCAGAGCCTCGACGTGGTTCATGTGAGAGTGAACGCCGCCAGGGCTCATAAGGCCCATAAGGTGCAGAGTCTTGCCCTCGGCCTTGACATCGTCCATGGCCTTGACGAAAACCTCGTTCTTGGCGATGGAGCCATCCTTGATGGCGTTATTGATGCGCGAAAGCTCCTGGAACACGATGCGGCCGGCACCGATGTTGAGGTGACCCACCTCGGAGTTACCCATCTGACCGTCGGGAAGACCCACGTCCTCGCCCGAAGCGCCGAGCGTGGTGTGCGGGTACTTCTCGTACAGGCTATCGAGGAAGGGCGTCTTGGCGGCTGCAACGGCATTCTCGCCGTCAGCAGGAGCCAGGCCGCAGCCGTCCATGATGATCAGGAGTGCAGGAAGATGACGCTGTGCCATATGTCCTACTCGCCTGCCTTGACAACCATAGCGGCGAAGTCGGCAGCCTTGAGCGAAGCGCCGCCCACGAGGGCGCCGTCAACGTCGGGCTTGGCGACGAGCTCGGCAATGTTACCGGGCTTAGCGGAACCACCGTAGAGAACGCGGATGCCGTTGGCGAGCTCCTCACCGAACATCTCCTTGAGGGTCTCACGGATAGCGCCGCAGACCTCCTGGGCGTCCTCGGCCGTAGCGGTCTTGCCGGTGCCGATGGCCCAGATGGGCTCGTAGGCGACGACGACCTGCTTGGGGCAGTGGATGTCCAGACCGGCAAGGCCAGCCTTGACCTGGTTCACGACGTGCTCGACGTAGGTGCCAGCCTCGCGGACCTCGAGGGACTCACCGCAGCAGAAGACGGGGACGATACCAGCGGCAACAAGAGCCTTGGCCTTGTTGTTCTGGTCCTCATCGGTCTCGTGGAAGTAGTCACGGCGCTCGGAGTGACCGATGATGCAGTAGGTGCAGCCAGCGGACTTGAGCATGTCGCAAGAGGACTCACCGGTGTAGGCACCCTTGGCCTCCCAGTACACGTTCTGTGCGCCGAGGGCGATGGGGGCAGCCTGAATGCGGTCATGAACCGTGGTGATGTCAATGGTCGGAGGGCAGACGAGCACCTCGACGCCAGCCGGAACCTCGGGCAGAGCCTGAGCCAGCTCGTCGGCGAGCTTGGCGGCCTCGGCGACGTCGTTGTTCATCTTCCAGTTACCAGCGATAAGAAGGGTGCGATTAGGCATCGAGAAGCGCCTCCACTCCGGGCAGGGCCTTACCCTCGACGAGCTCCATGGAAGCGCCACCACCGGTGGAGATCCAGCTCATCTTGTCGGCCAGGTTGAACTTGTTGACAGCTGCGACAGAGTCGCCGCCACCGATGATCGAGGTGCAGTCGGCCTCGGCAACAGCCTCGGCGATAGCCTGGGTGCCGTGAGCGAAGTTATCGAACTCGAAGACGCCCATGGGGCCATTCCAGAACACGGTCTTGGCGCCCTTGACGGCCTCGGCGTAGAGCTCCTCGGTCTTGGGGCCGATGTCCATGCCCTCACGATCGTCGGGGATAGCGTCGGAAGCGACAACCTCGGGGACAGCGTCCTCGCCAAAGTGATCGGCAACGCGGTTGTCGATGGGGAGCAGGATCTTGACGCCCTTCTCCTCGGCCTTCTTGAGCATCTCGCCGGCGCGCTCGACCCAGTCCTCTTCCTTGAGGGACTGACCAACGGACAGGCCCTGAGCCAGGAAGAAGGTGTAGGCCATACCGCCACCGATGATCAGGGTGTCAGCGGAGTCGATAAGGTGATCGAGAACGCCGATCTTGGAGGAAACCTTGGAACCGCCGACGATGGCGACGAAGGGGCGCTCGGGCTCGGCGAAGATGCCGGTCAGCGTGTCGACCTCCTTCTCGAGCAGGAAGCCGGCGACGGCAGGCAGGTAAGCGGCGGGGCCCACGACGGAACCCTGGGCGCGGTGAGCGGTGCCGAAGGCATCGAGAACGAAGACATCACCATAGGAAGCGAGCTTCTTGGCGATCTCGGGATCGTTCTTCTTCTCACGCTTGTCAAAACGGACGTTCTCGAGAACGAGGACCTTGCCCGGCTCGACGGCGGCGACAGCCTCAGCAGCCTTCTCGCCGTAGGTGTCGGCGACAAAGGCAACGTCAAGACCAGAGAGCTCAGCGAGCTTCTTGGCGACAGGCTCAAGGGAGAGCTCAGGCTGGAAGCCGGTGCCCTCGGGACGGCCGAGGTGGCTCATGAGGATGACGCGAGCGTTGTGCTCAACGAGGTAGTTGATGGTGGGCAGGGCAGCCTTGATGCGGGTGGTGTCGCCAACGACGCCATCCTTGATAGGCACGTTGAAGTCAACGCGGACGAGAACGCGCTTGCCGTCGACATCGATGTCGCGGACGGTCTTCTTGGTAAAGGCCATGTTTGCTTCTACCTTTCGTACGTGTCTGCCTCCCATTACGGCAGACGATTTCTTATAAAAAGGGCGCGACCCTAGGGTGTAAGCCCTATAAGGCCGCGCCCTTCTTTAGACGCTCAACGAGCTATTCGCTAAAAGCTAAATTAAGCAACGAACTTCTCGAAGTACTTGATGGTGCGGACCATCTGAGAGGTGTAGGAGTTCTCGTTGTCGTACCAAGAGGTGACCTGAACGAGGGTCTGGCCGTTGCCGAGGTCAGAGCACATGGTCTGAGTGGCGTCGAAGATGGAGCCGTGGGTCTCGCCGATGATGTCGGTGGAGACGATGTCGTCCTCGTTGTAACCGAAGGTCTCGGAGATGGTGGAAGCGTAGGCCTTCATAGCGGCGTTGACCTCGTCGACGGTGACCTTCTTGTCAACAACAGCGTAGAGGTTGGTGATGGAGCCGGTCGGCGTCGGGACGCGCTGGGCGGCACCGATGAGCTTACCGTTGAGCTCGGGGAGAACCAGGCCGATAGCCTTGGCAGCACCGGTGGTGTTGGGGACGATGTTGACGGCGCAGGCGCGGCTACGACGCTTGTTGCCCTTGCGCTGCGGGCCGTCGAGCGGCATCTGGTCGCCGGTCCAGGCGTGAATGGTGGTCATGATGCCGGACACGATGGGAGCGAAGTCGTTCAGACCCTTGGCCATCGGGGCGAGGCAGTTGGTGGTGCAGGAAGCAGCGGAGATGATGTTGTCCTCAGCGGTCAGCGTCTCGTGGTTGACGTTGTACACGATGGTGGGCAGATCGCTGCCGGCCGGAGCGGAGATGACGACCTTCTTGGCGCCAGCGTTGATGTGGGCCTGAGCCTTAGCCTTGCTGGTGTAGAAGCCGGTGCACTCGAGCACGACGTCGACGTCGAGGTCGCCCCAAGGCAGGTTGTTGGCGTCGGCCTCCTTGTAGATCTTGATCTCCTTGCCGTCAACGGTGATGGAATCCTCGCCAGCAACGACCTCGTGATCGCGAGCGTAGTTGCCCTGCGTGGAGTCGTACTTCAGCAGGTAAGCGAGCATATCGGGAGAGGTGAGGTCGTTGATAGCGACAATCTCGGAGCCCTCATGACCGAACATCTGACGGAAAGCCAGACGACCGATGCGACCGAAGCCGTTAATAGCAACCTTTACTGCCATTGTGTCTCCTTTCGTAAGGCCCCCGCAAGCTACAGCGCCCGCCGTTGAGGCCCACAAACTAACCACTCGCCTAATATACCTTTTTTTGGACTTGAATTTCACGAGAATAGTCGAAATTGAAAATCAAATTTACGTTAAAACGTTTTAAAGAATAAAATAGCAGCTAAATCCGTATATAAGTCGATACTTTAAACTACCCGTTTGCTTCAATGAGCTTTTCAAGCCGTAAAACACGATGATAGAGGGCCGACTTCGACAAGGGAGGGTCAGCCATCTCCCCTAAATCACGCAGCGACAGATCGGGGTAGCGCTCGCGCAGGTCGCAAAAGACCGCCAAGGCATCCGGAAGCGCATCGCGAAGGCCGCGCTGCTCGAGCTCATCGATAAGCGCAAGCTGATGTTGGGCAGCACCGGCGCTTCTGGTCTGGTTGGCGAGCTCGGCGTTCACGCGACGGTTCACATCGTTCTTAACCAACTTGACCGCGCGCGCCTCCTCAATCTCGGCAACGCTGCGCTTGGCACCAATCAGCTTTAATAGATGCTCGATTTCCTCGGCGCTCTTAATGTACACGGCATATGACCCCCGCCGTGCATTAACACGAGCATGGACCCCAATCTGCCCCAACAGGTCGCAAAGCCCCTTAGCATATTGCTCGCCCTGCACCGCGATCTCCAAATGAAAATCGCCGCGTGGATCGGCCACGAAGCCGCCCGCGATGAGCGCGCCGCGGATGTAGGCAAGCCTGCAGCAGGGGCGGGCAACGATGTGTCGGGGAACACCAGCGACGAGCCCTCCCCTGCGGTCTAGAATGCCCAGCAGCACCAGAGCCTTGTCCAGGTCGGGTTGATCGGGCAGGGTAATGAGATAGTTACGGACCTTATGCAAGACCGATTTACGAACGGTGAATTCCGTTTTGAGCTTAAGGATGCGATGCGTCAGCGTGATCATCGTGCGCGCGACGGCTCCCGTCTCAGTCGCAACTGTCAAACGATACCGCCCAGAGCCGGTAAGCGAGAGCGTACCACTCACGCGCGTGAGGGCGGCAAGTGTCGACAAGTCGCAGTATTCACATTCGGGTTCGCAGCGCGCAAGCTCGTCGCGCACCTCAGCGGTAAATGACATGCAGGCCTATGCCTTCGTGTTGGCGCGCGACAGATCGCGGTGGGAGATGCTCACGTGATACTGGGCGCCTTCCAGGTAACGGGCCGTGGCCTCGGCAATGGCGACGCTACGGTGCTGTCCGCCCGTGCAGCCGATGGCGATAGAAAGCTGCGGTTTACCCTCCGCGATATAGCCCGGCATCACCGTATCGAGCAGCTGTGTCCAAGCCTTCCAAAACTCCTGCGTCTTGGGATGGTCCAGAACAAAATCGGAGACCTTTTTATCGAGACCGGTCATCGTGCGCATCTCGGGATCGTAGAACGGATTGGGCAGGAAGCGGACGTCGATCATAATGTCCGCCTCGACGGGCATGCCGTGCTTAAAGCCAAACGAGAACACATGGACGTCCATGAGCTGTTGGTCGGACAGTTCGGAAAATGCCATACGTAGCTTGTTGCGCAGCGCAGAGGTGCGCAGACGGCTCGTGTCGATAATCATATCGGCTCGATCGCGCACGCCCTGCAGCTGAAGGCGCTCGCGCTGAATGGCATCGGCCGTAGTCTCCCCCGGCTTGGCAATGGGATGACGGCGGCGATTTTCGCTGTAGCGACGAATCAGCACCTCGTCAGAAGCCTCCAGGAACACGATGTCGCAGCTCATCTCGCGTTCTTCGAGCGCGGCGACCGCATCGAGCAACTCGTCAAACAGTCCCTGGCTACGCAAATCGCAGGTGACGGCGAGATGCCTGCCCACGCCCGTATTGATGCCGACGAGCTCGGCAAGCTGGGCGATGAGACGCGGAGGTAGGTTATCAATGCAAAAATAGCCCATGTCCTCGAACACGTGCATGGCCTGTGTGCGGCCCGATCCGGACATTCCGGTGATGATGACGATATCGGGGATGCGCTCCGAGCGCTCCGCCGCATCCATGGCATCTCCCTTTTGCATGTGCTGCCTCCCAAAAACAAGCGCGGGACCCAGCAACCCGGATCCCGCGCGGTCAATTGCCTATATTGAGTATACCGCCCCGAGCGGATACGAGGCCTGTCTTACGCCTCAAGCGCAGCCTTGAACCAACTCGTAATACTCGTGGGGTGCGTGATGGCGGTGCCGACGACAACGGCCCAGGCGCCGGCATCGATCGCGGCGCGAGCCTCCTCGGGCGTGTGCACGCGGCCCTCGCAGATGATGGGAAGACCGGGGAATTCCTCGGTCGCCTGACGCAGAAGCGGCAAATCGGGACCGTCGGCCATAGTGCAATCGATAGCGGCGACACCGTGGGAAAGCGTGGTTGACACCAGGTCGAAGCCCATGTCGACAGCACGACGAATATCCTCGATGGTGGCACAGTCAGCCATCAGGAGTACGCCCTCCTCGTGCAGCGGACGGAAGGTGTCCTCGACGGTCTTGCCATCGGGACGCGGGCGATCAGTGGCGTCGATCGCCACGATGTCGGCACCGGCGGCAACGCAGGCGCGAGCATGGCGCAGCGTCGGCGTGATGTAGACGCCCTCGTGTCCATCCTTCCACAAGCCGATGACGGGGATCTCACAGCGGCCCTTAATGGCGGCGATGTCGGCAAGGCCCTGGCAGCGAATGGCGGCGGCGCCGCCGAGCTCGCAAGCGCGAGACATTTGAGCCATGGTCTCGGGCGTACGAAGCGGCTCGCCCATATACGCCTGAACGCTCACGACGAGCTTACCCTTCAGGGATTGAATCAAAGGATCAACGGTCATGTTCGACTCAACCTTTCTCAAAATAGCCTTCTGAGACACCGCACCTTGACGTTCAAACCGTCGCTCGCGTACCGAAGTACGCTTCGCTCCTCTTTCACGTCAATCTGCGGCAC
>CAKUBM010000028.1 GCA_934643145.1 uncultured Collinsella sp. | reverse complement strand
CGAGCAGGCGCGCGACGCGATAATCCGTCATCCCATCACGCCCTATAAAACACGTTGTCGGCAAAGAAGTCGGCCGGCGGCTCCATGCAGGCAATCTCACCGTCGAACATCATGGCAACGTCATCGGCAACCTGCTCGGCAAAATCCAAATCGTGCGTGGCCATGATGACGGTGCCGCCAGCCTTCGCATGGTCACGCAGGGCGCGAGCGATGATGCGGCGGCTGGTCAGGTCCAAACCCTTGGTGGGCTCATCGAGCAATAGCAGCTCGGGGCCAATCAGAAGCAGCTTTGCCAACGCAAGCAGTTGACGCTGTCCGCCCGAAAGATCGTACGGGTGGCGCCCATCCAGGCCCGTGAGCCCCAGGCGCACCGCTTGCTCCCGTGCCGCAGCCTCGTCATATCCGCAGGTCGAGGCCCATTCCATGAGCTCGTCGCGCACAGTCTCGGCAACCAGCAACGCCTTGGGATTCTGTGGCAACAACGCCGCCGAAGCCGCTCCGCGCACCATGCGGCCGCGCTGCAGCTTGACCGTCTTGGCCAGCACCGAAAGCATCGTAGACTTGCCGCAGCCGTTACCGCCAACAACCGCATGCACCGCGCCAGCCGAGAACGCCGCATCGAGTCCGCGCAGCACCCAGCCGGACGCCCGATCGTAGCGAAACCAACCCTCGCGGATATCTGCCGCCGCACTCGTCGCCGCCCCCTGCGCGGGCCGACAAGAGTCCAAAGCCAAAAGTCCCTCGCGACTACCCAAACTCGCTAGGTCAGCCACCTCGCACACGCGTCCGCCCTCAATCCGGTACGCGTACGTCGCGTATTCGAGCATCGGACGCGGCTGGTGCGTCGCCACGACAACCGTGCACCCCAGCTCGCGATTCACGCGGAACAGCGCATGCAGAAAACTCTTCTCGGCAACGGGATCCAGTTGGGACGTGGGCTCGTCGAGCAGCAGCACGCGCGGGCGCAACGCCAGCACAGCCGCCAGCGACAGCAGCTGTTTGCGTCCGCCCGAAAGCGTATCGGTATCGCGGTGGAGCCAATCCTCCAGCCCGAAGAAATAGCTGGTCTCGGCTACGCGACGGCGCATCTCGTCGCGCGACATGCCTAGGTTTTCCAGGCCAAACGCCATCTCGTGCCACACGGTTTCGCACACGATCTGGTTCTCAGGGTCCTGAAACACATAGCCCACGCGCTCTGCGGACGCCCGAACGTCCATATCGGCAACGCTCTCGCCCAGCACACGCAGCTCGCCAGCGCATTCACCCGTCGGCGAAATCTCGGGCTTGAGCAACGAGAGCAGCGTCGACTTACCCGACCCAGTACCACCTACCAGCAGTGCAAACGCACCTTGGGGAACACGCCAATCGAGTTCCTCGAGCACCAGCGCCTCAGCCCCGGGGTAGGTAAAGCTCAGGCCCCGCACTTCAATCGCCGGCATATCCGAGCCGCACACCGCGTCCGCCATCATGCTCCCGTCCAACCGAGCCATCAGCCAAACCTCTTCTCGTCAATCGCATGCAGCACGCAGGGCAGCGCCATCCAGGCCGCGTACACAATATAGCCGGGCCACGGCGCCGGCGCCAAAAGCTGCGGGTAAAACGAATACTGCGCCGTCGCGGTCCACGCCACCGCAACCGTAGCAGCGCCAAACAGCGCAAGCCCAACCAGCGCGGCAACATCGCCGCACCCCAGCCGATACCGCGCGTACGTCGTTCGACGCGTCGCGGCTCCCCACCCACGGGAGCGCATGGCGTCCGCACGCTCCAGCGAATCTTCCATGCCCCAACCCATCAACACGCTCGACGTCCGCAGGCGCGATCGCACGGGATCGGCGGGCGCACGCCCCGGTACATCAATCGCATCCTGCACCGCCAGTACCGTACGACCGCGGCGTAAAAACTGCGGGATAAGGCGCATGCACATCGAGATCATGAGCGCGATCACCGGCGCGGCGTTACCCAAAAGCGCCAGCACCTTGTCGTAGCCGAGCATCGACGCCGCGGCCTCAAACCACAGCACGCTCGCCACAAACAACCCGCCCATGCACAGGCCGTACACCATGCTTTCCAAATACACCGCGCGCATGCCAATGCGAAACAGCTCCGTCGAGCCCGAGGCGCTAAACAGCGGATTAACCAGCGCGATAATCAAAATCACCGGCAGCTGCCAGCGAAGTGCGCCCAACGTACGGGCGGCCCCGCGCGTCGCAAATCCGTACGCCAGCCCGCCCGCGAGCGACAGCGCGATCAACACCGGCTGCATCGAGAACATGGTAAGCCCCAGCGTCAGCACCATATAGAGTGCCGGCACCGCCGGATGCGACATCGAGAACGCCGCGACGGGCTCGCCGCCCGACCTTTCTCGCATGTTGTTCACGGGCACCCCCCGTTCTCTCCCGCTAAATCGCCAACGCCGAAGCGCCGCCGACACCGCCCACAAGCAGCGCAAACGCCACGCCGGCAGCACAGGCCTCGGCCGCCGCGCGCCAATCGTTACGCGCTCATCATATGCCTGCGGTATCATATTGCGCCGTGTATCGTTTCCAAACACACGTCTCTATAACGTAACAGGAGATCACATGGACGCAACCGCAATTATCCTCGCCGCCGGCGAGGGCACCCGCATGAAGTCGAACCACTGCAAGGTTTCGCACAAGATCCTGGGCAAGCCCATGGTCCAGTGGATCGTCGACGCCACCATCAAGGCCGGCTGCAGCCGCGTCGTGGTCGTCATCGGCAGCCACGCCGACGAGATGCGCGCCCTCATCGACGGCGCCTACGCCAACAGCGCCACCAAAGTCGAGTGCGTCGAGCAGACCGAGCGCCTGGGCACCGGCCACGCCGTAAAGGTCGCGCTCGAGGCCTGCGGCATCGCTGAGGGCCCGGTCGTCGTGCTCAACGGCGATTTGCCGCTCATCACCGCCGACACCGTCGCCAAGTTCGCGCAGACCGTCGCCACCGGCGAGCTCGCCTGCACCGTCATGACCATGACCCCGCCCGACCCCTTTGGCTACGGCCGTATCAAGCTGGGCGCCGACGGCCAGATCGAGCGCATCATCGAGCAGAAGGACTGCACGCCCGAGCAGGCCGCCACGCTGCTGGAGTGCAACGCCGGCTGCTACGCCTTCGACGGCGCGCAGCTCGCCGCCCACATTAACGAGATCGGCAACGACAACGCGCAGTCCGAGTACTACCTGCCCGACATGCTCGAGATCCTCAAAGGCCACGGCCAGGCGGTCTCCATCTTCCACTGCGACGACTACCGCGACGGCCTGGGTGTCAACAGCCGCATTCAGCTCGCCCAGCTCACCGCCATCGCACGCGACCGCATCAACGAGCATTGGATGGCCGAGGGCGTCACCTTTATCGATCCTACGCAGGCTTGGATTGGCCCCGACGCCACCATCGGCCGCGACACTATTGTGTGGCCGCAGACGCACCTGATCGGCCATGTCACCGTGGGCGAAGAGTGCCAGCTCGGCCCCAACAGCCGCCTCACCGACACCACCGTCGGCAGCGGCTGCGTTATCGACGAGACCATCGCCATCGAGGCCGTCATCGAGAACGGCGTCGACTGCGGCCCGCGCGCCTACCTGCGCCCGGGCACCCACATGCTCGACGGCTCCAAGGCCGGCACGCACGTGGAGATCAAGAAGTCCACGATCGGCGAGGGCTCCAAGGTGCCGCATCTGTCCTACATCGGCGACACCACCATGGGCTCCGGCGTCAACGTGGGCGCGGGCTCCATCACCTGCAACTACGACGGCGTCCACAAGCACAAGACCGTCATCGGCAACGACGCCTTCATCGGCTCCGACACCATGATGGTCGCGCCCGCCCAGATCGGCGACGGCGCGCTCGTGGCAGCCGGCTCCGTCATCACCGAGCCGGTACCCGCCGACGCGCTCGGCCTGGGCCGTGCCCGTCAGGTAAATATTGAGGGCTGGGCCGCCGATTATCGTCGCCGTCTGCACGAGGGTGACGAGGTATAACGTTTTACCAAGCACAAAAGGAGCTGTTCCATGGGGACGGCTCCTTTTTCTATCGTGACCTGCGCGACCGGATGAGTGGTCGGTTCGTGTCCGTTGACGGTAAAGACGTTATCAAGACTCGATAAGCCCCGTCGCGCGGTTACAATGCAACAAGGCATCTATATGGCATTCGATGTATAAAGGAGAAGGGTAATGCCGATTAATGATCCCGAGAAGTCGGAGAATATGCGCAAGTCCATCCGCGTGTATTCCGGTTCCTCCAACCGTCCCCTCGCTCAGAAGATCGCTGAGTACCTTGGGGTCGAGCTTTCGGGCCTTACGCTTAAGCAGTTCGCCAACGGTGAGATTTACGCCCGCTACGACGAGACCGTCCGCGGCGCCGACGTCTTCCTGATTCAGTCCGTGGCCGGCGGCAACGTCAACGACATGCTCATGGAGCTGCTCATCGCCACCGACGCTGCCAAGCGCGCATCCGCTCGCTCCATCACCGCCGTCATCACCCACTACGGTTACGCCCGCCAGGATCGCAAGGCCGGCCCGCGCGAGCCCATCACCGCCCGCCTCGTCGCCAACCTGCTCGAGCGCGCCGGCGTCAACCGCATCATCACCCTCGACCTGCACCAGGGTCAGATCCAGGGCTTCTTCGATATCCCGGTTAACCACCTGTCCGCACTGCCGCTGTTTGGCCAGTACTACAACGACATGCACTTCGACACCGACAACCTGGTTGTCGTCTCCCCCGACGTGGGCCGTGCCAAGGCCGCCAAGAAGCTGTCCGACATGCTTGGCTGCGACCTGGCCATCGCCCACAAGGGCCGTCCGCGCCACAACGCCGCCGAGGTCATGGGCATCATCGGTGACATCAAGGGCAAGACCTGCATCATCAACGACGACATGATCGACACCGCTGGCACCCTGTGCGCCAACGTCAAGGAGCTCAAGGCCATGGGCGCCGGCGACATCTACGTGTGCGCCACCCACGGCATCTTCTCCGGCCCGGCCATCGAGCGCCTGAACGACGCCCCCATCGTCGAGTGCGTCGTCACCGATGCCATTCCCGTCGAGGTCGGCGGCAAGATCAAGACTATCTCGGTCGCCGAGGAGTTCGCTCAGGCCATCTCCGCCGTTTACCACGAGGAGCCCGTCTCCACGCTCGTCGGCGGCGACTTCGCGCTGTAATCGCATCGTCCTTGCAACCCGGCGCATCGCCGTCGGAACAGAAGAAACCCCCGCGCTCCCCCTTGCTTCGCAAAGGTCGCGCGGGGGTTTCTTCTGTTCCGACGGCTCGCTCTGCCGCGGCCGCGCTTTTGTCTGGTGGGATTTCGCTGAAACGAAGTCTCGCCTTCGGCGGGCGTGGTAGCCTTTGTCGTTGAACGAACTACTTATGTAACGAAAGGAAGCCTATGGCAGCTGCACAGCCGCTCAAGATTCGCATGGTTGCCGGACTTGGCAACCCGGGCGAGGAATATGCCGAGACCCGCCACAACGCCGGCTTTAAGGCGATCGACGAGCTGGCCCGTCAGGCCGGTGTCACGTACTGGAAAAACCAGGCAGGCGCCGAGGTCGCGCTCATCAATATCAACGATGTCGAGGAAGAGGGCGGCAAGCGCCAGATCGTGCTTGTCAAGCCGCAGTCGTATATGAATACCTCGGGTGGCCCCATCTCCAAGCTCTGCCGCGAGTACAAGATCAAGGCCGAGGAGCTGCTCGTGATTCACGACGAGCTCGACATTCCCGCCGGCGACGTACGTGTCAAGGTGGGCGGCGGCCACGCCGGCCACAACGGCCTGCGCTCCATCATCGACAAGATGGGCAGTCGCGACTTTAGCCGTATCCGCACCGGCATCGGCAACCCTCCTGGCAAGATGGCCGTCGCCGACTACGTACTTAAGCAGCTGCGCGCCCGCGAGGCCGAGGACTTCCAGGACACCTGCGCCCGCGCCGCCGATGCCGCCGGCCTGGCGATCGTGCACGGCGTGATCTATGCCCGCGACCACGTCAACGGCGCCGCCTCCGCCAACGGCAAGCACTAAAACCTACCGGTTAGGGACAGGTTTGTTTTGGTAGGTTTTACCTGCGGAAACACCGCAACGGCCACATCGCAATAAGCACCCTGTCGCCATACATACGCAACGCCCCAAAGGGGGCCGGTCTCATCACAACGCGAGACCGGCCCCCTTTGCCGTTTTGCCTGATAAAACCGACCAAAATAAACCTGTCCCCTTTTGGTAGGCCAGACGGGATAAACCGTTTTTCCACCTGCCGAAGAAACACGTAAACGGCATTGCCATGAGGGTATAATTTGCACCGTATGTCTGCACAACGCCTGTGCGCGTACGGTTTTATTCGGGCTACCGTCCATTTCCGTGGAGGCACGGTTCGGCAGCCCTAACAAGAGAGGGGTTCTATGTATAAGATCCTGGAGAAGACACAGTTCTCGGAGAAGGTGTTCAAGTTCCGCATCGAGGCGCCTGCAATCGCCAAACACGCGCACGCTGGACAGTTCCTCATGGTTCGCGCCAACGAGACGGGCGAGCGCGTCCCGTTTACCTTGGCCGGTTGGAACGGTGACGAGGGCTGGGTCGAGTTCATCTTCATGGTGATCGGCAAGACCACCGAGATGCTGTCCACCTACGAGGCCGGCGAGTCGCTGCGCGACGTCGTGGGCCCGCTGGGCGTTCCCACCGAGATGGCCGAGGGCCCCTGCGCCGTCATTGGCGGCGGCGTCGGCCTTGCAATTGCCTTCCCGGTCGCCAAGCACCTGGTCGAGACCGGTCACGAGGTGCACGCCATCATGGGCGCCCGCACCAAGGACCTTCTGCTCATGGAGGACCAGTTCCGCGAGCTCCTCGACGAGGACCACATCCACATCACCACCGACGACGGCTCCTACGGCGAGCAGGGCGTTGTCACCGCTCCGCTGGAGCGCCTGCTGCAGGACAAGGCCGTGAGCCAGGTCTTCTGCGTCGGCCCCGTTCCGATGATGAAGTTCTCGACCCTCACCGCCCAGAAGTACGACACCCCCATCACCGCGTCGCTCAACCCCATCATGGTTGACGGCACCGGCATGTGCGGCTGCTGCCGCGTCGAGGTGGGTGGCGTGACCAAGTTCGCTTGCGTCGACGGTCCCGACTTCGATGCCACCCTGGTCGACTGGGATGACCTTCGTGCCCGCCAGGCCGCTTACCGTTCCGAAGAGGGCGAGTCCCTCAAGGCCTATGAGGAAAAGAGCTGCGCATGCCACTAGTTAATGGTCGTTTCGTTGCCGATATGAAGTCGCCCCGCACCCCCGATAACGAGGAGCCGGCTGCCGAGCGCGCCTGCGACTTCCGCCCCGTCGACAAGGGCTTCACCGAGGAGATGGCGCTGGCCGAGGCCGAGCGCTGCCTCAACTGCAAGAAGCCGTTCTGTGTTGAGGGCTGCCCCGTCAACATCAACATCCCCCGCTTTATCGAGCAGATCCGCGCGAAGGACTTCGGCGGCGCCCTCGATACTATCCGCGAGGACTCCATGCTTCCCGCCATCTGCGGCCGCGTCTGCCCGCAGGAGAACCAGTGCGAGGGCAAGTGCATCCGTGGTAAGAAGTCCGAGCCCGTGGCCATCGGCCAGCTCGAGCGCTTCCTGGGTGACCGCCCCGAGCTCGCCTCCACGCCCAAGATGGCCCCCAAGAACGGCAAGAAGGTCGCCGTCGTCGGCTCCGGCCCGTCCGGCATCACCTGCGCCGGCGAACTCGCCCGTAACGGCTTTGACGTCACCGTCTTCGAGGCCTTCTTTACCGGCGGCGGCGTGCTGGTCTACGGCATCCCCGAGTTCCGTCTGCCCAAGGCAGTCGTCAAGCGCGAGATTGACGGCCTGGAGGACATGGGCGTCAAGTTTGAGTACAACTCCGTCGTGGGCAACATGGCCACGGCCGAGGAGCTGTTCGAGCAGGGCTTCGACGCCATCTACGTGGCGACCGGCGCTGGCCTGCCCAAGTTCCTCAACGTCCCCGGCGAGAACCTGCCCAACGTCTTCTTCGCTAACGAGTACCTCACCCGCGTGAACCTGATGAAGGCCAACAAGTTCCCCGAGTACGACACCCCCACCAAGCACGGCAAGAACGTCGTCGTCTTTGGTGGCGGCAACGTGGCTATGGACGCCGTCCGTACCGCCAAGCGCCTGGGCGCCGAGCACGCCATCATCGCCTACCGCCGCACCGAGGACGAGATGCCCTGCCGTCGCGCCGAGCTGCACCATGCCAAGGCCGAGGGCGTCGAGGTTCTGCCGCTCGTCTCCCCGCTCGAGTTTGTCGCTGGCGAGGACGGCTCCGTGTGCGCCGTCAAGGTCCAGAAGATGGAGCTCGGCGAGCCCGACGAGTCCGGCCGTCGTCGCCCGGTGCCCATCGAGGGCGCCATCGAGGAGATCCCCTGCGACGTCGCGATCTCGGCTATCGGCACCAACGCCAACCCCTTCGCAAAGAAGATCGGCGGCAAGATGGAGCTCAACAAGTGGGGCTACATCGTTGCCGACGAGGAGACCGGCCAGACCACCGATCCCCGCATCTGGGCCGGCGGCGACATCGTCACCGGTGCCGCAACGGTCATTCTGGCGATGGGCGCCGGCAAGAAGGCCGCCGCTTCCATCACCAAGAGCCTGCTGGGCGAGTAATCACCTACAGCGCTAACCGCCAAACGGCAAAGTCCCCGTCGAGCACACGCCCGACGGGGACTTTTCTCTATGCCGGCCGTCCAAACCACCACGATGGGGACAGGTACCTTTGTGGTGGCTTGGGGCTTGCCTGGTCGTTTTGTCTCAATCTGTAACAGCTGGAGTCCGTTGAGCCCTGCGGTTGTTACAGATCGAGATATTGTGCCGGCCGCCCACGCCGCATCTCAATCTGTAACAGTAAGAGGCCAAATCCCCCGCTACGTGTTACAGATCGAGACGTTGTTCCGGCACTCGCCAGCTTGTCTCAATCTGTAACATCTGGAACCCAAATTCCTCGTTCGGTGTTACAGATCGAGACATTAGGTTGGCAGTCAGACGGTTCATCTCAATCTGTAACATCTAGGGCCGTTTTGGGCGGTCAGGTGTTACAGATTGAGATTTTGCTGACGCCGAGAACGAGGGCGGCCGCTAAAACCTAGCGCTTGCGGCGCTTGGTCGCGGCGACACCGGCTGCGGCAACGGTTGCGCCGGCGATGCCCAGGGCGGTGACCGTCATCGCGGTGGTGTCGCCCGTGGCAACCAGGGCAGCGTCGGACTTCTTTGCCGGTGCGGTCTTCTCAACCGTCTTGGTCGTGACGGTCGTTTTGGTCGGCGTCGCAGCGGGCTTGGTCTCGGGCTTAGCCTCCGGTTTCGTCTCAGGCTTCACCTCAGGCTGCGGCGACGGCTTAGGATCCGGCGTGGGCTGCGGATCGGGAGTCGGCGTAGCCTCGGGCGTAAACGTCAAGTCGGTGCTCAGCCACAGTGTAAGGATCCAGCCGCTCTCGGGATCGACCTCGCTCACCTCACTCACCTGATAGCCGCACTCCACGCCGTTAATCACCAGTTTAGTGTCGGGCGTAAAGTGGAAGCCACGCGCCGGCTTAAAGTACAGACCGTAACGATAGGTCACACCAGGCTTAAACGTATCGATGTGGTTGGCGATGTTCTGATCCCAGAACTCGACGGAGTTCACCTCGCTGCCGTCGCTGCCCGTCCAGAATTCACACTGCAGGATAGAGTCCGAGCCAGCCGGGGTACCCGCCGTAAAGACTGGCTTATCGCCCGCCTTAAAGGCGGTTGTGGCGCTGTTGATCTCTATAACGTCGATGGCACGCCATTCGTCGATTGGCTGCTCACACAGCATATTGGCCGCATTGGGCGCAAAGACGCCGTTGATAGTCTTAACGGTATGGCTCGCCCATTGGCCGTTAACATTCACGTTGTAATCCTCGGCGAGGGTATTGTCGCCCTTGAGCCTCAGCTCGACGGAATACATGTAGAACTTGCCCTCTTCGAAGTGGTCAATCTTCTTCATGCCCGGCGTGTACTTAGCGGGATCGGAATACCAGAAGGCGACGGGCATAAGCTCCCTGGGGTCGCTGCCGTCCATTTCCTCCCAACACTCGTAGGCAATCTCGTATTTATCGGCATCGGCGGCAGGAATCGTCGCGGTCGCACGCGGCGCCTCACCGGGCGCATAGTCGGTCTTCACGTCGTTGACGTTCAGGCTCTCGAGGGCTTGGCTTTCTGACGCTACGAGCGTTATGGCACTGTCGATGTTGTAGCGAATATAGTAGTCATCCCTGGTTTCGTTGATGACGACCGAACCGCCCGGCCTGTAGGCGTTGAAGATGTCATCAGGGTCGCCCACGATGATATTGTCGCCCTCATAGTCGGTTCCGGTATACGTCAGTGCCGCGCCAATATAAAGAGCCTCATTGCGCGTGAGTCGATACGAGCCGCCTGCCGCGCCACCCGTAAAGGTCAGTGTCAGTCTCATGTGATCGTCAACAGGCTCAAAGCGAGCCGTCACATCGGACATAGATGCGTCCTGGACTTCAGCCAGGGTGCCCGAAGCAGCATCGGCCCGGTAGTACTTGGTTTCGACAAGTTCGCGGAGCGGCTTATCCGGCATACCGCCCTCGACATCGGGAAAATTATAGGTATACGACTGGCCCTTTTCGAGTGTGACATTGCTCGGAAGCACGCAGTCCGTGTAGTGATTGACCACAGTCGTGTTGACCTTAACGCCGCCCCCGCCCGTCACGTCGGTCACGCCGCAAGGCATGATGGCGTCATTCGCCGGCGTGGCGGCGTTGTCGCTGGGAGTATTTTGTTCAGCGGGTGCCGCATCGTTGGATTCATCGGCAACGTCAGCCGGAGTCGTCTGCTGAGGTTCAGCGACGGTTTGTGCCTCCGGAACAGCATCGGCTGCCGGTGCGGGCGTCGTAGCCGGCGCGGTCGCCGGAGCCGCATCCTCCGCAACCGTCGGCGTCGCCGGAGCTGCGGCAACCTCGCCCGCCGCAGCGACAGGATCGGCGCACTCGGTCGCAAGCGCCACGCTCGGCAGTAGCAGCTGACCAACCATAAGCGCGCACGCACCGGCGCAAGCGATTTTGGCGCCCACGCAGCGCCAAGTACCGTGAACCAGCGAACAGGTGCGCTCGCGCTGGGTCTGCTTATCAAAGTGGCTTCCGTTCATAACGGCCTCCTTGGTCGAAAGGCTGCACCACCACAAAGGTGCCTGTCCCCCTTGCGGTGGTCCTGTACAACCAAGATGTGCCAAACGGCCCTGTACGCCTAGGTTCGTAGATGCGAACCTAGGCCTCTACCTGCGGAAATACAAAGAGCCGCCGCGAGGGCATTTGCGCCCACGCGGCGGCTGAAAATGGCTATGAAAGCTTGCACTAGCGGCTGCGGCGCTTGGACGCGACGAAGCCGGCGCCGATGACGGACGCACCGGCGATGCCAAGGGCAGCGGCCGCCGTCGCGGCGCTGTCGCCCGTGGCGGCCAGAACACCGGAAGCGCTTTTGGCGCCGACGGCAGTCTTGGTCGTAACGGTCTTGGTGACCGCCGTGGTGGTCTTTGCATCCTTGTCTACGGGCTTAAGGTCAGACTTCTGCTCGGGATTGGGCATGGGGTCGGGTTCCGGAGTCGGCTCGGGGTCCGGCGTCGGCTCCGGCTCCTGTCCGACCACAAAATCAATCACTACATCATGGGCGACCTCGGCAGAACCGACGATATCCGAAATCGCAGACGAACCGGCAACACCGACGACCTGCCCATTCTGAGAGCTCGGCCATTTCCCCGTATCAACAACCTTTTTCACGTCGCGCACGGTGCCATCCGTCGGAGTCGCAATCATCGGGTTCCAGCCCAATTCGTTCCAGCTCAAATCAATCCTCGCGGCACGGAACAGTGTCGCAGTCGCGACGTTGCAGTTGATCGCATAGATTCCCGCAGTCGCACCCGAAGCCTCAATCTTCGATTTGCGAATCTTGATACGAGGCGTTTCCGATCCGGTGTTTGCCTCTGCCACGATTCCAAAACTTTGATTGCGGGCGGCATCGATGCTGCTTGCGGCAGACAGGCTTCGCGACGCAAGATTCGACTCCTCGACAAGCATCCACACCGCACCGCTTTGCGAACGTGCGCTGATGCCCGCCGAGAGCGAAGCCGCACTGCCGGCGGAAAGCGCGACATTGGCTCCGTTGACGATTTTCATGAGGGTATTCTTCTTGATACCGACCGTATAAATGCACGCGGAAACCTGCCAGGCATCGGCTGTCTTGATCGACAGGTTGGCGGCATCGATCGTGGCGTCGCCCCCGTGCACGGAGACATAATCCGGTTCTTCCTGCTCGCCTTCCTGAGCAGTGTGTCTACTGGGAAGGTTATCGGCAAAGATACCGTGGATGCCCTCCGTTGGACGCCAAGATCCCTCCGCCGATTTCGCCTCGATTTTGACATCGGCGCCCTTATCGATCGTCACGCTGCCGGCCGTCGCGCGAATGCCCGTCGCACTGTTCACTGCGCCCGAAGCCGTCACGTTGACGTTGGCGCCGCTGATGGTCACATCGCCACCCTCATTGCCGTCGCCTTCCGCCGCAATCACATCAGTCTGAGCCGTCGCATTAAGGGTGCCATCGCCGGCAATGGCAAGGTTGCCGTTCTTGACAGCAATAGCGCTCTGACCGGCATCGGCCGTGATGGTGTTGGTGCCCGCCACATCGATGTTGAGGTTGCCCTGAGCGCTGATGCCGGCGCCGTCGTAGCCGTTGAGCTTCATGTCGTCGGCGCCGTCCCAGGACCACGTTCCGGCATCGTCGCCGGCGGCATTGCCCTTGTTGTACTGCGTGCCGCCCACGTTGACCCAGTCGGCGGCGAGTGCCACGCTCGGTAGCAGCAGCTGGCCGGCCATGAGTGCGCAAGCCCCCGCACAGACGAGTTTTGCGCCCACGCGGCGCCATGTTCCGTGGGAGAGCGAGCATGCGCGGCCGCGGTTGATTGAGTTGTCAGGTATTTGCTTTCGCATGTGAGCCTCCTTGTCGTAAGGGATGCCTCCGCTGTTTTATGTTGCGGAAGCGTGTACTAGCGGTCGTGGCGCTTGGACGCGACGAAGCCGGCGCCGATGACGGACGCACCGGCGATGCCGAGGGCGGCCGCGGCCGTCGCGGCGTTGTCGCCTGTGGCGGCCAGAGTGCCCACGGACTTCTTGGCCGCAACGGCCTTCGCGGCCGGCTTGGGGGCAGCGGCCGTGGAGCTCGCCTGAGTCGGCGTCACGGACGGCGCGGCGGTCCCGCTGCCACCGCCCGGCTGAGGCGTGGGCGCCGGGGTGGGCTCAGGCTGCGGCGTGGGCTCAGGCTCGACCGCATCTCCGGAGCTGATTACCACGCTGCGGGCAACCTCGTCGGAGGTCCTAACATCCTGGATAGTGGACGACCCGGCAGCACCGATGACGAGTCCGTTTCCCGCAGTTTCTCGCACGGTGCCTCCGGCGGGAGTCGTAACTACCGATCCGCCATCAATTGAGAGACAAGGGGCTGCATCACCTTGATTGACAGCGTAGATTGCCGCCGCATTACCCGACACCTCAACATTTGAATTAATGATGTCAATTCGAGGGATGGCGGACTGGGAGCCGGACTGGGAATATATTCCATAGCCATGTTTACGACTGTAGCCAGTTCCGTCACCGCATCGAGCCGTGAGGCTCGAATTCTCGACGAGCACCCGCGACACGCCGTCCCCCGCGCGCATCCAAACACCATCCAAAACGTCGGCCCTATCACTCGCCACGAGCGTAACATCTGCCCCGTTGGTAATACTCAAATATGTATCCTTACCCCCGGACGAATACAGGGCGACCGACACACTGCATCCATTGCGCGCCGCCGCATCTAATTTTGCGTTATCCACCGCGATGCAGCCTCCATGCTCGGAGGAGATGTTTTCGGCATAGACTGCAACGGCACCGAACCCCCCATTCGCCTCCGCCTCGACGTGGACGTCGGCGCCCTCGTTAATGGTTATGTTGCCTGCCCGCGTGTGAATGCCGATGGTATGAGGCGCTTTGTTCGTTGCCGTCACGTTAACGTTGGCACCGCGGATGTCCACGTCGCCGCCGGTCTTACCGTCCCCCGAAACCGCTATCGTATCGGTCCCGGCCGTCGCGTTGAGAGTCACGTCGCCCGAGATGGCGAGGCTACCGCACTCGACCTTAACAGCGCTCCTGCTCTTCTGTGGTTCGGCCGTCGCGTTGAGGGTTCCCTCCCCCGTGATGGCAAGGTTACCGTCCTTGACCTCGATAGCGCTCCGCAAGGAATCGGCCGTTACGGTGTTGGTGCCCGTCACGCCGATATTGAGGTTGCCCTGAGCGCTGATACCGGCGCCGTTGTAGCCATTGAGCTTCATGTCGTCGGCGCCGTCCCAGGACCACGTTCCGGCCTCGTCGCCGGCGCCCTTGTTGTACTGCGTGCCGCCAACGTTGACCCATTTGGCGGCGAGCGCCACGCTCGGCAGCAGCAGCGGGCCGGCCATGAGCGCGCAAGCCCCCGCACAGGCAAGCTTGGCGCCCACACGTCGCCACGTTCCATGGGAGAGCGCGCACGAGCGGTCGCGGTTGATTGAGTTGTCATGGATTTGCTTTCGCATGTGAGCCTCCTTGTCGTAAGGGGTGCTTCTGTGACTCCATGTTACGGGAAGTTATCCGGATCCCAAGGCACAAATTCGCATGCGGGCTATCTGCCAGCGCAAAAGGCAACGAGCGCGCGATTGCCAAGCGCGCCCTGTCTTCCGAAAGGCCCACCCCCTACCGTCCTGGTCTACAATCGAGGGCACGATTGTTCCGTCCATCCAAAGGACCATCCTTGAATCTGAGCAAGTCTAAAATCAATGCACTTCTGGCCCTCGCGCTCTTTAACTTTGTCTTTCTTGCCGCCGAGTTTCGCTTCGACATCAATGTCGGGTTGCTCGCCGGCGCCGAGCGCGTTGTGATTGCGCAGGGCTTCATCCTGGGCGCAAGCGTCATCGGCTTTATCGGATATGCGCCGCTACCGGCCCTCACCCAGCGCAAAAGCCAGCCCCAGGCAATCGCCACCGCTGCCGTCCCCATCGCCATCCTGGGATTGACCCAAATCCAGTCCCCCACGGGTTCGCTTGTGCTCGAGATTCTGGGCTGCGTGGCATTCTTTGGGCTCGGTCTGCTGGGTGCCGCAGCGCACCACGCCTTTTCATTGGCATTCCAGGATGATCCCAAGCTCGCCACCGGTGCAGGAACGGCCTATGCCGCGGGCATCCTGATGCAGTTCGCCATCAACCTGCTCAATTGCGGCGGCATCGCAGAGCTCATCGTCCTTGGCATAGCGACCATCGCCATCTCCGCACTCAGCGTCGTTCCCCAAAAGGCCGCCGAGAGCTCCAGCCGCGCCATCAATCCCTTTGTTGAGCCCTCGCACGCCCTCGCCAAGCAGGCATGCTGGAGCATCGCGCTCATCATGATTCTTGCCTGCTTGTTCTCGACCCTGGACAACGTGGTCACGCTCTCCAACGCCCACGGCACCATTGCCGTGCAAACATGGCCGCGCCTCTTTTTGGCGGCGAGCGGCCTTGCCGCCGGCATTATCTTTGATCTTGCCGAACGCCGATACATGGGACTTGTCATGCTCGGCATCGCCGTACTCTCGACCATTTCCATCCTAGCCGTAGAGACCGGGGCCGATCCCAACCTGGGCCTTATCGTCTTTTACCTGAGCTCGGGCTTTTTCGTCGCGTTCTTCACCGCCACCTTTACACAGCTGGCACCGCGCATGCATGCGCCCGCCCTCTGGGCCGGCATGGGACGCGCCGCCAACAACATGTGCGCGTTCACTACATCGGGAATCTCGCTGACACTTGTGACCTCGGGCAATGTTGCTCTCATCATGATCGGTGCGCTCGTTTTGCTCGTCGCGGCTTGCGTGGCATTCGTTGCCGCCGGCCTGTTCCGTCTACCCCAGACCAAGCAGGAACGCGAACATCAACAGCTTGCCGAGGAAGCACTGGCAGCGCCGAGTATCGAAGAGCAACGCCAGGCCTTCATCAGCGACCACGGCCTCACCCCGCGCGAAGTGGACGTGCTGGTAGCCGTAACCCAGGATGAACGCCCACTCAAGCAGGTCGCCGAGGAACTCGGCATCTCGATGCGCATGGTGCAGCGCCACCTAAGCTCTATCTACCAAAGGACCGACACGCAGACGCGCGCCGGTCTCACCAAGGCCTTCCCCTCGGCCTAAAAACAAAAACCACCACAAAGGTGCCTGTGCCCCTTTGTGGTGGTTCTCGCTCGGCTGCGGTTAGCCCTCGAGCTGTGCCAGCTTGTAGCGGTAGGCCGCCGCGATGACGTCTTTGCAGCCCTCGCGGCCCAACTTGGCGCGGTTGACGACGATATCCTTGCCGCTCGTCATCTTCCACTTTCCGGCGCTGTAGCGCTTGTAGAACGCCTCGCGCGCCTTCTGCTGCTGCTTGACCAGCTTGGCGCCCTTCTTTTTGTTGAGGCCGCGCTTCTTGCGCACGATCTCGACGCGGTCCTCAAAGGGTGCGGTCACCAACACGGCAATGTGGTTGGGGTTGTTACGCAGCAGGTAATCGGACAGGCGGCCTTCGATAATGCAGCTCTCGGTCTCGCCCAGGTCCAAAATCACCTGGCTCATCTTTTGGAACAACTTGTCCGAGTACGAACGCGCATCGTAGCGGTCGGGCAGAAACGCCATGTTCTCCACGGCCAGACGCTCGTCGTAGGCGGCCATCTTGTCGAGCGACTCGCCCGCGCGCAGCGACGCACGTACCAGCAGCTCGTTATCGTACAGCGGAATCCCCAACTCGTCGGCAAGCATGCGGCCAATCTCGTGGCCCTCGGCGCCAAAGTCGCGCGCGATGGTAATGACCACAGGATTCTTCTTATTCTCCAGATCGCTCATCGCGATTCCTTTCTCTATGTGACAAAGGGGCTGTCCCTTTGCCACATTCTACGCTGCCACCATTCGCCTCTGATATGCGCGAACCAGCAGCGAGATACCAAAGTTGAGCACAAAGTACATCGCAAACACCAGGCCGTAGAGCATAAGCACCTGCGACAGGTCGATTGCGTGGGCCATCACAACGTTGGCCGTGTACATGAGCTCAGCCACGTTAATGCCCGAAAGATACGAGCTGTCCTTAATGACGGTCGTGCACTGGCTAAACAGCGCCGGAATGATCGTCTTAAACGTCTGCGGCAGAATGATGTAGCGCATGGTGGCAAAGAAGCCGAAGCCCTGGCTCTGCGCCGCCTCAAACTGGCCGCGCGGAATCGAGTTGAGACCGCCGCGCACAATCTCGGCCATAACAGCGCTGGTAAACAGCGTAAAGGCGATGGTCGAAATCACAATGTCCAAACCCTGCACCGTAAAGTAGATAAACAGGATCCACAGCAGGTTCGGCGTGCAACGGAACAGCTCAATATAGGCGCTCACCAAAATACGGAACGGGCGGGGCGCATAGCTCTTAACGAGCGCCAGCACCGTGCCAAAGATGAGCGAGAAAAAGATCGACAGCGCCGAGATCTCGATCGTCTTAACAAAGCCGCCCCAAATGTAGAGCAGGTTGGTCGCGTTGAAGATTTCCATGCGCTAGGCCTCCTCTACGTTGTCGAGCCCCAGCTCGGCCAGGCTCACGCCACGCGGACGCTCCTTGGAGCGGCGCTCGAGCCACTGCACCAGCATGGCGAGCGGAAAGCAGATGATGAAGTACATAAGGCAGCAGACGATGTATCCCTGCAGGTAACCGTACAGACTCACAAAGTTGTCGGAACGGTACATAAGGTCGCCGCCGGCCACAAGCGCCAGCACCGACGTGTTCTTGACCAGGTTGAGCGCCTGGTTACACAGCGGCGGTAGAATGATCTTAAATGTCTGGGGCAGCACGATGTACCAGTACGCCTGCGCACGGGTGAAGCCCTGGCTCTGCGCCGCCTCCATCTGACCGCGCGGGACCGCCTCGATACCGGTGCGGATGACCTCCGAAATGTAGGCCGCGTGATACAGGCCCACACCCAAGAAGCCCAGCACGAACGGCGCGATGCGCACCGGCTGGTCGACACCGGTTATGGCCTGCAAAAACTGCGGACCGGCCATGTACATAAAGAGCACCTGTACGGGCAACGGAGTGTTCTGGTAAAACTCCACGTACACGCGGCTTATGGCGCGCAGCACGCGCGAACGAGTGGTAGAGAACACGCCCAGCAGCGTGCCCAGCACCAGCGACAGCAGCAGACCGGCAACGACCACCTGCAGCGTCACGCCAAAGCCCTCCCAGAAGGGCCCCATGTTTTGAAATGTCGTCGACCAGCGGTCGGCGTCAAACAATCCTTCGAGCATTTGATTCCTTCCTTGGACGATGCGCCTATACAAGACCCCAGGTCTTGACCTCTTGATCGAGCCAGCCGTCGGCCAGGCGATCGCAAATCACCTGATCGACCACGGCCGAAAGGTCGCAGCCCTTCTTGGTCGCCACGCCGTAGCCCTGCTCGCCAAACTTGACCTCGGGCTGCAGCAGCTCAACGGTCTCGTTCATGTAACCGGCCAGCGTGGAGCGGTCCATGGCAAAGACGTCGATATTGCCGGCGTCGAGCGAACTCTTGATGATGGGATAGCCGCTAAAGGCCCTGAACTCGGGCTCGCAGTGAAAGCCGTTGTCCTTGATCATCTGCTCGATCAGGCCCTGTGTGGTGGCGCCTTGGCTCACGCCGATGACCCTGCCGTCCAGGTCCTCGATCGAGGTAAAGCCCGAGCGCTTCTTGACCATGAGGCCTACGTAGTCGGTACGATACGGCGTCGAAAAGTCCCAGCTCTTCTTGCGCTCGTCGGTGATGGTGTAGGTCGCCGCGACCACGTCGAGCTGGCCGTTATCGATGAGCGGGCCACGCGTCTTGGGCGTTACGTCGGTAAACTCGACAAGCTCCTGGGCGCGGGCCTCCTTGTAGCTCACGCCAAAGACAGCGGCGGCAATCTGGTAGCACAGGTCGACTTCCATGCCCTCAAAGCGGCCCTTGGCGGTGTCGTAATAGCCGTAGCCGGGAACGTCCTTCTTGACGCCGGCGTTCAGGTGGCCGCGCGACTTGATGGCCGCGAGCTTGGACCCCTTATCGGAGCTCTCGCCACTGGCGGAGCTGCCGCAGCCGGTGAGCGCGGTGCCCGTCAGCGCGAGCACGCCGGCGCCCGCCAGCTGCAAAAAGTGACGGCGCGATACGGCCGCCCTCGTCATATCCGTCATGTCCATCACCCGCGCCTAGTGCAGAATCTTGGACAGGAACTCGCGGCAGCGCGGGTTCTCGGGGTTATCGAAGAAGTGCTCGGGCGAGCCCTCCTCCAGGATGCGACCGTCCTCCATAAAGATGACGCGGTCGGCCACCTGGCGCGCAAAGCCCATCTCGTGCGTCACGCAGATCATGGTAATGTCCTCCTGCGCGAGCTCGATCATAACGTCCAGGACCTCCTGGACCATCTCGGGGTCGAGCGCCGAGGTCGGCTCGTCAAACAGGATGATGGGCTGCTTGGTGCACAGAGCACGGGCGATGGCGATGCGCTGCTGCTGACCGCCCGAGAGGTTCTGCGGATACTCGCCGGCCTTATGCGCCATGCCGACGCGCTTGAGCGCGGCGATGGCGATCTGGGTCGCTTCTTCCTTGCTCTTCTTTTGCAGCTTGATGGGTGCAAGCGTTAGGTTGCCGAGCACCGTCATATTGGGATACAGGTTGAACTGCTGAAACACCATGGAGCTGTACTTACGAGCCATTTCCAGGTGATTCTTCTTGGTGAGCGGCGTACCGTCGATAATGACTTCGCCCGATGTGGGCTCCTCAAGATAATCGACGCAACGAATGAGCGTCGACTTACCCGAACCGGACGGCCCGATCATGACGAGCTTCTCGCCGCGCTTGACGGTAAGGTTGATATCTTTGAGCACATGCAGGTCGCCAAAGTACTTGTTGAGATGCTTGATCTCGATCATGTCTGCCATGAATGTCCCTTCCCTGCGTTTATACGAATTGCACTATTGTACGGAAAGAACCACGTTTCCGCAGCCCACACTGCATCCCCGTAAAGAACCCGCAACCTTCCGCCCACTCATTGGGCACTCATTGGGGACAGACTTAAATGAGTACCCGGGGAATGGGCACTCATTTAAGTCTGTCCCCAATGAGTGCTCAACCGCCCTTGTTGAGCATAAGTCAGCGAAAACCCGCACACGCGAGCAAGGTGACGTGAAATGAAAGGGCGCTGACCTTCTGGTCGCGCCCTTGAAATTGAACGTCAGATTGCCGCGTGTGCGGGTTTGCAGCGTCGAGCCGTTACGCGGTTTGGTAAAACCGCGTAACAAATTACGCGAGTTTCGCTCCGACGATCTTGGCCGCCGCCGGCTTATCGAAGTTGCCGCCCGTAGCCTTGCCGAGTGCTCCCATGACCTGGCCCATCTGTTTCTTGGAGGTCGCGCCCAGCTCGGCGATAACCTGCTCGATCAGGGCCTCGAGCTCCTCGCCCGAAACCTGCGCGGGCAGCAAGCTCTCCAGAATCTTGACCTGCTCGGTCAGGTTGTCGGTACGCTCCTGGTCGGTACCGGCCTTAATGGACATCTCCAGCGTCTCGCTCGTCTGCTTAATCAGACGCTTGATCATGCTGTTGACGTCTTCCTCGGTCACATCGCGGCGCTCGTTGACCTCGATGTTCTTTACCTCGGCCTTGACCTGACGAATGATGGACAGGCGAACCTTGTCCTTGGCCTTCATGGCCGCGATCATTTCCTTCTGCAGCTCTTCGTTAGTCATCTGCAAATCCTCCTCAATAGCGTGGGCGGCACTCGTGTGAGCACCGCCCCATGATTACTCAGTCGTCGACGAATCGTCGGTCGAACTCTTGGTGACGCCCTTCAGGCTGACGTTGTACGGCACGTCCTTGGGCATGGGGTTAACGGTGATGTCGGCGTCCTTCTTGTACTGCTCTAGCCACTCGCTGTATGCGGTGCTGGCAGCCTGCGTCTTCACCACGTTAGAGACGTACTTCTTAATGGCCTTGGGCACCTGCTTAATATCATCAACCTGATTATCGACATGGAAGTAGTCGGTGCATTTGATGATGTGGTAGCCGTAGGTCGACTCGACCACGTCGCTCACATCACCCTTGTTGAGACCCTCGAGCGCCGTCTGGTAGCTGTCGACGAAGGTGGTGAGCTTATCCCAGCCCACGTCGCCCTTATCCTCCTTGGAACCGGTATCCTCGGAGTACTGCTCCACGGCGTCCTCAAAGCTCAGCTCACCGGAGTTGATCTTGTCCAGGCACTCCTGCGCCTTGGCCTTGGCGGCAGCCTTGTCCTCGTCGGAGGCGTCGGAATCGACCTTGATCAGGATGTTCGACGAACGGCGGGCATCGTTGTAGTTGGACAGGTTCTCGTTGATGTAATCGACGATCTCGCTGTCCTTGGGCTTGCTGGTGGGCGCCACGGCATCCTTGAGCTTCTGCTGCGCCAGGCTCTCCTTGAGCGAATCCTTGTAGGTGTCCTCGGTATAGCCGTAGGTCTTGAGGGTCTCCTTAAAGGTCTTGGCACCGCCCGCGCTCTTGCACGCGTCCTTCCAAGCCTTCTCGACTTCCTCGTCCGAGACGGTCACGCCGTTCTCTTTCTGCGCCTGCTGAAGCAGAATCTGCTGCGTGTAGGAATCGATGAGCTGCTTGCGGTACTTCTTGGGCGTGAGGTCGTTGTCAACCAGATACTGTGCCCAGTCCTCATCCTTGGTGTAGCCGTAGGACGTGCGCATGCTCATAATCTGCTTGGTCACGGTGTCCTCGGTGAGGTTGGTTCCGTTAATGGTCGCAGCCACACCGCCGGTGAGCTTGTAGCCCGTGCTGGTGTCCTCGGCTTGCGACATCAGGCCGGAGCACGCCATGGCCGAGACGGAAAGCAGCATTGCCAGCACGCCGATGACCACCAGGACGATCTTGACGGTCTTGGAAACGTAGGTCTTGCGCTGCTTCTTGCGAGAGTTGGAGGCGGCGCGAGACTGTTGCTCGGGGGTCGGCGCGACCTCGGGGTTCTTTTTCTTGTTTGCCATGTTTGGCCTTTCGCATCACGAATCGAACAAACGCCATTGTGTCACAACGCGCCCCCCGCGGCACGCCTGGTGCAACGGGGACAGGTTAATCTGCACCATTTTGGTGCAAAGGGGACAGGTCTAACTGCCACCTTAGAAGTGGCGGCGGATGGCGTCGACCATGCCCTGGGGCGTGGTCTGGCCGAGTACATCGGCTGCGGCGTCGGCATCCATAAAGATATTCATGAGCGCCTGCAGGGCCTCGACCTGACCGCCCGGCTCGGAAATACCCAGGTTGACGATGATCTGCGCCGGCACCGGAGCGCCCATACCCGCCATGGCGTTAAACGTCACGGGCGCGGCGGGCTTTACCACCGCGATATAGGGCTTAGCCACAAACCCCGGGTCGGCATGCGGGATAGCGATGTTAGCCGCCGGCATGGCAAGCCCCGTAGGATAGGCGTCCTCGCGTGTGCGAACGGCGTCGAGCCAACCATCGGCAATGTAGCCGCGCGGGGCAAGCTCGTCCTCGAGCAGCGCAAACACCTCATCCGGCGACGCACACTCCCAATCAAAAAACACCAGCTCAGGCGTAAACAGTGCTTCGTTATCCGCCATGCGCTCACCTCTCTCACCTAGTCACCTGCGACGTTCTTTAACGACTAGTCATTCAAGAGCGTCCCCAATGACTAGTCGTTTAAGAACGTCCCCAATGACTACTAAAACAAAAGGTGGCCACTCGCGCCTTGGCGCCAATGACCACCCTGACTACTCGGCTAAATTGTACTGTGCGCCGCTAGCCGCGAGGCGCATCAATTGCGACCTTGCCGCTCTCCAGCACGTGAACGCGACCGTCGGCGAGCATCTGCACGACTTCGGGATACAGCACATGCTCAATCGCGTGGATGTGCTCCTCGAGCGTGTCGACACCCCAGCCCTCCTCGACAGCCAGCGCGCGCTGGGCGATGATGGGGCCGTTGTCGTAGATCTCGTTGGCAAAGTGCACGGTCACGCCGGTCACCTTGACGCCGCGAACAAACGCGTCGTCAATCGCATGCGCGCCGGTAAAGCTCGGCAGCAACGCTGGATGCAGGTTGACCACGCGATTGGGAAACGCCGCCAGCAGCGGCGTGTGCACCATGCGCATGTAGCCGGCCATGACCACGTACTCGCAGCCGCGCTCGAGCAGCTCGTGCGCGATGATCTCGTCGGCGGCGATGGGGTCGGCGTAGACATCCTTGGACAGCGTGAGCGTCTGGATGCCCGCGCGCTCGGCACGCTGCAAGCCCTTGGCCGAAGGACGGCTCGACACCACAAGCTCAATCGAGGCGTTGAGCTTGCCGGCGGCGATCAGGTCGATCAGCGCCTGCAGGTTGGTGCCCGAACCGCTGATGAGCACGCCAATCTTGAGCGGCTCAGCCGTATCGGTGCCGGTCGGGCGGGTGTAGGGCACAAAGCCCAGGCCCTCGGCAGAAGCCATTTGCTCGTTAGCGCTCATCGGAGTACACAACCTTACCGGAGCCCTCGACGCACTCGCCCACGCGGAACGGCGTCTCGCCCAGCGCGACCAGAGCCTCGGTCACAGCGGCCTCGTCCTCGGGGGCAACGATCAGGCACAGGCCGACGCCCATGTTGAAGGTCTTGCACGCCTCGTTGGGCGCAAGCTCGGCCTGGCGCGACACGTAGGTGATGACAGGCGGAACGTCCCAGCCCATCTCGGCGCCGTTGCGGGTGACCACGGCGTCGACGTCGTCGGCGAGCGCGCGGTTGAGGTTCTCGGTGATGCCGCCGCCGGTGATGTGGGCAATCGCGTGAACGTTGGCGCCGCCACGCAGCAGCTCCAGAATCGGCTTGACATAAATGCGCGTGGGAGCCAGCAGAGCGTCGGCAAGCGAAGCGCCGCCGAGCTCCTCGAGCGGACGGCTCAGTTCCTCGGCCTTAGCGGCGGCCTCGGGCGTACCCGGCTTGATGCCGTCAACGCCGATGACCTTGCGCACAAGCGAGTAACCGTTGGAGTGCACGCCGGTGGAAGGCAGACCCAGGATCACGTCGCCGGGACGTACGTTCGCGGGGTCGAGCATCTTGGGACGATCGACAACGCCCACGGTAAAGCCGGCGAGATCGTAGTCAGCCGGGGCCATAACGCCCGGGTGCTCAGCCATCTCGCCACCAACGAGCGCGCAGCCCGCGAGCTTGCAGCCGTCGGCCACGCCCTTGATGATCTTTGCCATGTGCTCGGCTTCAATGTGACCGATGGCAACGTAATCCAGGAAGAACAGCGGCTCGGCGCCCGAAGCCAAAATGTCATTGACGCACATGGCGACCAGGTCCTGGCCCACCGTCTCGTGACGGTCCATGATCTGGGCGAGCACGAGCTTGGTGCCCACGCCGTCGGTGCCGCTGATCAGGATCGGATCTTCCATATCCTTGAGTGCGGCTGCCGAGAACAGGCCACCAAAGCCACCGATGCCGCCGATAACCTCGGGGCGATTGGTGTCCTTGACCATCTGCTTGATCGCGTCGACGGCGCGGCCGCCCTCGGCGGTATCGACGCCGGCGTCCTCGTACGTCACATGCTTGCTGTCGCTCATCTGAGCCTTCCTCTCCCACTACCGTTCACCGCGCGGGGCGGCAAACGGTGCTCATAGTTGCGTTCATTTCGGCGCGTGTCATAACAGCACACACCGCTCAATCAACAAAACCGCAGGTAAAACCTGCCAAAATAAACCTGTCCCTTTTTGGCAGGTTTTAGGCCTCGCCGTGCTCCTCTTCCCAGCTGCGGTCGTCGTATTTCTCGACCACGGCGTCGTCGTCAAAGTGCAGCGGCTTATCCAGGTTGCGGGGCTTAAAGCCCTCCATAAACTTGTCGCGGCCAAAGCTCTCGGGAATCGCCACGGGGTAGCGGCCGGTAAAGCACGCATCGCAGTAACCGCCCTTGGGCATGACCTTAAGCAGGCCCTCGACCGAAAGGAAGGCCAGCGAATCGGCGCCGATATACTCGCAAATCTCGTCGACCGTCTTGTTGGCGCTGATAAGCTGCGACTGCACGTCGGTATCGATACCGTAGAAGCACGGCCAGATGACCTCGGGCGAGTTGATGCGGATATGAATCTCCTTGGCGCCGGCGTTGCGCAGCATCTTGACGAGCTGCACCATGGTGGTGCCGCGCACGATGGAGTCGTCGATGACGACCAGGCGCTTGCCCTCGATGTTGTCGCGCAGCGGGTTAAGCTTCATGCGCACGCCCATGGCGCGCAGCTCCTGCGTGGGCTCGATAAACGTACGGCCCACGTAGCGGTTCTTGATAAGGCCCTCGCCAAAGGGAATGCCGCTCTCGTGCGAATAGCCCTCTGCGGGCGGCAGGCCGGAGTCGGGCACGCCAATGACCAGGTCGGCCTCGACGGGCTCCTCGTGTGCCAGCTGGCGACCCATGTCGTAGCGGCAGGCGTAGACGCTCTTGCCGTTCATGATGGAGTCGGGGCGGGCAAAGTAAACCTGCTCAAAGATGCAGTTGGCGGGCTCTTCGGCGGCAGGCACGCCCTGCTCGGACACAAGGCCCTCGGCGCTGATGCGCAAAATCTCGCCGGGGCGGACGTCGCGGACGTACTCGGCGCCCACGATGTCGAGCGCGCAGGTCTCGGAGGCAACGACCCAGCCGCCGGCACGGGTGACATGGGTGGTAGCGTCGATCGTCGAGGCCTCGTCCTGCGACGGCAGCTGCGAAACGGACGCGGCGTCGGCCTGATCCAGACCCTCGTCGACCAGCTTGCCCAACACGAGCGGGCGAATGCCGTGCGGGTCACGGAAGGCGTAGAGCGCCTGCTCGTTGATGAGCGTCATGGCGTAGCCGCCGCGCACGAGTTCCATGGTCTTGCGAATGCCCTCGCGCAGATGGCCCGTGCGCTGGGTAAAGTAGCCGATGAGCTTGGTCGCGACCTCGGAATCCGAATTGGAGAGGAACGGCACGCCCAGCTCGATCAGCTGGCGGCGCAGCTCGTCGGTGTTGACCAGAGTGCCGTTGTGAGCAAGCGCGATAATGACGCTGTTGATGGTAGAAAGATGCGGCTGCGAGGCTTCCCAGCTCTTGGCGCCGGCGGTGCCATAGCGCACGTGGCCCACGGCCAGCTGGCCGGAGAGCGTCGACAGGTCGGCGTTGGAGAACACGCGGTCGAGCAGGCCCAGATCCTTGCGGACCATAACCGTGCCGCCGTCACCCACAGCGATTCCCGCCGATTCCTGGCCGCGATGCTGCAGCGCACGCAGGCCAAAGTACGTCAGTCGAGCCACGTCGCGATCGGGCGCCCATACGCCGAAGACGCCACATTCCTCATGCAGCTGGTCGGAGTCCGGATCATACGTCGACATGGTCTTCACCTGTCCCGCGGCGCGCTCGGCCGCGTGGATGGTTTCTTGAGACATGGCATCCCCTCAGAGCCTCGTTATTTGGCGTTACCTGCCCTATTATACGCACGGCAAGACAAGCACTCCCGCGCATGAGCAGCGCTTTTTAAAAGCCCACCGAGCTTATAATCCGTTTTGCAGCCAAACATTTTATTGGGCAACCTCCTCGGGGTCGACGATCCCGCATGCTTCCGTCGCGACGCGTCTCGTCCGCCGTTGGGGCTTGCATTGTTGCAATTGGGACGTTCGTCCTGTCTTTTGGCAGGTCGGCGGCGTATCCTTGTACCTACAGCAAAACGAGAAAGGTTATGTATGGATCGAAACGAACTCGACCCCAGCGTCCCCAGCGCCACGGAGGTCAAGAAGATCCCCCTCATCATTAAGGTGTACGCCGTCCTGTGCATCCTTTCCGGCGTGGGCACGCTCCCGTCGGTCACTGCCTTTATGTGGCAGGTCATCACGGCACTTGTTAACGGCAACGCCACCGAAAAGCTCGGCGACAACACGCTCGTCGCAGTCGGCCTTATCGTCGCCGGCATCATGCTCTCTGCGGCAAGTGCCGTCATCCTAATCATCTTTGGCCTGGACCTTATCAAAAACCAGCGCCGCAACGCCGCCCGCCTGTCCTACATCCTTATTGCATTCACCGTCGTCGAGCTTTTGGTCGACGTGATGCTCCAGGGCATCGGGCCCTTCCTACTGCGTCCCGCGATCCAGCTCGGCATCCTTGTTGCACTTTCGGCAACCGTCGACCCCACGCTGCGTCAGGAGCGTGAACTGCAGCGCCGCCTGCAGGAGATGCTCGACCGCGACGCCGCCGCCGAGGGCATGCTCGGCCGCGATGAAACCGGCGAGGGCTACATCAAGCTCAACTACTTCAACCTGTTCTGGGTGTTCTTTGTCTGCTGCATACTCGGCCTGATCGCCGAGGACATCTGGCACATGACGGTCGACGACCCGGGCGTCTATCAGAACCGCGCCGGCATGCTGTTTGGCCCCTTCAGCCCCATCTACGGATTTGGCGCCGTGCTCATGACCATGGTGCTTAACCGCTTCTACAAAAAGAACCCCATCATCATTTTCCTGGTGAGCGCCCTGCTCGGCGCCAGCTTTGAGGTGTTCGTGGGCTGGTTTATGCAGACCGCGTTTGGCGTGGTCTCGTGGAGCTACTCGCACATAACGCTGTTCGGTTTGCCCGATCCGCTCGTGGTCCTCACGGACGGACGCACCTGCACGGGCTTCGCCTGCCTGTGGGGCCTGGGCGGCCTCATCTGGATCAAGCTGCTGCTGCCGAGGCTGCTTAAGCTTATCAACAAGATCCCCTGGAAGAGCCGCTACTCGGCCACCGTCATCTTTACCGTTATCATGCTGGTCGACGGCGTCATGACGCTGCAGTCGCTCGACTACTGGTACCAGCGCGTTAACGGCACGGAGCCGGACATTCCCGTCGCACAGTTCTACGGAGAGCACTTCGATAACGAATACATGGAAAACCGCTTCCAGAGCATGACCATGAGCCCCAAGGATGCGACGCGCGTGTAGCGCCCAGCGCACCCAAAACGCAACATGCCCGCCGGCATCACACGTACCGGCGGGCATTTTTTGTAAACGAGCCTTCTATCGACGAGAAGCCTATGCCTCGCGCTCGACCTCACTCACGCATTCGTTCTTGATGGTGCCGACAAGCGCCTGCAGCGCATCGACCACGTGCGGGCGAATGTCCCCGCCGATGAGCACGAGCATGATGTCGTCGCCCACGGCAAGCTGGCCGCTTGCCAGCCACACGCGCACATAGCCGATACCCGGCATCGCGCGCGTTGCCTCGATGGCGGCTCGTACCTTGTCCGCATCGAAGCCAAACGCCATACCGCCCACCTTGTGCCCAGGCGCTACGCCATCGGTTTCGACCCCGCGCACCTCGGACTTGGGCGTCGCGCGAACCACACCGTTATGTGTCAGATACATGCCGCACCCGGACGCCGAAGCATCAGCCTTGGCCTCGCGCAGCCAAGCATCGACAGAAGGCATCGATTTGCCACTCTCTAGCATTATTTCTCCCTTTTGATTGCTCAAGCAGCTACTTTATTCTTCGACCGGCGTGAGCACCATGACGGCGCGCGTGTTGCTCAGTGAAAGCGAGCGGCAGGTCACAAGCGTCACGACCTTGGTTGCCGAAGCTGCACGATCGCTCGCGTCGCTTGCCGCGGCAGAGGCGCCATCGAGCATCTCGGACAGATAATTCGTCAGCCCATCATCGCCCTCAAAGTTGGGCGTGCGCGCCTTGGCGTACGTGTCCTCAACGACCTTGGTCGCCAGCGGGCGTAGCTTATACGTTGCGTCGCGCGTGATGTAGTACACATATTCAATGCTGTCGAATGTCGCCTGATCGGTCGTGTCCGAGATCACGTTGAACATCGAGCCGTCGTTCATGTGGTGGCCATAGATCGTAGTCTGTTGGTCGACCATGCCCGGCGCGGTATCGTCGCTATCCAAGAAGATGGCACCGGACGCATTGGATGTGCCATCAAACAGCGTATTGAGGTACTTGGAGTTGTTGTTGGTCTGCACCACGGGGTAGTTGATATTGGTTCCCGGCGCATAAATCCAGCCAACAACCTCAGGATTTGTCTGAGCAAGCGCGTTGAAGTCGATGATTGGCACACCGCTGGCGTCCTTATCGCTCACATATTGCTTTTCGATCTTTTGATACGAATCACTCGCCTGCTTGTAGCCAATCTGCGCATTGATAAAGATGGCGGCGGCGGCGGCAATCAGACCGATGCCGATGATGATGAGCAGAATGGGAATAATGGAGCGGCGCTTTTTGCGCGGCGGCTCGGTGTAATCCGACGGCGCGGCATGCGATGAAGACCGGGGCGGCTTCTTAGCGGAGCTATAAGACGAAGGACGATATGCAGCCGGCGCGTCCTGTCGACGATGCGACGCCGGTGTCACGGGGCGCGGCGCGCGCGGCTGCTGAGGAGAGGATGTCCGACCCTGCTGCGCCGCATGGGCAGCACCCGGCTTCGACGGATCGGGAATCTGAGAAGCCTTGAATCGTTTTCCCTGATAATCGGACATGGCTCTCCTTATACTGCGGTGAAACGGCGGAACGCTTAGGCGTCAGCCATCTCCTGCTTCATCTTCTCGATAACCTTGCGGTACTCGGGGTCGCAGGCGCCCAGAATCTGCGTGGCGTAGATAGCGGCGTTCTTAGCACCATTGATGGCGACGCAGGC
>CAKUBM010000027.1 GCA_934643145.1 uncultured Collinsella sp. | reverse complement strand
GCCAACGCCGGCTTTACTACGGGTAACTCCTCGAGTGAATCGACCGAATACGGCGGCACCGTCGACAACCTGCCCGAAGCTGCGAAGGATAAGTACGGCTTTGCGTGGCGCCTGGGCGTCAACGCGGTAGATGTCGACAAGTTCGAGGCCAGCTCGGGCGACAAGCTCGGCACCAAGGACACCGATCAGTTCTGGATCGTGGGCTATGACGTCAAGGATGTCGAGATGCCCAAGGCACCGGCCGTGACGGGCTTTACGGCAAACGCCGTTGATTCGGCCAGTGTTACGTTTAGCTGGGACGATGTGCTCGCAAAGAAGAACGGCTTTAGCTACGGCGTAGGCATGTTGCAGAGCAATGCGGCGGATGCGGTCGTCAATAGCTGGAAGATTGCCGACAACACGCAGACCTCGCTCAAGTGGGATGGGCTGCAGCCCAATACGGAGTATCGATTCGCCATCGCCGCCGTTAAGAATGGATCCACGACCGAAACAGGTATTCGCTCGGCAATCATCACGGTCAAGACCATGCCCGATGGCATGACGATGACCGTGAGCGGACCTGCGGCGGATGCTGCGGAGGGGTCGGATCTTGGATACGACTCTTCGGTTGAGCGCACGGCGGGAAGCCACCTGACGCTCTCGGCGATTGGTCATGTGAAGCAACTCGGTGCCGACGATAGCGAAACAGGGCTGGCACCGACCTATATGTGGTACCGCAAGGGCCGCGGCGAGACAGAGTTTAAGCTCGTGGGTGCCGATGGCAACCTCGCGGCTGGAACGGCCTCGACGCTTGGGATTGACCTGACCGCAGATGATGACGGCGCGCAGTACTACTGCCATGTGGGTTACAACGATGTTGGCCTCGATACCGGTGTGACGCTCGCGAATATCGCGACCGAGGAAACAGCACCCACAACGGTGAATGCCACCCCGATCCGCACGCGCCGCCTGTTCTCACAGGCAAGTGCGGGCGCCAAGAAGTTCTTGGACCATACGCTGGTAAACACCGCCGGCCCAACCGATTCCGAAGGCTCAAAGGACCCCGAGACCCCGACGAATCCGGACAAGCCAAAGTCCAATGACGGAACCAAGACCGGCGCCAAGGTCAAGACTACGACCACAGCGAAGAACCTCGCAAACACCGGCGACCAAATATTCGCCCTAGTCGCCACCGCAGCAGCAGCGGGAGCAACGCTCGTAGTGATAGCCCTCATCATGCTGATCAAGCGCCGCAAGACCCACTAGTAGCCAGTCGAACATATCGACAACCCAAAAACCCGGGTAGCCAAACAACTTGGCTACCCGGGTTTTCTCAACTGAAGATTCCGTAAGCGGAAATCCCATCCCACAATCTAGGCCCAGAGCGGGACGCATTTTCCCAATGCCCTTCCAGCCGGAAACCGCATCCCACTATTTGGCCGGGAAACGGGTTGCAGTTTCCCATAGAGGCCTCTAGCGGAAACTGCGTCCCACTCCGAAGGCAAATTCCGGGACACACTTTCCGCGACGCGCATGACAAGCCACGCCCCAACATCAGGGCGTCTGTCCAGGCGGAGGCATATAAGGTTCATCGCGAGTTCCGCACGCAAAGAAGGCCACTTAATGTGGCCTTCGTCTTGCGCAGGACTGTCCGAGCAGGGAACCTTATATGCCTCCGCCTGGACAGACGTTTCAGTTGTGGCTCAGCAGCTAGCAGCTACTTGATCTTGGTCGTGCCCGGCGCCAGGTTGGGGTCGGTCTCGTTGGCTTCGGTCTGGAAGTGCTCGGTGTAGACGTTCTTGCCGTCGCGGAACATCTCGTAGTACTGCATCTTGGCGTAATCCTCGCGCGCCTTGGTGGCGGCTGCGGCAGCGGCGTCGTCACCGGTGACGTTGGAGGAGAGCGCCCAGCGCAGGCTGGCGTCCTCGTAGCCCACCGAGTTGATGGCGGGCAGCGACTCGCGCAGCGTCATGTGCGCCTTCTGGTAGTCGGTCAGCGGGGCGCCGATCAGCTGCATGAGCTGGGTGGACAGGTAGTTGGTGGACAGGTCGTCGGTCTCGCTCGTCTGGTCACAGCCGGCAACGTCGTAGTTGGCCCAGATGATGTAGTCGGTCTGCCACAGGCGCTCCTGGTGGGTGGCGTCATCTTCGTCGGTAAACCACTTGTCATTGAACTTGGACGGGAAGAACGGCTGATGGTCGCCCCAGAACACTACGACCACCTTGCGGTCGAGCTTGCTCAGGGCGTTGAGGAAGTAGCGCAGCGCCTGGTCGGACTGCTCGATGCACGAGACATACTCGTCGACATCGGACAGCGTGCCGTCCTCGACGGTCTTGGCGTCCAGGTCGGTCGTGTCGATGTTCAGGTGCACCTGCTTGTCGAGCGGCACCAAGCCCGTGTCGTAGCCCGAGTGGTTCTGCATGGTCACGTCGAAGATAAACTGCGGGTCGGCGTTCTGGTTGAGCAACTCAAGAATCTTGTCGTAGGTCGCCTGGTCGGTCACCATGCCGCGCAGGGTATCGGCACCCTGGAAGTCGTTGATGGACAGGAACTGGTCAAAGCCAAAGTCCTTGTAGACGTTCTCGCGGTTCCAATTGGTCGCGTGGTTGGGGTGCATGGCCGTGGTGGCATAGCCGAGCGACTTGAACTGCTCGGCCAGGTTTTCGGTCGTCTCCATGTTGTAGATGGTGTACGGGTACACGCCCGAGCCCAGGTTGGCCATGGAGTTGCCGGTCAAAAACTCAAACTCGGTGTTGGCCGTGCCGCCGCCGTAGGCACTCACGTAGAGCTTGCCGCGGCTGAGGCAGTTGGACAGGCTCTTAAAGTACTGCGGGCCCTCGTAGCCGGCACGCATGTTCTGGTAGATCGACAGGTCCGAGAAGGTCTCGTTCATGATGGCGATGACCGTGGGCTTCTCGCTATCGAACTGCTCCTTTGCGGCGGCGTGCTCGTCGCTCTTGGCGGCATCGGACTTGTCGTAGGCCTTGGCGTATTTTTTGAGCGTGGCCTTGGCGTCGTCGACGGAGTAATCGGCGGGTTTAGGCGGCTTGATGGACTGCGCCGCACTAATAAAGGCAGGCAGGTAGCCCTCGCGCCAGTAGCTCTCGAGCGGGCGCCAGGTGTAGACGGTGATGCCGAGGGTGTTGTAGTAGTCGATGAGCGTGACGTGCGCGGTCACGCCGCCCAGGCACAGCACGGCCACAAGCAGGTTGGTGAGCAGCATGCGCTTGGCGTTGGCGGCACCCTTCTGGCGGTGCGGCGCCACGATGCCGGCGTATTCGCACAGCAGCATGCCGATGGCGGTAAAGCCCATCGACAGCACGCAGAACAGCGAGATCGAGAAGGTGTAGCCGTTGCCGGCGACCGCGGCGGCGGTGGAGATGGCCGAAAGGTCGCCCGGCTGGATGGGCATGGATTTAAACGTGATGACGAAGAACTCGGCAATGCCCAGGACAAAGAGGGCAAAGGCCAGGACCGCGGGAGCTGCGCCGTGGCGCTGGAATAGGAAGAACAGGCCGGTCATGAGCACGGTGATGATGGCCCACTCGAGCAGAATGCACAGGGGGTAGACCCAGGTAAAGTCGTGGTTGGACGAGACTTCCATGCCCAGCAGCGCAAAGACGCCGGCGAGCAGCAGGCACAGGACCGCGGCGACGAGTGGTTTGCCCACAAAGGCGCCGCGCAGGCGGGCGAGCTTGCCGGTGGGGGCGGGGGCGTCGGGCGCGGCAAACGCAAAGACGCGCGGGGCGATGCGGTCGCGGGCGATGCTGGCCCAAGCGCATCCGGTGAGGATGGCGTTGGTCAGGATGAGCATCACAAAGGCGAGCGGCTCGTTTTGGGCGACGAGGCCAATGGCACCCCAAATGGTCAAAAAGAGCTGGAACAGGCCGAAGGCGACGCTCCACCCAAGAGCGCTTTTGGCAACGGTGCCCGACTGAGCGCGAATGGCCTTGGCCTCGCGCAAGACAAGGTAGACGGTCGCCGCAAGACCGACGAGCGAGATGGCGGCAGCGAACATGCTGAGACTCCTCACAAACTAAAACCTACGAAAGCGGGGGTTTACCCGATTGTTACCAAGATATGCGCTGCATTTGGTGACTGCGCACAACAACCAGCCATAATAACGCGCGTGCGTGGCGGTGTTGCGCAATGTAGCGGCGACCTGCGCGATAATGGACGGGAATTACACGGAAACGTAAAGGCTTCTTAAAGAAATGGCGAGGGTAGGGCGATGGGCGAGCAGGTTTGCAAGGCGGACATGGGCGGCGATGGAGCGGCGGTCGATACGTGCGGCTATCCGGTCGAGACTACGGGCAATGCGGTGCTGGACATCTTGGAACGCCGTTCCTCCACGCGTGCCTTCGCGCGCGATGACGACGGGCACCCCGTGGCGGTGACCGATGAGCAACGGGCGGCGATTCTGCATGCGGCGAGTCGCGCGCCGTCGGCGGGCGCCATGATGATGTATTCCATCGTGAGCATTCGCGAGCAGGCTACGCTGGATCGCCTGGCCGACCTGTGCGACCACCAGCCCATGATCGCCAAGGCCCCTTGGGCACTTATATTTGTGGTCGACTACGCCAAATGGATCGATCTGTTTGAGCACGTGGGCTGCTTTGAGCCCGAGTTTGTCGAGCGCACGGGCAAGGCGCCCCGCCGTGCACCGGGCCTGGGCGACTTTGCCATCGCGGCGCAGGATGCCGTGATCGCTGCGCAAAACGCCGTGGTTGCCGCCGAGGCCCTGGGCCTGGGGAGCTGCTACATTGGCGACATCGTGGAGAACGCCGAGGAAGTTGCCGAGCTGCTCGATCTGCCGCCCTATACCATGCCGCTATCGATGCTCATCATCGGCACGCCCCGCAAGGAGCGCCCGGCAATCGCACATCCCGTGGTGAACCTGGTGCACGAGGAGCGCTATCGCCGCGCCGATACCGCGACTATGGATGCACAGGTGGCCGAGATGGACGCGATGTTCCGTCCACATGCCCGCGAGGTGGGCGAGCGCGTGGTGGATATCTACACCCGCAAGCACACGAGCCCCTTTATGGCCGAGATGAGCCGTTCCATGGAGTGGTGGTTCAAAAACTGGCTCGGAAAATGACGGATGCGGCAAAGGGACAGTCCCTTTGCCGCATTCCATATCGCCGAGGTGGCCTAAAGGCCGTATAAATGTTTATTTAGCTGGGAAAACAGTGCCATTCAAACATGGGCCGATTACCTATAATCCCTTCGAACATTAAAGTTGGGAGGAAACCGGCTTATGGAACAAAAGGCCAAGGAGGCAGCCTCGCACGCTGCGATTCCTGTGAGCATCTCTGCGATGCTCGTCACGCTGGGCGTGGTGTACGGCGATATCGGCACCAGCCCTATGTATGTAACCAAGGCGCTCGTTGCCGGCAACGGCGGCATCGGAAGCGTCACGGAGGAGTTCGTGCTTGGCGCGCTCTCCCTTGTCGTGTGGACGGTCACGCTGCTGACGACCATCAAGTACGTGCTGATCTCGCTGCGTGCCGATAACCATGGTGAGGGCGGCATCTTTGCCCTGTACAGCCTGGTCAAGCGCTGCGGCAAGTGGCTTATCATCCCCGCCATGCTGGGTGGCGCCGCGCTGCTCGCCGACGGCATCCTGACGCCGGCCGTTACCGTTACCACAGCCATCGAGGGCCTGCGCACCATCCCGGCGGTCCATACCGTGCTGGGCGATGACCAGGGCCGCGTCGTCGCCATTACGCTCGCCATTATCATCGTGCTCTTCTTGGTTCAGCGCATCGGCACGGCCAAGATCGGTCATGCCTTTGGTCCCATCATGACGCTGTGGTTCCTGTTCCTGGGCGGCACGGGTCTGTATTTTGTTTTCCAGCACCCCGCCGTGCTGCTGTGCCTCAACCCGGTGCGCGGCATCGCCTTTTTGCTGAGCCCCAACAACCATGCGGGCATCATGATTCTGGGCAGCTGCTTCCTCGCCACCACCGGTGCCGAGGCGCTCTACTCCGACATGGGCCACGTCGGCCGCGGCAACATCTACGCTACCTGGCCGTTCGTTAAGTGCTGCCTGCTGCTTTCCTATATGGGCCAGGGCGCTTGGCTTATCAACAACGCTGCCAACCCCGAGCTCATGGGCATTGCCGACCTTAACCCGTTCTACCAGATGCTCGCCCCGGGCCTGCGCCCGTTTGCTGTCGGCCTTTCAACCATCGCGGCCATCATTGCCTCGCAGGCGCTCATTACCGGCGCGTTTTCGCTGGTGTCCGAGGCCAGCCGTCTGGACCTCATGCCGCACATGCAGGTCTTCTACCCTGCCGAGACCAAAGGCCAGCTCTACATTCCCATGGTCAACAACGTCATGCTTGTCGGCTGCGTTATCGTGGTGCTGCTGTTCCAGAACTCGGCGCATATGGAAGCCGCCTACGGCCTTGCCATTACGCTGACTATGATGTGCACCACGCTGCTGCTCTTCTTCTACCTGCACGAGGAGCGCAAGCTCAAGGTTGCTCCGTGGATCTTCGCGGCCTTCTTCCTTTTGCTCGAAGGCTTCTTCTTCGTGAGCTCGCTCACCAAGTTCTTCCACGGCGGCTACTTCACCATCCTCATGGCTGCACTCATCATGGGCATTATGGTGTGCTGGTACAACGGCACGGCGGTCGAGCAGCGCCAGTTTACGCTGCTGCCGCTGCGCAGCTACCTGCCGCAGCTCAAGCGGCTGCGCGATGACGATCGCTACGAGCGCCTGAGCGACAACATCGTGTACCTGACCAAGGACACCCATACCGACTACATCGACCGTGATATCGTCTACTCGATCTTGGACAAGCATCCCAAGCGCGCTCGCGCCTGGTGGTTCGTGAATGTCGAGACCATGGACGAGCCGCATACCTTTGCCTATTCGGTCGAGACGTTCGGCACCGACTACGTGTTCCGCGTGCATCTGTACCTGGGCTACAAGATCAACCAGCGCGTCAATGCCTACCTGCGTCAGGTCGTTCAGGACCTGGCTGCCACCGGCGAGCTGCCGGCGCAGACGCATGACTACTCGGTCTACAAGGATCCGGGCAACATCGGCACGTTCAAGTTCGTCATGATCCGCAAGCTGCTGGCGCCCGAGAGCGACGTGGAGCCCAGCGAGCGCACGGCCATCACGCTCAAGTACATCATCCGCCGCGCCGCCGGCACGCCCGCGCGCTGGTACGGCCTGGAGAACTCCAACGTGAGCTTTGAGTATGTGCCGCTGTTCACCAAGTTCAAGGCTGTGAACAAGATGCAGCGCCTGGCGCCCAACGAGCGCCCGTAGGCGTCGGCGGGCTACACGGGGTTGATTATCGATGGATGAAGTAAAAGCCGGGGAGGTAAACATGGATGCAAGGACACTCGATGTCCGCGAGGTGGGTATCGACGCCGCCGAGGACCAGTTCTTCACGAACCGAGCCAACATGGACATGGCCGATCGCGTGATCTCGGTCGTGGCGCTGGTATTTGCCGCGGCGTGCGTTTGCGCCCTGCTCGCGCACGTGCTGTTTGTCTAGCGACTGCCGGTAGTAAAGGCTTTACACTTAGGACCACCACAAGGGAAACCACCACAAAGGTGCCTGGCCCCTTTGTGGTGGTTTTTGTTTTTGAGGGAGGGATCGGTGCCGATGGACGTCCACTCGGATGGCGATCTTGCCGATAGCTTTTGGTGGAGACGTTCGACGCAGACGCGCCGCGGGCCTCTGTACGATGCCGGTGTGTCGGCAGGGTTGTTGGTGGCGGCGACGGTTGTGGGCGCATTGCTCGACCGACCCGGTCTTGCCCCGAGCGTCATGATTGTATACGTGCTCGCCGTGCAGCTGTGCGCGTTTTTTACCTGGAGCCGCCTGTACTGTGTGCTGAGCTCGGTCGCCGCCGTGGCGCTCTATAACTTTTTGTTCATCGAGCCGCGGTACTCCCTAACGTTTATCGACCACATTCATCCCGGCATGTTTTTCATCATGTTCGTGGTCTCGCTCGTGTCGAGCTCGATCGCGCTGGCACTGCGCCGTGCCTTGGCACAGGCCGCTGCTAGCGACCGCCGTACGCAGATGGTTCTCGAAACCAACCGCATGTTGCAGCGCTGCGCCGACGAGCCGCAGATCGTGCATGCCATGGCCACGCAGCTGGCGCGCCTTTCGGGCTGCCCATGCGTGTGGTATAGCGCCGATGACGAAGGCGATGACCTGCTGCCGCGCTCGACATACACGGCCGTTGGCGACACCGCGCCGGTGCATGACCTGGCGCCTCAGATGCCGCCGCTGCTTTCGTCCTCGGCCTATGTGGGAACGCCGCTCGATGCCACCTATGGCGGCTCGGCGTTTTACGGTATTTACCTCACGGTGCGCTCGGGCGAGAGCATCGTACGCTCGGGCGGCCCTGCCTCGGTGGTGGGCGTGCTGGCTATCGTTACCGAGGCCGATGCGCTCACGTACGAAGAGCGGATGCTGGCCGATGCTATCGTGAGCGAAGGCGAGCTGGCGATTGATCGCGCCCGTGCCATGAAGGCTCGCGAGGAGGCAGCGGTGCTCGCCAAAAACGAGCAGCTGCGCGCCAACCTGCTGCGTTCCATCTCGCACGATCTGCGCACACCGCTCACGAGCATCTCGGGCAATGCCGATGTGCTGCTCGATCAGGGTTCGACCGGCACCGCCGTGCTCGACGACCAGACGCGCCGCAACATGCTGCTGTCCATTCGCTCCGATGCGCTGTGGCTCAACGCCACCGTCGAGAACCTGCTTGCCATCACCAAGCTCGAGGGCGGCGGTATGCATCTGTCGACCACGCTCGAACTCATGGACGATATCGTCGAGGAGGCGCTGCGCCACGTGAACCCGGCCGTGCGCGAGCACGACCTTAAGGTGGTGGCGGGCGACGAGCCGGCGCTCGTCAACGTCGATGCGCGCCTGATGGTGCAGCTTGTGGTGAACCTGGTGAACAACGCCATCACGTATACGCCGGCGGGCTCGCATATCGTGATTTCGATTGGTGTCGACGAGGGGCGCGTGACGTGCTCGGTCGCCGATGACGGCCCTGGCATTGCGCCCGAGGACCGCGGCCGCATCTTTGAGTCGTTCTACACCGCCAACCATGGCCTGGCCGATGGTCACCGCAGCGTGGGCCTGGGGCTTTCGCTCTGCCGCTCCATTATGCTCGCGCATGGCGGTAGCATAGAGGTTGCCGCGGCGGAACCGCACGGCTCGGTCTTTACGATTGAGCTTCCCGCCGCCGATGTTTCGTTTGATAAGGAGTAGCGCTGTGCCGAACTCTGCCGTGAAACCGCTGATCTTGGTCGTTGAGGACGACCCCGCCGTCCGCAACTTAATCGTAGCCGCACTCGAGGCGCACGGCCTGCGTCATATGGCCGTGGAGACCGGACACGCCGCCATTGCCGCTGCGTCGTCGCAGGCGCCGAGCATTGTACTGCTCGACCTGGGCCTGCCCGATATGGATGGCGTCAAGGTGGTGGAGTCGGTGCGTTCGTGGTCGGGCATGCCGATTATCGTGGTCTCGGCGCGCAGCGAGGACGCGGATAAAATCCGTGCGCTCGACGCCGGTGCCGACGATTACCTGACCAAGCCGTTTTCGGTCGAGGAATTGCTGGCGCGCATCCGCACCACGCTCAGGCGCCTGTCATATGAGCAGACGGGCAGCGTGGCGTCCGAGGGCACGTTCGATACGGGTGAGCTGCACATCGATTACGATGCCGGTATCGCCACGATGGCCGGCGAGGAGTTGCATCTGACGCCGATCGAATACAAGCTGTTGTGCCTGCTGGCCCACAACGCCGATAAGGTGCTCACGCACCAGTTTATCCTGCACGAGATCTGGGGCACCGCGACCAAGAGCGACCTGGCGAGCCTGCGTGTCTTTATGGGCACGTTGCGTAAGAAGATCGAGTCCGACCCCGCGCATCCGCGCTATATCCAAACGCACGTAGGCATTGGCTACCGCCTAGTCACCCAAGGCTAGCCCATCGCCCACATCCCCTCATGAGTTGCGGTGAAATACGGACGGAATTGGCCTATTTGGCGGCCAAACAGTCCATATTCCACCGCAACTTTGTTATTTGCCCTTGGGCTTGCTGGCGTAGAACTTCTTCTTTTTGGGCTTACCGGCGGAGTCAGGCTTGCCGTTGCCGCGCGGCCCCCGGTCGCCTGCCTGCGCGTGCGCGGGTGCCGTTGCGCGAGGCTTGCGGGCTTCGGGGTTGCGCAGCTCCTCGACACGCTCGGCAATTTCCTCGGCGCTAAAGCCGGCTTCTGCCATGGCGTCCTCGATGGGCAGGCGGCGCACGATATAGCAATGGTGCACCTTCTGGTTGCGCGCGAAATCCTCGGGGATGGTCTGCGCCGTAATGTCCTGTAGCACGACGCCCGCGCGCGCGAGCTTGCGCGTCTCGGGGCGGAAGCCGCGCAGGTTGCAGCTAAAGATGGCGTGGCCGCCCTGTGCGAGCAGGCGCGATACGCCGGCCAAAAGCTCAACATGGTCGCGCTGGACATCCCAGGTGCGGCGGCCCATCTTGGATGAGTTCGAAAACGTGGGCGGGTCGACAAAAATCAGGTCCCAGCGGTTGCGCGTCTGGCGCTGGTCGCGAATCCAGGCAAGCACGTCGTCGCGCACAAAATGATGCTGCGGACCAACAAAGCCGTTCTGGCGCATATTGCGCTCGGCCCAGTCCAGGTAGGTGTTGGAAAGGTCGACCGTCACAGTTTCCTCGACGCCGCCGTCTGCCGCATAGCAGGTGGCGGTGCCGGTATAGGCGAACAGATTGAGGAAGCGGCGTGCCTGCTTGGCGTGCTCGCGCACCAGGTTGCGGGTGACGCGGTGATCCAGGAAGATGCCCACATCCAGGTAGTCGTCAAAGTTGACGGCAAAGGTAAGGCCGCCCTCTTCGATGAGCGGCAGACGACGGCGCGCGATGTTGGCGCGCTCGCCCGATGCGCCCTTGCCGGCGCCCTGTTTGCCGTACTGCGAGCCGCCGCGCGAACGCATGCGGGCCTTGGCGTGCACATGTTCGGCCGGAACATCCAGGATACGCGGTGCGATGGCCAAGATGTCGAGCATGCGGGCTTGGGCAAGCGCGGGGTCGATGGTCTTGGGCGCGGCGTATTCGGCGATGACGAGCCAGCGGCCCGGCGTCTGCGGGCAGCCCTCGTACAGGTCGATGGCAGCGGAGTAGTCGGGCAGGTCGGCATCGTAGACGCGGTAGCAGCTCACGCCCTCGCGCTTGGCCCACTTGCGGCGCAGACGGGCGTTCTTGCGCAGGCGGTTGGCGAACTGCTCGGATTCGGGGATGAGCACGGGCAGCGGCTTGCCGTCGCCCAAGTCGAGCGTGGCGGCAGGCTCGGGCATGGCGGGGGCGGGGACTTCGTCGCTGATGACGTCGTCGGCGTCCGCGGTCTCGCCCTCAGCATCCGCGCTGGTCGCAGCCTCAAACGCTGCGGCGGCGTGGTCGAGCGAGGGCCAAACCTCAATAGCCGCCTCCTCGTTATTGGGCATGACGGCGATGGAGCGCGCGGGCTCGGCATGGAGCGCGCGGGCCATAAGGCCATCGCGGGTGAGTGCGGCGACCGGTGCCGAAGCGAGCTCGGGCGCGCGGCGCAGCTCGCCGACCAGCGTCATGGCGTCGTGCATGAGCGAAAGCGGGGTCTCGGTGGTGTCTGCGACCACGGCGGCACCGGCGACGGCGCCCGCATGGTCCAGCACGGTGGCGGGCTTGGCGGCACAAAAGTCGACAAAACGCTTGTAGCCAGCGCTCTTGACCATGCGCTCGGCGGTCTTGCGGGCGGCGGGGTCGATGTCTACGGCCACGATGCGTGCCTGGCGCTCGCGCGCCGCGGTCTCGCGTTCGCGCGCCTCGGCAAGCAGCTGCTCCCACAGAGCGGCGTCGTGCAGCTGCCAGCCCTCAAAGCCCCAGCGCTCGCGTGCGGCGCCCGGGGCGCGGTCGGTCAGAATGTTCACGGCCTCTAGCAGCAGACCGCCGCCGGCGCACGAAGCATCGATCAGCGTGGGAAGGGCTTCATTCTCGTAATCGTCGACCGTCAACTCGCGCTCGCACAGTGCGGTCCAGCCGACCTGCGCCAGCACTAGGGCGGCGTAGTCGGGGCGCAGCACGTGCGCGCCCTCGCCGGCGCGGGTCGCTGCGGGCGGCAGGCGTTTGAACAGCGGGTCGCCCGAAAGGTCCAGGCTGATGCTCGCGCGGCGCTGACGCAGCGAAAGCAGTAGGTGAACATCGGGGTCGGCGGCGTCGACATCGGCGCGACGGCCCGTGGTCTCGGCCAGACGGTCGCACAGCGCGTCCTTGGCGCGCAGGGCCGAGAAGCGCGTGTTGCGCAGCTGCTCGGTCACGCCGCGGGCGGTGATGGCGATGGTGGCGCCGGGGCGGATGATGGTCTCCCAGGCGATGTCGTAAACGCTGCCGTACAGCTCGTCGGCATCCTGCGCCTCAAAGCGCCCAAGCACCACAAACACGCGGCTGGCCAGGCGCGACCACAGACAGGCGCGGTAGCCTTCCTCGAGCTCGCCCTCAAACGTAGCGCGGCCCTTCAGGCGGCGGACATGCGAAAGCCCGAGGCGTTTAAGCTCATCGGCGAGTGCGGACTCAAAGCCCTCGGGGCAGCTTGCGTAAAATTCCATGGGTGACCTCTCTGATTGCGTCGCTCCATTATATGATGGATGCTTCGTTTGCTCTCGCCCTCGAAAGGAACCCATATGATTGATGCGTGCCCCTTGATTCCCATTTTCATTGCAACAGCCTCAGGACTCGGGGCCTCGCACAGGCTCCCGCCGCCTTACAGAACTGAAAGCTGGGCGTAGGGCAAATCCATGGCACGCGACCTGCGATTGCTCGGCCATAGATGGCGTAATCGAGGCTAAGGGAGGGCATCATGCGCAAGGCAAACGAGAGCTGGTTCTGGCACGCGAACGACATGGTGGTGGCGGGCGACATGAACCTCGTGGTCCGCGTCCTGTGGGCCGCGCTCATCGTAGGCATCGGCGTCGCGACGATGGCCACGCTCTGGATCGTCACGAGGTAGCGCGCCACGAACGGATGACGAGGCACGCGGCGCATGCCACGCTGACGGAACCCTAGCCTCGCTGCTGGACAATCTGTTCGATGAGCTTCGCGACGGAGTCCTCGGCTGCGTCCCCGATCAGGTGATGGGCCGCGGCCTTCGCCTCTGGCATCGCGCCCGCGACTGCGTAGGAGTTCGGCACCTTTTCGAGGAGCGTTGCGTCGTTTTCCGAGTCTCCGATAAAAGCGACCTCGTCCAGCGTGACCCCAAGGCTGCCGAGAAGCGCGTCGAGTCCGTTTACCTTGCTCCAGCCAGCCGGAACAACATCGAGGAAGAATGGGACGGGCGAGGGGAAATCAAGCTCTGGGCAGGCTTCCTTGCATCGACTCCGAACGACTTCCGTCGGGGCGGAGCTGACGTTGACGAAGATGCCGGCGGTGATGACGTCACGGTTCGTGGGCACGTCTCCGAGCGCCATGTCTCTTCCGGAGTCCTTAACGATTTCCAGGGCGAATTCGTCGCCAGGCTCGACGGCGCAGAGGAACTGCTCGCAGCGTTTGCCTGTCTCATCGACATCGGCGACTAGCCAGAGTGACGTCCCCGCGTAGGGGCGTACGGCGCTATCGAGCTTGACGAGGGCCTCCGTCGAGAGCGTCTTTTTGAACACGAGTTCGCCGCCGGAGAAGACCTTCTTTCCGTTGGCCATGATGCCGGTCGAGAAACAGCGCGTGTCGCCGTCAAAGGCATCGGCCAGGTCGGCGTAGTCGCGGCCGCTTGCGGGGCCGAACGCGATGCCCGCATCAAGCGCCGAAAGAATCGCGCTGTGCGTGCGCTCCGATACGACCCTTGAGCCAAACGGCAGCAGGGTCCCGTCCATGTCTGCGAGGATGAGCTTTATCAAGGGGTCCTCCCGTTTCGGTCTGGGCGTCGGTGCGCCGGTGTGCGTCGTCCTAGCTGTATTGCCTGTCTCCCAAGAGATTCTTCGAGATGATCCTGTTAAACTCTACCGGGTCATCCCAGCAAGAGGTCAGGAAGAGGAACAGCAGCTCGATGACGAAGTTGATCGAGCTGTGCGAGAAGGCGACCTCGGTTCCGGTGATGGCCTGATCTCGCGAGATGGCTCGGATGATATACGTGGCACGCTTCGCGAGCGGCGTATCTGGGTTGTCTGTGATCATGATGATGGGGGTGTTCGAATCCTCGGCAGAGTCGAATATGTTGACGAGGCGCTTCGAGTATCCGGACGTCGAAATGACGAGCAGGATGTCATTCTCCTTGAGGCTGGTTGCGGCGGAGACCATGGCATCGGTGGTACTGGGGCAAAACGCCCTGACTCCAACCTGTGAGAGCTTGAACGCCGCGTTTACGCCCATGCTAATCGAGTTGCCGACGCCCGCAATCAGGACGAGGTTGGCGTTGTGGAGCAGATTGACGACTGTCGAAAAGTCATCGGAGTCAATGAGCGAGGCGGTTTGGGAGAGCTCCTTGACCTTGTGAGACAGGACGTACTTAATGGAGCCCTCGACGTCGTCCAGAGTAACCTTGCCGCCCGTGGCCTTTTCCTCGCCGGAGGCCCTGCTGATGGATATGCCGAGCGCCAGACGCATGTCCGAATAGGTTCGGTAGTCAAGCGTCCTTGCGAACCTCGAAACAGACGCCGGTGACGTACCGGTTTCTGCGGCGAGTTCGCGGACGGTCATCGTTGCGACGTCCGACGGGTGGTCGAGCACATACGTTGCGATTGCCTTCTCCGAGGGGGATAGGCTGCTCATGACCGCGCAGATGTGGCTGAGCACATCTCCTGTCTTATCCATGGTTACTCCTTGGCCCTAGTTTGCTTTGTATCTTAGGTCAAGAGAGGTGAAAATAAAGCAAAATGTTTCATAAGCGGTGAAATAGCGTTTCACCGCTGATTTCCTACCGTTCACGGTAAATCGGTGCTTCCCCGGCGCAATCTCATCTTGAGCTGCTATCTTATGAGCCGTGAAACAACAGCACGAAAACGATGAAACAACAGAACATTGTTCCAACGCCTCGCAACTTCGTTTCACGCTAGATGGCGAATCACTTCGAAGCCCAGACAGGCACCCGGTGAGCAAGAAGGGAGAAGCACGATGCACAACGCCAGGACAAACGCAAGCATGACTTCGCTGTTCTTCGCGAACGTCCTCTACTGGGTCTGCGCGGGCGTGTACTCGCCGTTCCTCTCCGCTCACTACACGAGCCTCGGCCTCAGCGCAGCCCAGACCGGCATCCTCCTCGCGGCGACCCCGGTGTGTGCGCTCGCCATCCAGCCGCTCTGGTCGACGATCGCCGACAAACTCGGGCGCCGCCGCGCGGTCATCGTGATCCTCTGCCTTGCGGCGGCGGTACTCGCTCCGCTGTATTACCTGGCGTCGACGTTCGTCCCGGTCCTTCTCGTAACCTTTGCGTTCTCGGCGTTTTTCTCGGGGCTCCTGCCCCTGAGCGACTCCCTCGTCATCGAGCTCGCGGATCGCTCTGGCCTGGACTTTTCTCGCATTCGCATGGGTGGCACTATCGGCTATGCCATCGTCGTCCTGATCGTCGGTCGGCTGCTCGACATGGCTCCTCAAATCCAGTTCGCGGTGGTCTCCGCCGCGCTGGTGGTCTTCGCGGCTCACATGTGGCGCCTCCCCGAGGCGGGAGTTCGCGCCAATGCCGCGGACGATCCCAAGGTCTCCCACGGAAAGGGCCTCCTCTCGCTGTTCACCAGCAATGAGATCGCCTTCGTCTTGGTCTTCGCCTTCATCAGTTCGGCCGCGATTGGCTTCATCGGAGCGTTCTTGGGCCGCTACGCGGTCGAGCTTGGCGAGGGTCAGAACCTCGTGGGCGTCCTGAGTGCGGTCTCCGCTGCGAGCGAGATCCCCATCCTGCTCGTTTCCTCCAAGCTGGTCAGGCGCTTCGGCGAGATGAACCTCCTGATCTTTTCCTGCTTCATGGCGGCGCTCAGGCTCGTGCTCGTGGGCACCGGCATCGTCCCGGTCATGATCTGCGGCCAGCTGCTGCAGAGCGTGAGTTACATGACCGTCTACTACTCCTGCGTTACCTACATTGCCAACCACACTTACGAGGATTGTCGCGCTCGAGGTCAGAGCGCCTTCGCGATGGTCCAGAGCGGTCTGTCCGTCGTGGTTGCGAACCTGTTTGGCGGTTGGGCGTGCGACGCGCTCGGCACGCACGCGGGTTTCCTGGCCTTCGCCCTCGCTTCAACGATTGCTGCAGTCGCTGCTCTTGTGGCGTACGTGCTATGGCGTCGAAGCGCGACGCCGCAGCCTGAGGGCCAGGCGGCCGCATAGGCTCCACCGCGCCTCGCAAGCGCCTGCCTGCCTCGCGCTTCGCTTCGTGTTCAACCAGCTGACGAGCTGAGAACTGTCCGATCCAATGATTATTCAGGTGAAAGGAAGACAAAGATGTCTCTCATCAAGGTCAACGAGCTTCTTCAACATGCGACCGAGCACCACTATGGCGTGCCCGCGATTAACGTCATCAATACGGAGACCATCCGTTATGCGATCCAGGCCGCCGAGGATGAGCACATGCCCATCATCATCCAGTACTGGCCCGGCTTCGAGGACCACTGCGCCCTCGACATCATCGCCTTCGCCGCCCGCTATTACGCCGAGCGCGCGAGCGTGCCCGTCGCCGTCCACCAGGATCACTCCGCTGGTTACGAGATCGCCGTCAAGGGCGTCAAGGCCGGCTTCCCATCCGTCATGGTCGACGGCTCCTCACTTCCCTATGAGGAGAACTACCAGCTCACGAAGGACGTCGTCCAGGTCGCCAAGATCTTCGACGTCGACATCGAGGCCGAGCTCGGCCATGTCGGCAACGGCTCTGACGCCAACGACTTCGTGAACAGCGACCACTACACCGACCCGAACCTCGCCGAGGAGTTTGTCGAGGGCACCGGTTGCGGCTCGCTCGCCATCGCCGTCGGCAATGCCCATGGCCCCTATGTCAAGGTCCCGAACCTCGACATGGAGCGCATCAAGGCCTGCAGGGAGGCCGTCAGCGTCCCCCTCGTCATGCACGGATGCTCCGACATCCCCGACGAGCAGCTCCAGGAGGCCGTGAACCTCGGCATGAGTAAGTTCAACATCGCCACGGAGTACTTCCGTTCCATGTACCGCGCCTTCGAGAAGGACATCAACTCCGGTAAGAACGACGGCAACGGCGTTGGCCTCCTGATGGACGCCGCCCCCGACATGCGCGCGTTCGTCGCCAGCAAGATCCAGCTTCTGAACCCCAACCACTATTCGCTCTAGGAGAGACTCGATGAAGAAAGTTCTTGTCGCGTCGCACGGCCACCTTGCAAGCGGAATCAGGAGCTCGATCGGAATCCTGACCGGCATGGCGGACATGGTGGAGGCAGTTGACTGCTACGTGGACGACTCCGATTTCACCCCTCGCATCCAGGCCTTTATAGACTCGGTGGGCCCTGAGGACGAGGCCATCATCTTCACCGACATCTACGGTGGTTCCGTCTTCCAGAAGGTCGTCCTTATGGAGCCGGAGAAGCGCGGGATCGTCCACGTCACCGGTATGAACCTCGGCCTCGTGATCGAGACGCTCCTCGGCGCCGAGCCGGTCACGGCAGATTCGATCAAGCAGAGCGTCGAGCTGGCGAGGGCGACGATGCAGGTCGTCGAGCCTCCGAGCAAGGTCTTGGACAACGAGGAGTCCGAAGGAGACTTCTTTGATTAGAGAGTACTAACAAGTAGAGAGAGGAAGCAATGATTGTTCAGGTTCGAGTCGATGACCGTCTGATTCACGGACAGGTCGCCCTGGTGTGGACCAAGGAGCTCAACACCACCAGGATCATCGTCGCCAACAAGCACGCCGTGGAGAGCGACGCCCTTCGTATGACGCTTTCCATGGGTACGCCGGCGGGCCAGAAGCTCCTCGTCAAGGACGTTCCGGATGCTTGCCGCATCGCGAACGATCCGCGTGCGGACTCCATGCGCATCTTCGCGCTCACCAACTGCGTGCGTGACGTGCTTGAGCTCGTTAAGGGCGCGCCGGGCAAGATCGAGGGCGTGAACGTTGCCAACGTCGGCCGCTTCGACAAGTCCGATCCGGATAGCAAGGTCGCCCTCAACTCCACGATCATGCTCAACCCGGATGAGCTCGAGGCCGCAAAGGAGCTTTGCGAGCAGGGTATTCCGGTTTTCCATCAGCTTATCCCGTCCAATCCCAAGACTCCTCTCAAGAGTCTGATCGAGGCGGCGGGGAAATAAGGGGATTTGGCCAGGCGGCCAAATGAAATGAAAGAAAGGAAGTCAAATGATTGGGTTGGCAATAATGGCCTGGTTGACCGTGCTGATTTGCTACGGCGGCAACTGGGTTCTCGGTCAGTGCATGATCGAGCGTCCTCTCGTGGTAGGCCTCGTTGCGGGCCTCCTGATGGGCGACGTCAAGACCGGTGTCATCATCGGTGCCTCTCTCGAGGCGATCTTCATGGGCGCGGTTAACATCGGTGGCGCTATCTCCGCCGAGCCCGTTACCGCGACCGCCCTCGCCGTCGCCTTCACCGTTGGCGCCGGCATCGACCAGGGTGCTGCTATCACGCTGGCCGTTCCCGTGGGCGTCGTCACCGCGTTCCTCTCGATCTTCATGAACAACGTGTTCCTCGCGTTCTTCGCCGCCACCTTTGACAAGATGGCCGCTGAGGGCAACGAGAAGGGCCTCGCGCTTCAGCACTTCGTTCTCTGGTTCGTTAAGTACGCCGTCTTTGGCCTCATCGCCTTCCTTGGCGTTTACCTCGGTGCCGAGCCCGTTGCCGCCATCGTTAACCAGATTCCGGCCAATGTCATGAACGGCCTCAACGCCGTGGGCGCCCTCCTGCCCGCCGTTGGTATGGCGCTCCTGCTCCAGATGCTGTGGAGCACCGAGCTTAGCATCTACTTCTTCCTGGGCTTCACGCTCTACCAGTACCTCGGTCTCCCGATGATCGCCATCGCGGTTCTCGGTGTCATCATCGCGGTGGCCTCCGCCCTCCGCGACAAGGAGATCTTCGACCTCACCAAGAAGGGCGTGGCCGCCCAGGCCGTTTCCGGCGACTCTGTAACCAGCGACGAGGAGGATTTCTTCGCATGAGCAACCTGACCAAGAATGTGAGCCCTGAAGACAAGAAGATGCTCAACAGCATTTTCCTGCGCTCCTTCTCCGTGTTCGCCTCCTGCGCCGGCGGTTCTGTCAAGGCTGGCGCCGACGGCTGGCTGTACTCCGTCCAGCCCGCGCTTAACCGCTACTACGCCGATGACCCCGAGGCCCGTGCCGACGCCATGAAGCGTCACACGACTTGGTACAACATTACCCAGAACGTCGGCACGTTCGCCATGGGCCTCGTCGCCTCTATGGAGAGGGAGAACTCGCAGCACGAAGACTTCGACACCGAGTCCATCGACGGTATCAAGGTCTCCCTGATGGGCCCGATGTCCGGCATCGGCGACGCAATCTTCTGGGGCGTCCTGCGTGTTATCGCCGCCGGTATCGGCATCAACCTCGCCATGAGCGGCTCGCCCCTCGGCGCGATCATGTTCTTGCTGATCTACAACATCCCGTCGATCCTCTGCCGATACTTCATGACCTACCTCGGCTTCAGCATGGGCACCAGCTTCATCTCCGAGATGTACGAGGGTGGTCTCATGAAGCTCATCACCAAGGCGACCTCCACGATCGGCCTCGTGATGATCGGCGCCATGACCGCGGCGAACGTCCAATTCAACACAATCCTGTCCATTCCGGTTCAGGACTCTGACCCCGTTATGATCCAGACCTACCTCGACTCGATCTTCAAGGGCATCGTGCCCCTGGGACTTACGCTCGTCGTCCTCTGGCTCCTGCGCAAGAAGAACGTGAACGTCAACATCATCCTGGTCGGCATCATGGTTCTGGCGCTCGTCCTCGGCCTCGTGGGCATCGTGTAAGGCGGCTTTCGGATCATTAGAAGCTTGTCCAAGGCAATTCCCGGCGGCACGCGATCGAGGGCATTCGACGCGTGCCGCCCCATTATAAGGAGAGAACATGCGCTACACGCACCTCAAGAACTCCGACGTCGACGTCTCCCAGCTCGCTGTGGGCACCTGGGCGATCGGCGGCGACTCCTTTGGTGAGAACGATGACGCCGCCAGCATGTCCGCCATCCGCACCATGCTCGATCACGGCGTCAACCTCATCGACACCGCGCCGTGCTATGGCAACGGCACGTCCGAGAAGGTCGTCGGCAACGCGCTCAGGGGCGTCGACAGAGAGAGCTACCTGCTCTCGACCAAGGTTGGCCTGATCACCAGCGCCGCCGGCTATGACCGCGACTCTTCGTTCAAGAACATCATGAGGGAGGTCGAGAGCTCGCTGCGCAACCTCCGCACCGACTACATCGACTTCTACTTCGTGCACTGGCCCGACGCCAAGACCCCGTTCTCCGAGACGATGTGCGCCCTCCAGCTCCTCAAGGAGCAGGGCAAGATTCGCCACATCGGCGTCTCCAACTTCACAACCGAGATGATCGAGGAGTGCGAGAAGGTCGCTCAGATCGACGTCCAGCAGCCGCCCTATTCCATGGTCGACCGCTCCTCCGAGGACCTCATCAAGTGGGGTTACGAGCGTGGCATCGACTCCTTCACCTATGGCTCCCTTGGCGCGGGCATCCTGTCGGGCAAGTTCCGCGAGCTGCCGAAGTTCGAGGAGGGCGATGTTCGCGGCGGCTTCTACGACTACTTCCAGGAGCCCAAGTTCTCGCGCGTCCAGGAGCTGCTCAAGGTCATGGACGAGATCGCCGAGGCTCATGACAAGCCCGTGGCACAGGTCGCCGTGAACTGGAGCACCCAGAAGGAGTACGTGGGCACCGCGCTCGTTGGCGTGCGCACGGACGCCCACGCGATTCAGAACTGCGAGACGTTCGAGTGGGAGCTTTCCGCCGATGAGATGGCCAAGCTTGACGCCAAGCTTGACGAGCTGAAGATCGGCTAGCCATGGGCACCGAGGAGAGGAAGTACCCCACTTCCGAGCTTGAAGTGCTTGAGCGTGGATCTAGGGAGGTCGTGGAGCCCAACGGGCTGAAGCTCCTGCTGAAGCCCGTGCCGGGAGACGAGCGCGAGCACGTGCTCGATCCGCGCGTCTACGCGCGCGCCCATGCGAAGCTCGCCGCCGGCCCGGCGCCGGCGGGGCCGGTGGACGTGATCGCGTGGCGTTCCGCTCCTAACAAGGAGACCCATGTCGTGAGGGGCTCGAACGTCGCCAAGAAGACCGTCGTCATGAACTTTGGCGACAGGGGCATTCCCCTGCACGTCTTCACGCCCGAGGGCCACGAGAGCGGCTCCGCCGCGCTCGTGTTCATCCACGGCGGCGGCTTCATGGTGGGCAACATTGGCCAGTACGAGAACTGCCTGCGCGACATCGCTGAGCGAACGGGCTGTGTCGCGATCTACCCGGAGTACCGCCTGTCTCCCGAGACGATGTTCCCCGGTGGTGTCGAGGACTGCGTGAAGACGCTCGACTGGCTTGTCGAGCATGCGGATGAGCTGGGTGTCGACGCGACGCGGGTCGCCGTGGCTGGCGACTCCGCGGGCGGAAGCCTGACCAATGCCGTCGTCCTCGACGGGTCCCATGCGGACAGGATACAGCTCGTGGCCGAGCTGTATCCGCTCGTCGACGGCGGCCCTGTTCCGGAGGAATGGTCCTATGACCTCTATGAGATCGTGAACGACCAGAGGGCCGAGGCTCTGAGCAGGGTGGATCGCATCCGCAACGCCAACGACGACCTGCCAATGATGTATACCAACGGCAATGCGGAGGAGATGCTCGACCCGAGGGTGTCTGCCCTGTTCGCGGAGGACGTGAGCGCGTTCCCCCGCACGGTCATCATCTCTTCCGAGTATGACTACCTGCGCTATCAGGACGAGCTATTCGCGAAGAGGCTGCAGGATGCGGGCGTTGACGTCACCGCGATTCGCTATCGCGGCTGCGACCACGGCTTCTTCGAAATGTACGGCGTGATGCCTCAGGCTGAGGACGTCTGCCGCGTCATCTCCGAGGAGCTTGCGAAGATCTAGGGGCTCGTCGCGGCGGCCTCCTGGACGAGTGACGGTCCGGCGGGATGCTAGGTGCGTCCCACCGGACCTTTGCGTTGACGGGCGCGTGCCGCTTGCCGGAGGGCGTGTGTGGGGTTCGCTTCGGCGGTGCCGGATTGACCGGGAGATGCGTTTACCGCCGCTTTTCCAAGTGAGTCCAGCAAGCAAATCGCGAGCTGAGCCCCAAGGGTATCGACAAGGGCGTGGGTGTGGCGCGAGCGCTGGAGTATCTGGGCCGCGAGGGAAATGCGCGCACCTTTGGCTTTGGCGATTCGGGCAACGACCTGGGCATGCTCGTCGCCGTCGAGACGGCCGTGGCCATGGGCAACGCCATGCCCGAGGTCAAGGCGGTCGCCGACTACGTGACCGACGATGTCGCCCACGACGGCACCGTCACTGCCATGCGCCACTTCGGCTTGATCTAATAAATGGCCGGTTCGCCCTCACTGTGGGTGAACCGGCCATTTGAGTTATTTTGCAAAATAGAGCTTGGGATGACTGCGGCTGCTCTCGATTGCCGCTGTCATGATGCCCTCGTTGTCCCCATCAACGATGATGCCATCGAGGTCATCGATCTGAGCAGACTGATAAAAACTGGTCTTGTTGAACTTTCCCTGGTCAACCATCATGTAGCCCTGGTTTGAGTTGGTCAGATACGTGCGCTTGATCATGGCCGAGAAGTCATGCTCGACGGTAAAGCCGTGGTCGGGATGGAATCCGTCCGCGCTCACAAATGCCTTGTCGGCATGAAGCTTACTCATGCAGTCGAGCGTCAGCGCGCCCGCGAGATAGAGGTGACCCTTGCGCACGGAGCCGCCCAGCAGCACTACCGAAGCATTGGGCAGATTAAAGCTGGCATAGTTTGCGATGGCAAGATCGCCGGTGATGATGGTGATATCGCGTTTGTCCATGAGGGCTTTAGTGAAGTAAAAGGCCGTGGTGCCGATGTCAATCACCAGAACGTCACCATCGTCAACAAGGGTTGCCGCGGTCGCGGCGATTGCCTCCTTGGCCTCGACCTGGACATTGATGCGCTCTTCGGGATACGAAATGGCATTGGAACGAGAAAGCGATACCGCTCCGCCACGTACGCGACGCAATTTGCCTTCCGATTCCAGCGAGACGAGGTCGTGTCGCGCGGTAACTTCCGAAACCGAAAAGCGGCGAACGATGTCGGATACCGAGATATTTGGCTTTTCGGCCAGCCAGTTCATGATAAATCGCTGACGTTCGGCCGGAGAAAGGTCTGAAGTTGATGCCATAAGTCGCTCCTTTTGAACGAAAGGCAAAAGAAATGCCTTTCGTATTCGAAATATAACGTATCGATATGAAAAGAACAAGGCATAATCGAATGAACAAAATGAATGATATGGCATGTTCTTACATCATAAGTAGCGGATGGTGTGCACGTAAATGGCCTGTAAAGAGTTTTGTTCTGAAAGTGTTGCCGAAAAGCGATACGTTCACGCCCGATATTCGACCGTTCACGGAAAGTTGTCAATTGGGCTTTCGATATCTTTTGAAGTAGTTTATAAAAGAAAGCCGAAGAGCTTTTGAAACAAAGAAAAAGGCTTTCGATAGCAATAATGCTAGATGAGAAAGGACCGAACATATGGCGATTAAGGTGTTTGCCGACGGCGCTAACCTCGAGGGCATGCTTGACATGCACGACAACGGCAACGTTCAGGGCTTCACGACCAATCCTTCCCTTATGAAGGCCGGTGGCGTGACCGACTACCGTGCTTTTGCCAAGACGGTTCTTGAGCACATCACCGATGTTTCGGTCTCTTTTGAGGTGTTCGCCGACGACGAGGCTGGTATGGAGGCCGAGGCTCGCGAGATCGCAACCTGGGCGGACAACGTCTACGTTAAGATTCCGGCGCTCAACACCAAGGGCGAGTCCACCGCTGCGCTGGTCAAGCGCCTTTCTGCCGATGGCATCAAGGTGAATGTCACCACCATCTTCACGCCCGAGCAGGTCGACGAGTTCGTCGATGCCGTCTCTGCCGATACCCCCTCTATCCTGTCTATCTTTGCCGGCCGTATCGCCGATACCGGTGTCGACCCGCTGCCCCTCATGGCAGAGTCCGTAAAGAAGGCTGCCGTCAAGCCTGCCGCCGAGGTTCTCTGGGCATCCACGCGTGAGGTGCTCAACATCTTCCAGGCAGAGTCTGTTGGCTGCCAGATCATCACGGTCCCCAATGCCCTTCTTGCCAAGCGTAAGAATTTCGGAAAAGATTTGCTCGAGTACTCGCTTGATACGGTCAAGGGCTTTGCCCGCGACATTCAGGCGCTCGGTTTTCACATCCTGCCCGAGGAGTAGGGGACGAACATGCTGACCGATCTTCTTAAGCCCGAGCTTGTTGCCTGCCATGTCGAGGCCTCCGATTGGGAGGAAGCGATTAAGGCATGCGGCAAGCTGCTCGTAGACGCAGGCAAATGCGACCAGAGCTATGTCGACGCCATGATTTCATCGGTTCACAAATTCGGTCCCTATATGGTCTTGGAAGAGGGCATCGCCATGCCCCACGCTCAGGCCGATGGCAATGTGAGCGAAGCGGGAATCTGCATCGTCACGCTTGATCCTGCGGTCGCATTTGGACATGAGGATTTCGATCCGGTTCACGTGCTCGTGGGCATCTGCGCACCCGACCCCAAGGCTCATCTTGGTTGCTTGGCGGAGCTTTCGCAGATGTTCGAGGACGAGGACTGCGTTGCCAAGCTCAGCGCGTGCGATACGCCCGAGCAGGTTCTGGAGACCATGCGTTCATTCTTTTAGGCCTTAATGGCACGGCGATGCGTCGCCGCTTTTGGATAGACGGGAAAACCGTCACGTGTAGGAGAGGAAGGTTGCCATGCATATCATCACCGTATGCGGAAACGGCATCGGGTCCAGCCTGATGCTCGCTGGCAAAGTCGAGGAGCTTTGCGAGGAGGAGGGCATCAAGGCCGACGTTGAGTCTATGGACCTGAACGGTGCTTCTTCCGCAAATCCGGATCTGTTCATCACCGTTAAGGAGCTCGCCCCCGAGCTTCACGGCAACGTTGTGATCGTTCGCAGCTATGTGAACAAGAAGAAGATCCGCGAAGACGCCCTCGAGGCAATCAAGGCGGCCGCCGCTAACGCCTAAAGCGGCACAAAAAAGGGCGGTTCCCTGTGGAAGAGGGAAACGCGCCCACGTTAAAAAGAAAGGAAGCCCAGATGCAAGTCATCCTTCCCATACTTGAGTTTATCCAATCGATTCTGACCAAGCCAGCATGGATTATGGGCCTGTTCGCTTTTGTCGGCCTTGTCGCGCTTAAGCGTCCCGCCCACAAGGTGATGACGGGCACCCTGAAGCCGATCCTTGGCTACATCATGCTGTCCGCTGGCGCCGCTGTTGTTCAGGAGAACCTTGCTCCGCTGGGTACCTTCATCGAGACCGGTTTCCACATCACCGGCGTCGTGCCCAACAACGAGGTCGTCGTTTCGATGGCTCAGAGCGTCCTCGGCGTTCAGACCATGATGATCCTGATTCTCGGCTACGTCGTGAACATTATCATTGCTCGCTTTACCAAGTTTAAGTACATCTTCCTGACGGGCCATCACAGCATGTTCATGGCTTGCCTGCTGTCTGCTGTTCTGCAGGCATCTGGCTTCGAGGATGTCCAGCTTATCATTGTGGGTGGTATGTTCCTGGGCCTCGTGAGCGCTATGCTTCCCGCCGTCGGCCAGCGTTTCACCGAGAAGGTTACCGATGGCGACGAGATCGCAATGGGTCACTTCGGCTCGCTTGCCTACTATATCTCCGCTGCGGTCGGTACGCTGTTTGCCAAGGACGCCGAGGAGAACAGCACCGAGAAGATCGAGGTTCCCGAGAAGTATGCCTTCCTGCGCGACACCACCATCTCCACGGCTCTTACTATGGCCTTCTTCTACCTGGTGACTGCTTTTGCTGCCTACATTGCAGATCCTGCGGTTGTTGCTGAGACCGCTGGCGGCGACAACGTGATTGTTTACGCCCTGACCTGCGCTCTGTCCTTCGCCGTCGGTGTCACCATCGTCTATAACGGCGTCCGTATGATCCTTGCCGACCTGGTCCCGGCTTTCCAGGGCATCTCCAACAAGCTGATCCCTGGTGCCATCCCGGCCGTCGACTGCGCCGTCTTCTTCCCCTATGCTCCCACCGCCGTCATCCTCGGCTTTGTCGCTTCCTTTATCGGTGGCGTGGTCGGTATGTTCATCGTGGGCGCTACCCTGGGCATCTTCATCATCCCGGGTATGGTTCCCCACTTCTTCTGCGGTGCTACCGCCGGCATCTACGGCAATGCTACCGGTGGCCGCAAGGGCGCAGCTCTTGGCGCTTTCGTCAACGGCCTGCTCATCACCTTTGCCCCTGCTCTGCTCCTGCCTGTTCTTGACGTCTTCGGCTTCGAGAACACTACGTTCGGCGACTTCGACTTCTCCGTTATTGGTATTACGCTCGGCCGCGCTGCCGAGGCCTTCGGTACCACCGGTGTCTACGCGATTCTCGCTGTCCTTCTGATCGTTGCCTTTGTCCCCAACTTCATCCACACCAAGGGCGCTGTGATCAACCACGTTGAGGAAGAGTAATCCAGGCATACGTTAAGCCCTAATCGGGCGGAGCTCCGATAACCGGCTCCTACACGGAAGCGGTGACGTCTCAAATGAGGCGTCACCGCTTTTTGTTTTGGAGTGGTTGTGAAAACGTGTTGACGAAGCATCGTCTCTGCGCCGTGAGTGGAATCAAACGCAATGAATGGCAAAAACGTTTTGCCGCTGGGGCGTTGATATAAAAATGGTAAAACCGTAAAACCGTTCGCCGAGAAGATAAAAACCCGCAGCTCACGCCTTGATAAACATAGGTAAAGTGTTTAGCAGTTTAACGCCCATGTGCAAGCGAAAGGAATCAGACAGATGGCAATCAAGGTGTTCGCTGACGGTGCAAACCTCGAGGGCATGCTCGACATGTACGAGAACGGCAACGTTCAGGGCTTCACGACCAATCCGTCCCTCATGAAGAAGGGCGGCGTGACGGATTACCGCGCGTTTGCCAAGGAGGTCCTGGCCCACATCACCGATGTGTCCGTCTCGTTTGAGGTCTTTGCCGACGACGTCAAGACCATGGAGGTCGAGGCCCGCGAGATCGCTACCTGGGCCGAGAACGTCTACGTCAAGATTCCGTGCGTGACCACCAAGGGTGAGTCCACCGCCGAGCTGGTGCGCAAGCTTTCTGCCGACGGCATCAAGGTCAACGTCACCACCATCTTTACGCCCGAGCAGGTCGATGAGATGGTCGAGGCCGTTGACGCCGAGACGCCGTCTATCATCTCGCTCTTTGCCGGCCGCATCGCCGACACCGGCGTCGATCCCATTCCGTTTATGACGGAGTCGGTCAAGAAGGCCGCCGCCAAGCCCAACTGCGAGGTCCTGTGGGCGTCCACGCGTGAGCTTATCAATATTTACCAGGCGGAAGGATGCGGTTGCCAGATCATTACGGTGCCCAACAGCATCCTGACCAAGCGCAAGAACATCGGCCGCGATCCGTACGAGGTCTCGCTCGACACCGTGCGCGGCTTTGCCAAGGATATCGCCTCGCTCGGCTTCCATATCCTGCCGTAACGCGAACACTGGCTGCGCCGCGGGTTGTTCGCCCTGGCCTTTCCTTTCCCTATCGCTCACGCGCTTCGCGAGGGTCGCGCTAGGCAAAGGAAAGGCCAGGGCTGCCGACACGAACTTGCCGGTAGGTTGGTGATAGGCTTCCATATCCTGCCGTGGACAAAGGTACCCCCGCCTGCGCCGTGCAAAATTGAGAGTATTCAGCAAGGTAAAGGCTTTTACCAGTTGGTTGAAGCGCGGGACAGCCCCCGTTTTGGCTCTGACGACGCTAAAACGGGGGCTGTTTCTTGCTTTTTCGTCTCTGAGGGGCATCCGGAACAGTGGAATCTGCAGAATACTCGCGATTTTGCACGTCGCGAGAGGGGGGACCCTTGCTTTGGCGGTTTACTTCCCCTGCACCATGGTGAGGGAGATCTTCTTGCGGTCGCGATCGACCTTCTCGACCCACACCTTGACCGTGTCGCCGACGCGCACCACGTCGCTCGGGTGCTTGATAAAGCGGTTGGCCAGCTTGGAGATGTGCACGAGGCCGTCCTGGTGCACGCCCACGTCGACGAAGGCACCAAAGTCGACGACGTTGCGCACCGTGCCCTTGAGCTCCATGCCGGGCTCCAGGTCGTCGATGGAAAGCGCTGAGCGGCTAAAGACCACCTCGGGTGCGTCGTCGCGCGGGTCGCGACCGGGCTTCTTGAGCTCGTTGACAATGTCGATGAGCGTGAGGGTGCCGCAGTCCAGGTCGCTTGCCAGTGCCGAAATGCTGCCCAGGCGACGCTCGATATCGGGCACGCCGCCGCGGCTGAGCTCGCTTGCCGCAACGCCGGCGCGCTCCAGGACGGACGTGGCCACCTCGTAGCTCTCGGGGTGGACGCTCGTCGCATCGAGCGGGTTCTTGCCACCGCTGATGCGCAGGAAGCCCGCGGCGTTGAGGTATGCCTTGGGTCCCAGCTTGGGGACCTTCTTAAGCTGGCGGCGATCGGTAAAGGCGCCGTTTTCCTCGCGGTATGCCACGATGTTCTTGGCCACGCTCGGCGTAATGCCCGATACGTATCCCAGCAGGCTTGCGCTTGCGGTGTTGACGTCGACGCCCACGCGGTTAACGACGTCCTCCACCACGTGGCCCAGGGCGCGTGAAAGCTCGGCCTGGTCGAGGTCGTGCTGGTACTGGCCCACGCCGATGGACTGGGGCGGAATCTTGACGAGCTCTGCCAGCGGGTCCTGCAGGCGGCGGCCCAGGCTCATGGCGCCACGTACGGTGACGTCCAGGTCGGGATATTCCTGGCTGGCGAGCTCGGAGGCGGAGTACACCGACGCGCCGGCCTCGTTGACGATGGTGTAGCGAAGGCTGGGCGCCTGCTCGGCAATAAACTCCGAGACGACCTCCTCGGTCTCGCGGCTGGCGGTGCCGTTGCCGATGACGATGGTGTTGACCCCGTCCTTTTTGACGAGGCGGGCGAGTTCGCGCTTGGTGCCGGCGACGTCGTGGCGCGGCTTGGTGGGGTAGACCACGCCGTGGTCGAGTAGCTTGCCGGTCTCATCCATGACGGCGACCTTGCAGCCGGTGCGGTAGCCCGGGTCGAGCGCGAGCACGCGGGCGCCGCGTACGGGGCGCGCCGAGAGCAGGCCCTCGAGATTCTTGGCAAAGACGTTGATGGCCTCGGTCTGGGCGCGAACGGTGAGTTTGGCGCGGGCCTCGCGCTCCAGCGAGGGGGCCATGAGGCGCTTGTAACCGTCAGCGATGGCGGCATCGAAGATGGGAGCAAACACGCCCTGGCGTCGGGGCCAACGGCTGCCGAGGCGCGCCGTGGCGGCAGCGTCGTCGACGTTCACGCGCACGCGGAGCTTGCCCTCGCGCTCGCCGCGGTCGATAGCCAGCACGCGGTGGTTGGGTATACGGCGCAGCGGCTCATCATAGCTGTAGTACGGCTCGTAGGGAGTCTTTTCGGCGGGGTCGGTGGCCTCGACGACGATGTCGGCGGTGTTTTGCGTAAAGGCGCGCAGGTCGGCGACGTTCTCGGGGTCCTCGGCCACCGTCTCGGCCACGATGTCGGCGGCGCCGGCAAGCGCCTTCTCGGGCGTGTCGAAGCCGGCCTCCTCATTGACGTATGCCGCGGCGGCGTCGAGTGCGCTGCCCTTGGCCGAGGCCTGCATGATGATCATGTTGGCGAGCGGCTCCAGGCCTGCCTCGCGGGCCTTCTGCGCGCGGGTCATGCGCTTTTTGCGGTAGGGCTTGTAGAGGTCCTCGACGCGCTGGAGCTGCGTGGCCTCGCGAATCTGCTGCTCGAGCTCGGGCGTGAGTTTGCCCTGGGCGTCGATGAGCAGAATGACGTCCTCTTTACGCTGCTCAAGATTGCGCAGGTAGGACAGGCGCTCGTCGAGGGCGCGTAGGGCGACGTCGTCCATGCCGCCCGTGGCTTCCTTGCGGTAGCGCGAGATAAAGGGGATGGTGTTGCCCTCGTCGATGAGTTTGACGGCCGCCTCGACGTTGGCGGCCTTAAGGTCGAGCTCGCGGGCAAGCTGAGCGATTAGGTCCATGCGACTCCTTGCGTTTAAGATGCGTTTGCAGCACAGGGCTACCAAGGATACCACCCGCCGCTCCACCCAAGTAGTATTTTTGGGTCCCGGTTGATAGGGTCAAGGTGACCAAAATGCCCCGCGGGCAGGAGGCTGCTCGCGGGGCAAAGAAGAGGGGCTTATTTGTGGCGGACCGAGGGACTCGGCATGGGGTTTCTGCCGCGGCCGCTCTTAAGGCATTACAGCTCGACGAGCTGGCCGGTCTCGGCGGCCTCCTTGATGGCGTTGAGAAGCGTGAGCGTCTTGACGTTGTCGGCGGGGGTCACGACGGGCTCGACCTCGCGGCGGACGACCTTCA
>CAKUBM010000026.1 GCA_934643145.1 uncultured Collinsella sp. | reverse complement strand
TGGACCTGACAAGATTCGAACTTGTGACCTCCCGGTTATCAGCCGGACGCTCTAACCAACTGAGCTACAGGTCCATCGCGCAAGGGATATATTAGACGAGTCGTTACGCGCGCGTCAACAACTTTTTTGAAAATCTTTGAGGGGTGTGTCAGACGGCTGGGCGAGATGGGTTAGGTTTGCTGCTCGGGCAGTCCTGCGCAAGACGAAGGCCACATTAAGTGGCCTTCTTTGCGTGCGGAACTCGCGACAAACCTAACCCATCTCGCCCAGCCGTCTGACACGGGGCTCCAAGTTTGTCAAAAAAGCGGTCGGCGCGCAGGTGCGCCGACCGCCGATATATGGGGTCTGATATTTTCTATCAGCTAGGGCCTCTTACTCGTCGAGGAGATCTTCTGGCATGTCGTTACCGTCGCCTAGGTCGACAGGGGTTTCCTCGGGAGCAGAGCCGTCTTCTGTGGCTTCGCCTTCGGGCTTCTCCTTGGCGGCCGTCATGCGGGCTACGGCGCAGATGCGGTCGTTGTCGTCGACGGTCATCATCTTGACGCCTTGGGTAGCGCGGCCAGTCTGGCTGATCTCGTCGGTCTTGACGCGAATGACCGTCGCGCCCTCCGTCACGATGAACAGCTCGTGCTGCGGGCCCACCGTCTTCATGGCCGCGAGGTTGCCCTTACGCTCGGTCATTTGGATGGTGTAGACGCCCTGGCCGCCGCGATTCTGCTCCGGGTAGTCCGCGACCGGCGTGCGCTTGCCGTAGCCGCGCTCGGTGATGACGAATAGATCGCCGTTGCCGTTAGTGACTTCCATGCCCAGAACGCTCACGCCGTCCTTCATTCCGATACCGCGAACGCCGCTGGTATCGCGGCCGGTGGCGCGCACTTGCTCCTCGGAGAACATGATCGCCTTGCCCGCGGTAGTGGCCAGGATAATCTTGTCGCCCTCGCGCACGCGGCGCACGTTCAGCAGCGCGTCGTCGTCACGCAGGTTGATAGCGATCAGGCCGTCGCGACGGCTGCGGTCATATGCGCTCATCACGGTCTTCTTGACCATGCCGCTCTTGGTGGCAAACATCAGATACTCGTCGGCAGGGAACTCGCGGCAGCTGATGACGCTCGCGATCTTCTCGCCCTCCTCGAAGGGCAGCAGGTTGACGATCGCGGTACCGCGCGCCTGGCGCGTACCCACCGGCAGCTCGTGCACCTTCAGGCGATAGACCTTGCCCTTGTTCGAGAAGAACAGCACGTACTCGTGCGTGGACGCGATAAACATCTCGTCGATAACGTCGTCCTCTTTGAGGTTGACGCCCGACACGCCCTTGCCGCCGCGCTTCTGGGCGCGATAGGCTGCCACCGGAATGCGCTTCACATAGCCGGTGTGGGTGATGGTCACGACCATATCCTCGTCGGCGATGAGGTCCTCCACATCCAGGTCCTTCTCGACCTGGCTGATCTCGGTGCGGCGCTTGTCGCCAAACTTCTTGGAGATCTCGCGCATCTCTTCCTTGATGACGCCCAGGATCTTCTCCTCGTGCGCCAGCAGGTCCTCGTAGTAAGCGATGGCGCGGCGCAGGCCGTCCAACTCTTCCTGAATCTTGTCGCGCTCCAGGCCGGTCAGGCGGCGCAGCTTCATCTCGAGGATGGCCGTGGTCTGCTCGGGCGTAAAGCCAAAGCGCTCAATCAGGCGGCTGCTGGCCTCGGAGTCGGTCTGCGAGGAGCGGATGATGCTGATGACCTCGTCGATATGGTCGAGGGCCATCAGATAGCCCTCGAGGATGTGGGCGCGCGCCTGGGCCTTCTTAAGGTCGAAGCGGGTGCGGCGGGTGACGACGTCGACCTGGTGGTCGATGTAGTGCTGCAGCATCTCGCGCAGGCTCAGGCATTTGGGCACGCCGTTGACGAGCGCCAGGTTGTTAGCGCCAAAGGTCGTCTGCAGCGAGGTGTACTTGTACAGGTTGTTGAGCACGACCTGCGGAATGACGCCCTTCTTGAGCTCGATGACCAGGCGGATACCCTTCTGGTTGGACTCGTCGCGCATGTCCGAGATGCCCTCGATGCGCTTGTCGTTGACGAGCTGGGCAATCTTCTCCTGCAGGGTGCCCTTATTGACCATGTAGGGAATCTCGGTAAAGACCAGGCGGCTGCGGCCGGTCTTGGTGGACTCCACATGAGCCTTGGCGCGCACGGTGATGGAGCCGCGGCCGGTCTCGTAGCTCTGCTTAATGCCGGCGCTGCCCATGATGATGGCACCGGTGGGGAAGTCCGGACCGGGCATGATCTGCATGAGCTCGTCGACGGTGGCGTCGGGATTGTCAATCAGGTAGCAGGTGGCCTCGATCGCCTCGGTGAGGTTGTGCGGGGCGATGTTGGTGGCCATGCCGACGGCGATGCCCTGGCTGCCATTGACCAGCAGGTTGGGGAAGCGCGCGGGCAGTGCCTGGGGCTCGGCAAGCGACTCGTCGTAGTTGGGCTGCCAGTCGACGGTATCCTTCTGCAGGTCGCGCAGGAGCTCCATGGCGGGCTTTGCCAGGCGGCTCTCGGTATAACGCATAGCCGCCGCGCCGTCGCCGTCGATGTTGCCAAAGTTGCCGTGGCCGTCGATGAGCGGCGTGCGCATGGAGAACCACTGCGCCAGGCGAACCATGGCCTCGTAGACCGCGGAATCGCCGTGCGGGTGATACTTACCGATAACTTCGCCGACCGTCCAGGCCGACTTCTTGTGCGGGCGGTTGGGGTAGATGCCGCTCTCGTTCATGGCATACAGGATGCGGCGGTGCACCGGCTTTAAGCCGTCGCGCACGTCCGGCAGGGCACGGGCGGTGATGACCGACATCGAGTACTCGATGAACGACTGCTTCATCTCGCGGCCGAACTCCGAAATCTGGAGCTGGCCGCCGTTGATGTCCTCGCCCGCGGAGGCGCCGCGGTCGACTTCGCCAAAGCTCTCCTCGAGCTCGCCGTCGTCATCCTCTTCCTCGTCCTCGTCGGCATCGGGGTTGTAGGCATCGGGGTCGCCGTCCTCGCCCTGCTCGGCGCGGGCAAGCAGGCGCTTCAGATCATCGGGCATACCGGCGTCGCCGGCTTCGTCCATACCCTCGTTATTGTTGATATCGTCTGCCACGTTACCTCCTCATGGTTTGCGTGGTCCATTAGTTCCCTGCCACGGAGACGGCTTTTCCAGGTGCCGCAGATTCGCTCGAAAGAGGCGGGAAGCGTACTTGGGTACGCGACCGACGATTGAGGGCGAAGGTGCGGTGGCTGGGAAAGCCGAACAGGTTAGGCGTCTAAGAAGCGTGCATCATGTGCGTGCTTCTCGATGTACTCACGGCGATAGCCGACCTCGGAACCCATCAGCTCGCGCACGGCGCGGTCTGCCACCACGGCGTCCTCGATCGACACGCGCTGCAGGATGCGGGTCCTGGGGTCCATCGTCGTCGAGGCGAGCTGCTTGGGGTCCATCTCGCCCAGACCCTTGTAGCGCTGGACGGTATAGCCCTTGCGCTTCTTGGTGATCTTGCCGTCCTTGGCCTTGCCGTCTTCGTCGTTATCGTCGGGGTTCAGGCCCAGACTCTGGATGGTATCGCGCAGGATCTCGTCTTCGGGCTGGCGGCCGTTGGGATACACGTAGTGGATCTTGTTGCGCACCTTAATGCCAAAGATGGGCGGACAGGCAACATAGACGTAGCCGGCATCGATCAGCGGACGCATGTACTTGTAGAAGAACGTCAGCAGCAGGATGCGGATGTGCGCACCGTCGACGTCTGCATCGGTCATGATGATGATCTTGTGGTAGCGCGCCTTGGTGATATCGAAGTCGCCGCCGTCGCCGGCACTCGTCGTGACGCCGCAGCCGATCGCGGTAATCAGCGACTGGATGGTGTCACTCGAGAACGCGCGATGGTCACCAACGCGTTCGACGTTCAGAATCTTGCCGCGCAGGGGCAGAATCGCCTGGATGTCTCGGCGACGGCCGTCCTTGGCCGAACCGCCTGCCGAGTCGCCCTCTACGATGAAGAGCTCGGTCAGCTCGGCATCGCGCACCGAGCAGTCAGCGAGCTTACCGGGCAGGGACGCCGTCTCGAGCAGGCTCTTGCGGCGGGTCGCCTCACGCGCCTTGCGGGCGGCGTTGCGCGCCTTGCAGGCCTGTTGCGCCTTCTTGACGATCTCGCGGGCGGGCTTGGGATGCTCCTCCAAGTAATCGGCGAGTCCGTCGGTCACGATCTTGAGCGTGAGCGCGCGCATATAGGAGCTACCGAGCTTGGCCTTGGTCTGGCCCTCAAACTGCGGATCGGGCAGCTTGACCGAGATAACGGCCGAAAGGCCCTCGCGCACATCGTCGCCGGTCAAGTTGGCGTCTTTTTCCTTGAGCAGGTTCTGTTTGCGCGCGTAGTCGTTGATCACGCGAGTGAGCGCGGTGCGGAAGCCCTCAAGGTGCATGCCGCCCTCGGGGGTGTAGATGTCGTTGGCAAACGACATGACGTTCTCGCCGTAGCCGCTATTCCACTGCAGGGAAACCTCGACCTCGCCCATCTTGGCCACAGGCGCGTCCGGGTCCGATTTGCCCTCGATGTAGATGGGCTCCTTAAAGGCCTCGGGGACGTCCTTGCCCTCGTTGAGGAACTTGACGAAGTCGATGATGCCGCCCTCGTAGCAAAACTCCTCCACGTGGGGAGTCGCCTCGCGCTCGTCGGTCAGCACGATCTTGAGGTTCTTATTGAGGAACGCCGTCTCCTGCAGACGGTTGTGCAGCGTATCGAAATCGTAGATGCAGGTCTCGAAGATCTCGTCGTCGGGCCAGAAGGTGACGGTGGTGCCCGTCGAATCCGAGGTGCCCACGACCTCCATCTTCTTGACGGTCTTGCCGCGCGAGAACTCCATCTCGTAGGTGTTGCCATCGCGACGAACTTGAACGACCACGCGCTTGGACAGCGCGTTGACGACGGAGATGCCCACGCCGTGCAGGCCGCCCGAGACCTTATAGGCCGAGTTATCGAACTTACCGCCGGCGTGCAAGATCGTCATGACGACCTCGAGCGTCGGGATCTTTTTAACAGGGTGCTCGTCGACGGGGATGCCGCGCCCGTTGTCGACGACCGTGATGGAGTTGTCGGCGTGGACCGTCACCTGGATCTCGGTGCAGAAACCGGCCAGGGCCTCGTCGACGGAGTTGTCAACGATCTCCCACACCAGGTGATGCAGACCGCTGGCGCTCGTCGAGCCGATATACATGCCCGGGCGCTTACGAACGGCCTCGAGACCTTCGAGAATCTTAATCTCGCCGCCATCGTAATCGTTTTCGTTTGCCACACGTCCTCCTTCAGTCAAGAAAATGTGTACAGCCTTACTAGTTTATCGTAAAAAAATACCCTCGGGAACGAGGGTATTTGGCTCTACAAGGCCACCAGATGCGATTTAAGGCTCTTTTTTGCTTTGCACGCCCTTGGCCCACTCAGCACTGGCTCTCATGGCATTCTCGAGGGCCTCGCGCAGTTTTTGGTCTTCGATGGGCGCCACTTGGCGCTCGATCTCGGTACGCTCGGCCTCACTTAGGTCGGCGTGCGGGGCCGGCGGTCGCTCGGTCGGCGCCGGGCGCAGGCGTTCCTTGGCGGCGGGCGGCGTGTGACCGGGCGCGGTGGTTTTAAACACCAGGCCGTCCACATGCGCACCGGCGCGCTCCATGCGCGCGCGGATGATCTCGCGCAACAGCGTCATTTCCTGCGTCCACGAGGGCGAGTCGAGATACACCAGCAGCTCATTGGACTCGGGCAGGTAGCGCAGTCCCGTCACATGCCGTCCCTCGCGCGTGCCCGAGCACACAGCGTTCCATGCGCGATAGACCGTGCGCGACTCCTCGGCGGCCTCCATCTGCGCGCGGCGCTCAGGGGTCGCAGCCGCCAAGATGCGCTGGCGCTCTGCGTTCAAAAACCCGCTGAAGGCGACCGTTTCGCTCTCGCGCTCGTAATTAGCACGTCTCACCCATGCTCACCACCTTGGCTCGATCAAGCAGGTCATCGGTAAAATACCCCAGGTTGGTCGTGGTTATGACCGTCTGGATATCATCGCCGATCAGCCGCAGGAAAGCGCCGCGACGCTCGCCGTCGAGCTCGCTCATCACGTCGTCCAGAAGCAGCAGTGGGGCGGTGCCCAGGACATCGCGAGCCACGGCAACCTCGGCCACCTTCCAGGACAGCACCAGCGTACGCTGCTGTCCTTGGCTGGCAAATGAACGGGCGGAGCGACCCGCCACGGTGAACTCGATCTCGTCGCGATGCGGTCCCACCAACGTCACGCCGCGGCGAATTTCCTCGTCGGCGTGCTCATCAAGGGCAGCCAGCATGCGCTCGTACGCCCAGCCCTTCAGCTCTTCGCGATCCTCGACCTGGGGCAAATCCCCCAGCGTGGACGCATAGGCCACGTTGGCGACCTCACCGGACGCCACTTGCCCGTAGGCAGTGTGCACATGGCCCGCCAGCCGGTCGAGCAGGGCCAACCGGTGCACGAGCAGGGCCGAGCCCGCGCGGGCAATCGAATCGTTCCACGCGCCAAGCATCTCGCGGCAGCACCAGGTCTCCTTGAGCAAGGCGTTACGCTGGGTCACGCAGCGCCCATAGGTGCTCGCAAGATCGGCATAGCGTGCGCTCAGCTGCATGCCAAAGTCATCGAGGGCGGCGCGGCGCACACTGGCGCCTCGCTTAACCATGTCCAGATGGTCGGGGCAAAACAGTACGCTCGGCAGAACCCCGCGCACACCGGCGGCAGAGCATCTCTTGCCGTTGCGGCTAAACGAGCGCTTACCGTCCTCCGCGCTCAATCCCATATCAAGCACGCGGCCGTCGCCCTCGAGCCTCAGCTCGATCTTGCACGAGCCCGCGCCGTCATGGACGAGCTCGGCTGCGGTCGGATGCCTAAACGAGGCGCCGCTCGTCAGCAGCTGCAGCGCCTCTATGAGATTGGTCTTTCCCGCCGCGTTGGGTCCCGCAAGTATCGTCACGCCCTCGTCCAGGGCAAGGCGATAGCTATCGAAGCTGCGGTAGTGCGCGACGGAAAGATCGCGGGCGAACATGGTCATGGCGCAGCGCTAGATGCGGACCGGCATGACCAGGTACAGGTAGTTGATCTTGTCGTAGGACTTGAAGATGCCCGCCTGCGAGTAGCTCTTGAGCTCCAGCGTGATCTCCTTCTCCTTGGACAGGGCATTGAGGCAGCCGAAGATGTAATGGTAGTTGAAGGCGATGGTACCCGACTCGCCCTCGGCCTCGACATCAATCGTCTCCTGCGCAAGGTCCTGGTCATTGGAAATGGAGGACAGGCCCATCTGCCCGTTCTCGACATCGATCTCGAACTTGACGGCGGGGTTAGCGCTCGCGATAACGGCCACGCGCTTGAGGGCGGCGTTAAAGGCGGCGACGTCGATCTTGACGCTCGTCACGCACGAATCGGGGATGAGCTGCTTGTAGTTGGGGTACACGCCCTCGATGCGACGCGACACGTAGGTGGTGTTGCCGGCCTCGAAGACGACCTGGGTGTCGGTAGCCCCGATCATGATGGTCGCTTGGCTGGCCATGATGTTCAGCGCGTCGTTAAAGGCGTCAGCCGGAACGTTGAGCTCAAAGGAGCCCTCGAGGGTCGAGGTCTCGACCTGCGTATCGCACACGGCCAAGCGGAAGGAATCGGTCGCCACCAGACGTACGGTGTTGTTCTCGACCTTCATGTGCACGCCGCCCAGGATGGGGCGAGCCTTGTCGGTCGAGGTGACGCGCCACACGCGGCCGACCATTTCGGACAAGACATCGGTCGGCAGCTCCACGGCACTCTCGATGGCATAGGCCGGAAACTCGGGGAAGTCATTGGCATCGAGCGTGTTCAGCCTAAAAGAGCTCTTCTCGCAACCAATCAGCACCTGGCGCTCGGACAGCTCAAAGGTGACCGGGGCATCGGGGAGGGTCTTGGTGATATTGGAGAGCATCTTACAGGGGATAACCATCTCGCCCTCTTCTTCGACATGCGCCGCGATGCGATGACGGATCGAGATGGTGTAGTTAGAGGTCTGGAATTCCAAGATGCCGTCTTGGGCCTTAACGAGCACGCCCGACAGGATGGGAAGGGTGGATGCCGAAGCGACACCCTTCATAACGACGCCGATGGCTTGTGTAAGCGAGCTCTGGCTGACGGTGAACTTCATCTTTTAATACCTTTCTATAGATATAAATATCTTAATAATAGTAATAGCACTGACGAAACTGTTGATTACTCCCAAAGACGCAGGTCAGACCCAGAAAGAGAATTGACAGCAACCTGTGTGCAACAGGGGTGGTTTTCCACGTTCAAAACCTGCGCAAAACTTTTCATCACCGCGAGTTGGGTTTTAGACACCTTATGCCCGTGGTTTCGACAAGTTTTCAACAGGTGTCTCTATTTCCCTACGAGCGCAGTGTAATTTTATCGCGCAGCGACTTGAGGTCTTCGGTGACGGTGCGGTCTTCCTGGATCATCTTCTGGACCTTTTTGTAACTCGTGCTGACGGTCGAGTGGTTGCGGTTGCCAAATTCGGCGCCCACCGCCGTGGTCGTCATCTCGCACATCTCGATGGCCAGATAGATGGCAATATGGCGTGCTTTGGCGATATTGGCGTTGCGACGCGGGCCGATGAGCTCCTCGTGCGTCACGCCGTACTGCTCTTCGATGACGGACTGAACCGTCTGGACGTTGATCTTTTTGGCCGATGTGTCGAAGTACTGGCTGGCGATGGCGTCGATATCGTCAAAGGTGAGCTTCCCGCCCTCGCGTTCGCGGTCGCCCGCCTCGCCGGCGCAGCGCTCACAGAAGCTCTCGAGTTCGCGGATGTTGGTGCCCGAGACCTCAGCCATGTGCTTAAAGTGCTCGTCGGTCAGGTGCCCGCTGTCGCCCCCATAGGCCGCCAGCAGCGAGTCGTCGCCTGCCTCGGGAGCGGCGACGATGGTGTTCTCGTAATAGCGCTGCAAGATCTTGTATTTCATCTCGTAGCTGGGCTCTGCGACCAGGCAGAGCATGCCGGCGTTGAAGCGGCTGGTCAGACGCTCGTCCATGCTCAGGTCCTTGGGGGCGCGGTCTGCCGCGATGACGACCTTCTTGTTGTTGCGGATGAACTCGTCCATGAGCTGGAAAAAGTAGTCCACGCTCGCGCGCTTGCCGATGATGTTTTGGATGTCATCGATGATGAGCACGTCCACGCCGTGGTATGCCTGCATGATGGGGGCGTTGCTCTTCTTTTGGCGGTCGAACTCGGTCATCAGGTCGTCCAGATATGCCTGGGAGTTGGCATACTTGACCTTGATCTCGGGCGACTTCTCGGCGAGCTCGTTTTTGATAGCAAGCAGCAGGTGCGTCTTGCCCAGGCCCGATTTGCCGTAGATGAACAGTGATGTGCACGTGCCGCGCTCGTCCGCGAGGGCGGCAAACTTGAGTGCCGAGCGATAGGCATGGCTGTTCTCGGGGCCGTAGACAAAGTTCTCAAAGGTAAATTTTGAGTTCGCGGCGAGCGGGGCTCCATCCGTATTCTGCTCGGCCAGTACGGTCGGTGCTGGCATGGGTGAAGCGGGGGTCGCGGCTTGCGTGGACTTAGTCGGCGCTCCGCCCTTCATCTGGTTCATCATGCGACGAAAATCATCGGCCGAGAGCGTGTTCTTGATTGCGATGCCCGAATCTGCGCCCGCCGCTGCGTCGTGAGCGATGGGCATGTGCGTGACGGGTGCGTTCGTTGACGTCGCCGCCGCGGTCGGCAACGGTGCCATGGTTTCACGGGAAACATCGCTGTGCTGGTGCTCGATTGTCGGCACGTCGCCTGCGGAGGCCGGCACCGCCGGGGAAGCAGCGGGTGCCGTGGCGGGCGCCGTCGCGGCAGCGGATTCCGCTGCGGTGCCTTGCGGTGCCACGATGTCGAGCGCAATCGGTGCAAAGGCGATTTCTTCCAGATAGGCCTCAATAGTCGGCTGATGCTTTTTGAGCTGCGCGATGGCAAAGCGCGAGGGGGCCTCGATCGTGAGCGTATCTTCGGTCAGGCTTATGGCGCGCGATTGCCCCAGCATGTTGATGAGGCGTGCATCTTGGCCGTCGCGCTGGCAAAAGGCGATGGCATCCCCCAGGATGATGCTTGCTTCCTCGTCCACTGTCTCTCCCGTTCTTTAGCTCTGAGCTCGCACGCGAGCGGCGCCGAGTTCGGTCAGATGGTATTTCTGGCCATGCTTGATGACCAAGCCGGCCTGCGCCAAGTCATTGAGCGTGCGTGACCAAGTGGGGGCCGAGTTTCCAAACGCCCTCGCCAGATCGGTAGCACCGCACGCTTGATTTTGCGCCAGATAGCCCAGCGCGGCGTTGCCGCGATCGCTTACGAACACGTCCGGTTGTGGCTGCGCATACTGATTTGCTGCATTAGGATACATCATTTGAGCTGCTGGTTGTTGAGAACTCTGCATCGGCGGCATTTGCTGTTGAAAACTTTGAGGCCACTGTTGGTAAGGCTGCGGAGGCATCTGCTGGGCCCAGGGGTTGTACTGCTGCTGCGGCATCTGCTGGTACGGCTGCTGATATCCCTGCTGGTACTGCTGCGGGAACTGCTGGCCATACCCCAGTGGCGGCATCTGCTGATATGGATATCCCTGTTGGTACGGCTGATAGCCCATTTGCTGGCCACCCGGCGCCCCCGTCGCCTGCTGCATTGCCGCTGCATCCTGATCCGCCAGCGGCATGGCCTCTGGCACGTTTGGCGGCATCGACACCGATGCCGCCTGGGGCTCTTGTGTAGGAAGCATTCCGGGCTGCTGCATCTGTCCCACGCGGGGCTGCATCTGCTGCGTTGCCATGGGCTGCTGCGCAAAAGCTCCCGGCAGGGGATATGTGGGCTGCTCCGTCTCGGGCCGCACGGCAGCACCGCGTCCGCCGGCGCGTTCGATTTCCTGCACGCGCTTAGGGTCCAGGCTTACCGTAACCACGGTGCCGTTGCCCATGTTGTCCTCGATGGACACGGCCCCGCCGGCGTTTTCCAAATACTCCTGCACCATGGGAAACCCTGCTCCGGTTCCACGGATATAGCGCTTCATCTTGCTGTTTGCGCTGGTAACGCCAAAGTCGAAAGCGCGCTCCTTGTCGTCGATGCCGGGTCCTTGATCAGCAAAGCGGATGGTGTCTCCGCCGTCCAGAATCGAGATGATGGGCTCGGCAAAGTGCGCGTGGATAAAGTTTTCGACAATCTCGCGGATGACCATGAGCGAGATATGGCCACCCTGTTCTTTCATGCACTGGTAGACGGTGTTGGTCGTCTCTTCCAAATACGTGCGGACATCTTGCGGATCAATGACGATCACACGCGGTGTCGACAGCATGTCGTCATAGACGGCGATGCGCGCGGCGTACATGGCTTTTGGCGCCTGCGTGGTCGTCTGCTCGCCTTCCTTACGCTCTTCGCGCACGCCGGTGATGTGCTCGTTGTCGGGTGCCGGGTCTCCGGAATCGACCATGGTGTAAAAGTCGTCAGACATGCCGCTCGCAATCTTTCAAAAGGTTTCGAACAAATAGTAGCTCACCGTGCAATGTTTCTCATCTTTCGACAACTTTTCAAAACCTGTTGAAAACTTTGGAAAACGGACGAAAAGTTCTCAACATTGCCAACATGACCTGTTGAAAACTCGATGAAATATCGTGAAAAGTTGCCATGCACCGCTAAATCGAACTCGGCTTATGGGGGAACCGTGTGAACTGCGCAACCTTTTACCTTTGATTTCTTGACATTTGAACATTGATTTCCCTACAATCTTCAAGCTCACGTGTCTATATCTGCGTCCGCGCCCCCGCGGACACTCGAAATGCAGCAGGAGGAACTTAAGATGAAGCGTACGTATCAGCCTAATAAGCGTAAGCGTGCCAAGACCCATGGCTTCCGTGCCCGTATGGCCACTAAGGGTGGTCGTGCCGTGCTCGCCCGTCGTCGCGCCAAGGGCCGCAAGCGTCTCACTGTCTAGCAGCGATACACACATCTCGCATGAAGACTATTAAGTCTCGGCAAGATTTCGAGCATGTGTTCAGTCAGGGGCGTCGTTTCAATCACCCTCTGATTCGAATGACCATATGTGAATCGGTTGGCGAAGGCGACTCCGGAAGGGTCGCCTTCGTTGGTGCTAAACGGCTCGGTTGTGCTGTCGTGCGCAACCGTTCTAAGCGTGTGATGCGCGAGGCCGCCCGCAGCTGTGGATTTCCCGTTGCGGGTTATGACATCATCTTGTTCGCAACTCCCAAGACGAGGGTTTCCTCGCCGCAGGAGATGGACAATGCATTGCGTTCGCTTATGAAACGCGCCGGCGTTGCCGGGGAGGAGCGATGAGCAATCACGTTTTGCGACGTGTTGCCATCGCTCCTATTCGCATATATCAACAGGTTATTTCGCCCTTATTGCCTGACGCCTGCATTTATTACCCAACGTGCTCGCAATACGCCGTCCAGGCGATTGAGAAGTACGGTGTTTTGAGAGGCTGCTGGCTTGCCGTGAGGCGCATCGCTCGCTGCAATCCCCTGCACGTCGGCGGTTATGACCCTGTGCCCTAGCGGGCACTCGCTATCGGAGGAAAACTTACATGTGGGATTGGATCGTTAACATCCTTTTCGAGCTGCTCAAGCTCATCCAGACCTTTGCGGTCGACTGGGGCCTGTCCATCATCATCCTGGTGGTCATCATCCGTCTGCTGCTGACGCCGCTTATGCTCAAGTCGACCAAGTCGACGGCTCGTATGCAGGTGCTGCAGCCCAAGATGCTCGAGATCCAGGAGCGCTATGCCGACGATCCTCAGCGTCAGGCCGAGGAGATGCAGAAGTTCTACAGCGAGAACAAGTTCAATCCGCTGTCCGGCTGCCTGCCGCTCCTGATTCAGATGCCTATCCTGTTTGCCCTGTTTACGCTGCTGCGTAACCTGCCGCAGTACTTTAACGAGGGCACGTTCTCGTTCTTCAACATCCTGCCCGACCTGACCACCACGCCGAGTGCCTCCTTTGCCGATGGCTTTATGGTCGCGCTGCCTGCGCTGGTCTGCCTGATCCTGTTCGCTGTCCTGACCCTGATTCCGCAGCTCTATATGTCGCGCAACCAGACCGGCCAGCAGGCTCAGAGCATGCGTATGATGGCCGTTGTCATGACGGTCATGATGCTTTGGATGGGCTGGAGCCTTCCCGTTGGTGTTCTGCTGTACTACGACGTCTCGTCTGCTTGGCAGGTTATCCAGCAGATTTTTGTGACGCAGAAGGTCATCGACAAGGCGAAGGCCGATGAGGAGGAGCGCCTTAAGAACGCGCCGCTGCAGGTTGAGGTCACTCGTCGCGAGAAGAAGCCGCGCCCGCACAAGAAGAAGTAGCGGGACATCAATCTTATTTAGGTACCTAACTTTTGGAGTACGTTATGTCTGAAGAGATCATCGAGGATATGCTTGAGGAGGTTGCCCCGCAGGTCGCGGGCGATTATCCCGAGATTGCACAGCGCTACAAGGCCGGTGAAGAGCTGACCGACGAGGAGCTCGACACCATTGCCGATGTCGCGATTTCCATCCTGCGTTCCATCCTTTTGCACTTCGATGCCGCCAACTCTCCTATCGATGAGTATGAGGGCGACGAGGGTGAGCTGATTTTGGATGTAACGGCTCCCGACCTTGCTGTTCTCATTGGCCGTCATGGTCGCACCCTTGATGCCCTCCAGGTTATGTTCTCTTTGCTAGTGAGCCGCAAGCTTGGCTTTAGGTATCCGGTTGTAGTGGACGTCGAGGGATACAAGAGCCGCCGTCAGGACAAGGTTGCCTCCATGGCTCAGTCTGCTGCCGAGCGTGCCATCCGCACTCATAAGAGTGTTTCGCTTCCGCCCATGAATGCCTATGAGCGCCGACTGGTTCACATTGCACTTCGTGGCAATGATGCCGTCGATACTCATTCTGAGGGTTCTGACCCTGATCGTCATGTGGTGATTGTTGCTCGATAATCTACTCGAGCTTATGCTAAGGGGACGTGGTTTCCACGTCCCCTTTTTTTGTCAAAAGTTCTCGATACACTGATTTTTGTCAGAAAGGAGCTATCGTTGTTAGTACTTACTGATCAGCAAGCTGACGAGATGTTGACTCGTCTAACTTCCTATTGCAAAGAGTATTCCTTGAGCGTATCTGATGTTGAGCTGAGGAAATGTATTCAGCATTTGGATTTGGTTCTGGAAACAAATAAGACAACTAATCTCACCCGTATTCTTAACGTAGAAGATGCTGCGGTACTTCATATCCTCGACTCACTTGTTTTGCTCCCCTATATCAATAAGGCTCCTGAGGGAGCTTTGCTCGATATGGGGACAGGTGCGGGCTTCCCTGGTATTCCGTTAACCATAACCACGCATCGTAAGGCTACTTATATTGACTCTGTTGGTAAGAAGGTTGATGCCGTCAATTCTTTTGTTCATGCTCTTGGGTTGAAACATGCTCATGCGATTCATGATCGCCTAGAAGAATATGCTCGAAGCCATAAGAAGCAGTTTTCTGCCGTAACCGCCCGCGCACTTGCCCCTCTACCGATTCTTGTTGAGTATGCGGCTCCGTTCCTCAAGGATGGAGGTCTATTTGTTATCACCAAGGGTAATCCTTCGGATGAGGAGCTAGCTTCCGGCATGTCGGCAGCTAAGATTTGCGGCTTCACTTTGCTTCTTAATGACGCAATCGATTTGCCTGAGGGCTTGGGCCACAGAGAGTTCATTGTTCTCAAGAAGAGTCATCCAGCATCCGTTTCATTGCCTCGTGCAAATGGCATGGCTAAGAAGAATCCGCTTGCCTAGATGTTTCACGTGAAACATAATGGATACTAACAACTTGCAGTGTTTCACGTGAAACATGGCGGTTGATATCGAATCGGAATGTTTCACGTGAAACATCCTCCGTTTGACAGCTTTAATACACACCAGGAGGGACCGTGGGATTTCGCGACGTTAAGCGTTCTAAGAGCGCAAAAGACACGCGTATCATTGCAATCATCAATCAAAAAGGCGGCGTCGGTAAGTCAACGACGGCTGTAAACCTTGCAGCAGCACTGGGTGAGCAAGGTCGTAAGACACTGATTGTCGATTTTGATCCGCAGGGAAACAGCACCAGTGGATTTGGAATTGAAAAAGAAGACCTTGATCAATGCATCTATGATGCATTGTTGAATGATGTACCGGCAGAATCACTTGTTCTTGATACAAATTGCAAAAAGGTATTCGTAATTCCGGCTACAATTCAGCTTGCAGGTGCCGAAATTGAGCTCGTAAGCGCAATTGCTCGTGAAACCCGCCTCAAAGATTTGCTTGAGCCGATTCAGGACGAGTTCGATTTTATTTTCATTGACTGCCCTCCTTCGCTCGGCCTGCTTACTATCAATGCTTTGACCGCAGCAGACAGCGTTTTGATTCCGATCCAGTGCGAGTACTACGCACTCGAGGGCGTTACGAAGCTGCTAGAGTCAATGAAGATGGTCAAATCACGTCTAAACAAGGGCTTAGACACCTATGGCGTGCTTATGACGATGTACGACTCGCGTACTTCTCTTTCAAATCAGGTAGTTGAAGAGGTTCAGTCGTACTTTGGCGACAAAGCGTTTAAGACTTTGATTCCGCGTACGGTTAAAATCTCCGAAGCGCCGTCTTTTGGTGAGCCCGTAATTACCTATGCACCTCAAAATAAGGGTGCAAAAGCATATATGAACCTTGCAAAAGAGGTGATCAAGCGTGCCTAGTGCAAAAAAACGTGGTGGATTGGGCCGTGGACTCAATGCACTTGTGTCAGAAGCTGAATATGAAACCGGTGGTTCTGCAACCTCTGCTTCAAATTCCGCAGCGGAGACTAAGCTTCCAATTGAAGATATTGTTCCAAACCCAAATCAGCCTCGCATCCACTTTAACGAAACTGAACTTCGTGAGTTAAGTGAATCAATTCAGGAGCACGGTGTTCTGCAACCGCTTTTGGTTCGCAAGCATGGTAACGGATATGAGATCATTGCCGGTGAACGCCGTTATCAGGCATCGAAACTCGCAGGCCTTGAAGAACTGCCTGTCATCATTAAAGATGTTAATGATGAAGAGATGCTTGCTCTTGCGCTTATCGAGAATCTTCAACGTTCCGATCTGAATCCTGTTGAAGAGGCAAAGGGCTATCGACAGCTTATCGACGCAAGTGGCATGACACAGGAGGCCTTGTCTAAGGCTGTCAGCAAATCGCGCTCAGCGATCACTAATTCCCTCCGTCTTCTAGACCTTCCTGATGTTGTTCAGCAGATGATTTTCGAAGGAAAGCTTACCGCTGGCCATGCAAGGGCAATTCTGGCCGTTCCCTATGAAGATGCTCGAATCAGGCTTGCTGAGAAAGTGGTTGCAGAAGGTCTTTCGGTGCGTGCGACAGAAAATCTTGCTCCATTGTTTTCTGCCGGAGAGACGCCTAAGACACCCAGACCCGCAACACCTCAGTCGTTTAAGAAGGCTGCTCGCGTTCTTCGTCAGGTATTCAATACCAACGTGCGAGTGAAGAGCTCCCGCGGTAAGAATAAGATTGAAATTGAGTTTAAAGACGAAGAAGAGCTCTCCCGTATCCTTGGCGAAATGATTCAATTTGGTCAGGAGGATCAAGATGAAGAATAAGTTTCTCGCGGCCATTGCTTTGGCAACTACTGTCGCCGCTGGTGCCTTTGCCGGATATAAGATCGCGACAGACGAGGAGTTGCGAGGTCGACTGCTTCGCGGAGCTCAGGATATCGTTGACACATCTAAGAAGAAAATGGATGTGATGACCGAAGATGTCGCAATGCGCACTGCTCAGGTAACTAAGAATCCCAAGATTAATCAAGATTGGGTTAATCACCAGTGGGAGAACGTTGGTTATTAGGTACCTAACAATTACCTGCCTTTTCTAAAGGGGTCCTTGTCTGGTTTATGAGACAAGGACCCCTTATTTTGGCTCTAAAAATGTTCAATTAGTACTAGTGAATTAAGAACTTAGGATAAAAATGAAACAGCCCCGGTTGCATTATTGCAACCGGGGCTGTCCTATGTTTCACATGAAACGTTATAGGACGAGACTCCCCTATGCGTTCTTCTGAACCTTGAAGCGTTGCTTCAACTGACCGCAGGCAGCGTCAATGTCGTTGCCACGAGAATTACGAATCGTGGTCTCAATGCCACGGGACTCAAGGCGGCGCTGAAGATCTTCGACCTTGTGGATCGGAGACGGCTTGAGCGGGCTGCCCTCAATGTCGTTGAGCTGAATCAGATTGACATGGCACAGCGTCCCCTCGCAGAAGTCGCAAAGTGCTTGCATCTCGGGATTGGTGTCGTTGACACCTTCGATCATTGCGTATTCGTAAGTCGGGCGGCGTCCGGTCTTCTCGGTATAAAGCTGCAGGGCCTCGTGAAGGCGCAGCAGCGTGTATTTCTTAACGCCGGGCATAAGCTTGTTGCGCGTAGATTGGATGGCGGAGTGCAGCGAGACGGCAAGCGTAAACTGCTCTGGAATGTCGGCGAACTTGCGAATGCCGGGAATAACGCCGCTGGTAGAGACGGTAAGGTGGCGTGCGCCAATACCGATGCCGTCAGGATCGTTGAGGATGCGCAGGGCCTTGAGCACCTCGTCATAGTTGGCGAAGGGCTCGCCCTGGCCCATGAAGACGACGCTCGTTGCACGCTCGCCAAAATCGTTAGAAACGTGTAGTACCTGGTCAACGATTTCTTGCGCAGTCAGCGAGCGCTTAAGGCCGTTGAGGCCGGTGGCGCAAAAAGCGCAGCCCATGCCGCAGCCGGCCTGGGTGGAAACACAGACGGAAAGCTTGTTGCGACGCGGCATGCCAACGGTCTCGACGGAAATGCCATCGTGATACTCGAGAAGATACTTGCGAGAGCCGTCCTTGGAAACCTGCTTGGTGAGCTCTGTCGGCGTATCGAAGGCAAAAGCCTCTTTAAGCTGCTCGCGGAAAGCCTTGGGAAGGTTGGTCATATCATCAAACGAACAAACGTTCTTCTCAAAGACCCATTCGATAAGCTGCTTGGCGCGGAAGGCGGGCTGGCCAAGTTCGGCAACAAACTCGCGAATATCGTTTTGGCTCAAGTCGCGAATGTCCTGAGATTTAGTCCTGGGATTCATGGAAGCCTTTCGATTTTGGGGAAACGTAGAGGGTATCGCTACAATATGGTATCAGCTGCAGAAATTATAGAGGAGGAGTCTGCCCATGCCGGGTAAAAGCCTAGAGAACATGCACGTAGCGGTCTTGGCGGGCGGTCATTCCGCTGAGCGCGAGATTTCGCTCAATTCGGGAAAAAACGTCGTGGTGGCCCTGAAGGAGGCCGGCTACACTTCGGTTGAACTGCTGGACACGGCTGCCGATAACTTTATGGTGACCATGGCAACCGGCGGCTTTGACGTGGCGTTTATCGCTATGCACGGAGCTGGCGGCGAGGATGGTGCCATGCAGGGCGCCATGGAGACCTTGGGTATCCCCTACACGGCTTCGGGAGTGCTCGCGAGCGCCTGTGGTGCCGATAAGGAGGTCTCGAAGCTCCTGTACGCCAAGGCAGGCATCCCCGTTGCCCCCGGTCTGGCGTTCGAGACGGGAGACGAAGTCGATATCGATCATATCGTCGAGGTTTGTGGCGAGCGCTGCTTTGTGAAGCCCGCCGTCAACGGTTCGAGCTATGGCATCTCCCTGGTTCATGAGCCCTCTGAGCTGCCCGCGGCGATCGCCAAGGCTTTTGAGTACGGCGATAAGGTGCTGGTCGAGAAGTGCATCGAGGGAACCGAGATCACGGTGGGCGTGTATGGCGAGGATGAAGTTCGCGCCCTGCCGATCGTCGAGATCCGCAAGCCCGAGGACTGCGAGTTCTACGATCTGGACGTAAAGTACGTCGACCCCACGGATATCCATCGCATTCCGGCGCAGATTTCGCCTGAGAACTACGCCCGTGCCCAGGAACTTGCCTGTGCTGCCCACAAGGCCCTCGGTTGTCTGGGCATCTCGCGCAGCGACTTCATCGTGAGCGAGGACGGCCCCGTTATCCTCGAGACCAATACGATTCCGGGTATGACCGATACGTCGCTGTATCCGGATGAGATCCGCCATACGGACGATATGACGTTCCCGCAGGTCTGCGACAGCCTGATTCGCATGGGTCTTCGCCGAGCGGGCGTTGCATGCTAATCAAGGACGCCGTATCCCCTGGAACGCCGCAGTTTGTCATCGATTCCTACGCCACGCTCGCCGAGCGTGCCAAGACGCAGTCGTTCGGGCTTATCGAGGAGGATGTCATCGTCCTCGATACCGAGACCACGGGTCTTTCGGTGCAAGACAATGAGTTGATTGAGATTTCCGCGGCCCGCCTTTCGGGCCGCGAGGTCGTTGACCGCTTTGACACCTTTGTGCATCCCAAGCAGTTGATTCCTGCCGAGATTACCGAGCTCACGAGCATTACAAACGCCGATGTGGCTGATGCCCCGTCGGCCGTTGACGCCGTGGCCGCTCTCGCCGATTTTGTCGGTGGCTGCCCGGTTATCGCGCATAACGCAACCTTCGACCGTTCGTTTATCGAATCGGTCAAGGGCGGTGTCAACGTCAGCGATATTTGGATCGATTCATTGGCGCTGTCGCGCATTGCGCTTCCGCGCCTGGCTTCGCACAAGCTGTCCTTTATGGCCGATTTGTTCGGCTGCGACTCGGTGTCGCACCGCGCCAACGCCGATGTCGACGCCCTGTGTGGCGTGTGGCGCGTGCTGCTCGTGGCACTCACCGACCTATCTCAGGGTCTTATGGCTCGCTTGGCCGACATGCACCCCGACGTGCCCTGGTCCTATCGTCCCATCTTCTCGTTTTTGGCGGGTCAGAACCCGGGCTCCATCTTCTCGCTCAGCGCCGCACGCGCCGACGTGCTCAAGGCCGACCGCGCGGACGACCGCGTTGATGCGGACGAGCTGCCGGTGCTCAAGATGCCGAGTCGCGAAGAGATCGAGGCGGATTATGCTCCGGGCGGCCTGGTCAATCGCATGTATCCCACGTACGAGCCGCGTGATGAGCAGATCGCGATGGCGCTCGAGGTACGCGATGCCCTCGTTACGGGCACGCATCGCGTAATCGAGGCGGGTACGGGCGTCGGCAAGTCGATGGCCTATCTGGTGCCTTTTGCCGAGGCTGCGCGCCGTAACAACATTACCGTTGGCATCGCGACCAAATCGAATAACCTTGCCGATCAGCTTATGTACCATGAGCTGCCAAAACTTGCCGAGCAACTGCCCGACGGTCTGTCGTTTTGCGCGCTGAAGGGCTATGACCACTATCCGTGTCTGCGTAAGCTCGAGCGCATGAGTCGCGGTCAGGTCGAGATCACTACCAAGCGCGACCCAGCTGACACGCTCACCGCGGTTGCGGTCATTATGGCGTACGTGTGCCAGTCGGCAGACGGCGACCTCGATTCGCTTGGCATTCGCTGGCGCAGCGTCAACCGTCCCGACTTTACGACGGCCTCGCGCGAGTGTGCCCGTCGCCTGTGCCCGTTCTTCCCCGATAAGTGCCTGGTTCACGGCGCCCGCCGTCGAGCGGCGCATGCCGACGTGGTGGTCACCAACCACTCGCTGTTGTTCCGCAATGTCGCTGCCGAGGGCAGGATTTTGCCCCCGATACGCCATTGGGTAGTCGATGAGGCCCATTCTATCGAGCGCGAGGCCCGCCGCCAGTGGGCGCGTGTGGTCTCGGCAGATGAGTCGCGCGTTCTGTTTGAACGCCTGGGCGGTTCGAGCGCCGGTGCGCTGAGCCAGGTTTCCCGTGATTTGGCGACTTCCGAGGGCTCTACGCTCTACTTGGGACTGACCGCCAAGGCGACATCCACCGTCGCCCGCGCGAGCATGGCGATCGCCGACGTGTTCGATGGCGTTCGCGAGCTCGGCCGCCGTGCCCGTGGGGGTTATGACAATGCCAATCTATGGATTGGCCCCGAGCTGCGCGAATCTGACGACTGGCATGATTTCTTACAGTCGGCCTACGCTGCTATCGACGCATTGGAACAAGCTGACAAGAGCGTCGACGCGCTGGTGCAGGCTGTTGCCGGCGATAAGCCCGAGACCGTTGTCGACCTGAGTGATATCTCGCACCGTCTACACGAACTAACGGAGAACCTCAAGCTCATCATCGATGGTACCGACGAGCACTACGTGTACTCGCTGCAGGTCAACCGCAGGCTGCGTGCTGGCGGCGAGTCGATGACCGCCGAGCGCATCGATATCGGCGAGGCCCTGGCGACTGAGTGGTTGCCCGAGGTTCACACGGCCATCTTTGCCTCGGCGACCATGACGGTGTCTAAGAGCTTTGAGCACTTTAACCACGCCGTTGGCCTCGACCGTATCGGTGCTTCGACGTCTTCGTCGCTGCATCTGGATTCGAGCTATGACTTCGACTCGAATATGGCCGTAGTCGTTGCCGGGGATATTCCCGACCCGCGCGATCGCGAGGGCTATCTGTCGGCACTCGAGCGCGTACTGGTCGATGCCCATCTTGCCATGGGCGGATCGGTTCTCACGCTGTTCACCAACAGACGCGACATGGAGGATCTGTTCGCCCGTGTGGAGCCCAAGCTGGCCCGTGCAGGCTTGGAGCTTAACTGCCAGCAGCGAAATTCGTCTCCGCGCCGTCTGCGGGATCGTTTTATCAACGAGCCGACCTCGTCGCTCTTTGCACTCAAAGCCTTCTGGGAGGGGTTTGATGCCAGCGGCGAGACGCTGCGCTGCGTCATCATCCCCAAGCTGCCGTTCTCGAGTCCCACGGACCCGCTCTCGTGCGAGCGTAATTTGCGCGAAGACCGCGCTTGGGCGCGCTATTCGCTGCCCGAGGCCGTACTCGAGGTCAAACAAGCCGCCGGCCGCCTCATTCGCTCGTCGACCGATTGCGGCGTGCTCATCTTGGCCGACCCACGCCTGGTGACGAAGGGCTATGGCAAGAAGTTTTTAACTTCGCTGCCCACGAGTTCCTATCAGCGCATTGAATCGGCGCAGATCGGTCACTATCTGCAGTTGTGGCGCCAGGCGCACGAACGGCGCCGCTAGAGCGGACAGGCTAAGGTCTTCGCCATATCGCATAGGCGCTTTGACAGGGCGGGGTCATCCAGAATGCGGATGGCTCCGCCCGCTGCTATTACCTGGCTGAACAGCCAGCGCTCGGAGCTGTAGCGCACGATTACCGTCGCCGCGCCTGCCCCATTAGGCTCGATCGACATAATGCCGGCCCAGCCCAGACGCTCTGCCATGTCGAGTAGCATGAGGAGCTTTGCGCCCTGCTCCGCTTGGGAGAGAGAGTCGTGGAGGGATGCGGTCGAAGGCGCGTGGCGCTCGACGGAATCCTCGGTGAGGGAAAGACCCTCGATTTTGTCCATGCGGTAGGAACGTTGCCCATCAACTTCGATGTCCCAGGCAATCAGGTAGGTCTGGTCGCCATGTGTCGCGATGCGCAAGGGGTCGATGAGACGCTCGCGCGGCTGTGCATCGTCCATCGAACGATAGGTGATACAGCAGCGAACGCCGTCCTGAATGGCGCTGCTGAGCTGCTGCCAGTGCGATCCGCGGACGACGGTGTCGACGACGCGCTGATTGTAGCCGAGCTCTTCGGGAAGAAGTGCCCGTCGAATTCGCGCCGCCGTCCGAGGCTCAATCCCCAGCGATTCGAGTTCGTGATTGAGCACGGCGCCTTCGGCGGCACTCAGGCGTAGCGGCAGCACGCGTCCCGCATCGCCGGTAAGGGATATGTGTTCGCCGTTGCGCTCGCAGATAATGCGGGCGCCCGACTCGCGATCGGCGAGGGTCGAGACAATATCGAGGATCTCGTCCAGCGAGGTTCCGGAAATGTCAAAGCGGCTGCAAATCTCATTTTTCGTCAGTCCCGCGCTCCCGGCGGCGTAGAGGGCTTCCATGATGTCGATGGCACGCGAGAGTCTCTGCTCGCTGGTGAGTTTACGCACGGGCATGCTCATGCACCGTCCTTTCGATGAGGCGGTTCCACGCCAGTTTGAGTGCGTCGGGGGCAACGGGCCTCATGCCGTCCATGGCATGGGCCATGCAGAATGAGGCGGCCGCGTCAAAGTCGCGCACGTCAACGGTCCAGGTCCATCCTTCTTTACTGCGTGCAAGATTGCCTCGTCCGCGCGTGAGGCCGCTGACCATATCGGCTTGCGCCTCATGCGCGAACGAGAACGTTGCCGCAACGGGCGGGCGGTCGGCAAAATCGAACTCAAAGAACAAGTAATCGTTGAGATTGAAGTCTGCGGGAATGGTGTATGCCCTTGAGGGACGCCAAGCACGGACGATGCGGTCGCAGCGGAACGTTCTGATGTTGTCGGTGGCATTGTCCAAGCCGCAGAAATACGCCGTGCCATCGTGCTCGAACATACCGTAGACGCAGACGGTGCGCTCTTTCTGCTCGCCGCGACCGTTCTGATACAAAAAGCGCAGTGCACAGCGCTCGGCAAAGGCACTCCAAACCGCATCGACGGTGGGGGAACGATGAATCGGCGTCTCGTCTGCGGCCGATATACCGGTGAGGTAGGCAATCTTGGACCGGATGTCGGCAAGTGGCGCGGCAAAGGCGGAGGAGCCGGTCGCAAGCGTCTGGTCGATGGCGTCCAGCAAGATGTCGGCGTCGTCTGCGGTGATGAGGCCGCCTGCCGCAAACGTGTGCTCGCGGTCGATTGTCCACGAGCTTTCCTCGGTCTCCTGCGCACCGGCGGGGCGAACCTCCTTGATTAAGATGCCACGCTCGAGCAGTTTGTCACGATCGCGCCGAAACTTGCGCTTATCCGAGTCGATGTTGCCCGAGCCATATCCCAGGTCAGAATCCAAGACGATCTGCTCGGTCGTCAGCGGTTCGGGGGAGCTGTTGAGCACAAAGAAAAGATTGAGGATGCGCTGAGCCGTTTTATCGAAACTGGGCTCCGAATTCCCCTTTTTAATTGTCGCGGTCGCGTCGCTTGCCGTCATAGAGTCCTCGCATGAGAAGATGGTTTGCTGCCATGATTTTAGTCCGATATGGAGATTAGGCTATATCCTTGTCCGCTCGGGGCGTTAAGATGGCCCGAATTCGGTCGTTTGCGCTCGCTCGGGGTATACTTTCGACTATATACGGTTCTAATGTGCATGCATTGGGCCTATTTGTCGGATTATGGATGTGGAGCGCACATGGCGAACACCCAGAACTATATTAACCACCTGCTGCAGAACACCGGCATTACGCCGGCATGCAGCGAAGAAGAGCGCTTGGCTGCCGAGGATATCGCTCAGATCTTCCGCAACCACGGCTTTGATCCCGAGGTTCAGGAGTTCAATGCCCCGGCGCCCAGTAGGTTGGCATTTGCCGTTACCGGTATTCTTGCGTTTGCCGGCGCCCTACTGATGGGCATCGGCGGCGGCATCGGCTTGGTCGGCACCTTGCTGGCCATTGCCGGCGCCGTTCTTTACGTGCTCGAACGCACGGGCCACCCCGTGGTTTCGCGCCTGGGCAAGACGGGCGTGAGCCAAAATGTCATCGCCTACCACAAGGCCTCGGGCCCGCTCGCGTCTCCGCGCAACCGCCCGGTGGTCGTTGTCGCACACTACGACTCTCCCCGTGCTGAGCTGCTCGCCCGCGAGCCCTATGCTTCGTATCGTGCGCTCATCGCCAAGCTGTTGCCCGTTGCCACGGTTGCCCCTGCTGCCGTTGCCATCTTGCGTATCCTGCCGCTCCCCGGCGCGCTCAAGGTTCTGCTGTGGATTGTCGCGATCCTCGCTTCCCTCGTTGCGCTCGCCAACGCGGCAAACATCATTTCTAACCGCTACATTCTTCCCTATACGTCCGGCGCGGTGTGCAACAAGTCTTCTGTCGCCGCTATGCTCGGCGTTATGGACAACGTTGCTCCCTTCCAGGGCGAGAATGAGTTCCCCGACGACGTTCCGTTCGACACCTATTTTGGTGAGCAAAAACGTCGCGCCGAGGAGATGGCACGTGCGGCGGCGGAATATGCCGCGGCCCAGCAGCAAAACGACTATGGCAACACCATCGAGTATGAGGAGCCTGCCTACGAGGAGGATGAGTTCGGCCAGCCGATCGCTCCCGATGCTCAGTTCGAATCCGAACAGGGCGAGGCTTTCGACGAGCAGATCGATGGCTTTGAGGGTGCGTCTGCCGACGAGACGCTGATTGGCGCCATCGTGCCCGAGGCTCAGGACCAGGCTGCCCAAGTCGAAGAGCCCGCTGCCGAGGCCCCCGCTGTCGAGCCGGCGGAAGAGCCTGTTGTGGTCGAGCCCAGCGAGCCTGAGCCTAAGCTCTATCGCAATGCCGCCGGCAACATCCGCTTTGGTTCGGATGCCATTCGTGCACTCGGGATGCTTCCCGAGTCCTGTACGCTCGATTACGAGGAGGGCGAGGAGCCGACGTTCGAGCCCGAGCCTGTCCCCGTCGCGGATGCACCTGCACCCGCCGCCGTTGTGGACGACGTGCCCGCTGCGGCTTCTCCTGCCGTTGCGGAGCCCGAGGCTATGTCTACAATCGATCCTGCAGCGGGACTGGACATTCTGGCACCCGCCGCGCCGGCACAGGACGTCGCGGACGAGTCTGACGATGATTATGTCGAGCAGCCGCGACGCGTGTCTTACGAGAGCGATACCGATTTCTCGGCCGAGATTCCCGCGGCGACGCCCCATGCCGATATTGCATCCGCCTTCTCTTCGATTGGCGCCAGCGCATCCAGCTTCTTTAAGGGCGCGTTTGCAAAGGGCAAGAAATTCATCGACGACTTTGAGGAAAAGCGCGCTATCGCACGCGAGGCTGCCGAGCAGGAGGCTATCGCCCAGCAGCAGGCAGCCGAGGCGGAGCGTGAGCTCGCGGCACAGGAGTTCGAACAGAACGAGGCTATGCAGCCAGTGGCCGTCGATGCTGCCGAAGCTACGACGTCTTTTGAGCCCCAACAACCGGCATCCGAGGACGTTGTCGAGGCGACGACGTCTTTCGAGCCCCAGCAGCCCGTCGATAGCACCATGTCGTTCGACGCCGCGCAGTTCGATGCCACGATAACGTTTGAAAAGCAGGGCACCGCGATTGCTGAGCCCCTTGAGGCTTCCGATGATCAGGCCGCTGTGGCAAACGATGCCGAGGCCGCCGATGTGGTTGAAACCCCGGATGTTGCCGAAGACCAGGCCGTCGAGGTCGGCGCTGACGAAGAGCAGCACGTGGCGGTCGAGCAGGACGATTCGGCCGAGGTCGAGCAGGAGGAGGCTGTGGTCTCCGAAGTTTCCGAGGTGCCCGAGACGGACGAGTCGAGACCTTACTCCACGCAGATTTTCACCATGCCGACTCCGGGTGGTTCTGGCTCCACGGTTGCCAACGTCGCCCCCACTCAGGACGAAACGGTCGATTCCCTCATGGCGCAGATTTCGTCTCAGGCTGCACCGCGCCCGCAGATGAATGTTCCCGATCCGGCGTCAGTTCCGGCGCCTGCGCCCTCTTCGTCGCCGCTGGCCTCGGTCCCCGATCCGTCGTTGCCGTCGATGAAGCAGGCTAACGTTGCGTCTCGCACGTCGCTGTTTGACCTTCCCGACCCCTCGGCTCAGGTCGATGACCCCTTCGCGACGGCGCAGGGTCCCGAGCCCACATCGGCGCCCGTTGCGCCTTCTATGCCCGCCGCGTCGGGCGCGCGGCCGCTCGAGACTATCTCGGCTCCCGCTTCGGCTGCGCCCAAGCCCCGCAAGCGCGGTCTGGGCGGTCTGTTCGGTCGTAAAAAGAAAAACGATCAGGACAGCATGAGCGACTGGCTGGGTGTCGAAGACGATTACGATGCCAAGAAGTCCGGCCGCGGTATCGGCTCGTGGGATAACTTCGAGGACGATAACGACGGCTGGAAGGGCGGCGCTACGTCTTCCGATGGCGCATCTGACGAAGACATGCTCTCGGCTGTCGCCTCCATGGGCGATGACGAACTGCTCGGTCACGATATCTGGTTTGTGGCGACGGGTGCCTCGGATTGTGATGGCGCCGGCATGAAGGCGTTCTTAGCCTCGCATCGCGATAAGCTCCGCGGCGTATTCTTCATCAATCTTGAATCCGTCGGCGCCGGTAGGCTTTCGGTCGTGACAGTCGAGGGCGAGCAGCAGCTGCTTAAGGGCGACCGCCGCATCATGAACCTGGTCAGCAAGGTCTGTAAGTCGTTCCATGTCGATTGTGGTGCGCTCGAGATGCCCTATGCCAGGACCGATGCCTATGCCGCGCTCGAGGCGAGCCGCCGCGCCCTCACCATCGCCGGTGTGGACGGCACGCGCCTGGCTTGTGCTCGTACCGAGGACGACCTGCCCCACAACGTTAACCCGACGAACATCGCCACGGTATCCGAGGTCGTGACCGAGGTTATCCGCCGTTCGTAGGCGGAGCTCTAAGGAGTCAACGTGTTTTCGTTCATTAAACGTCATTGGCCTGTTTACTTGATTCTGACCCTTATTGCCGTCGCTTTGGGATTTGGGGCTGCCTACATCGTGGGCGTAAAGGGATCGACCCCCGCGTCCGCAATCAGCGAAGAGGTGGAGCAGGAGCAAAGTACGGGTGCCGATGGAATCCCTGAGTCCGAGCAAGCGCTCGTCGACGGCGGATCTTCATCTGCAGAATAGCCGCGGCACTTTACATGGCTAAAAGAGGGCGAACCGGGAGACTGGTTCGCCCACTTTTTTGCATTAGCGCCTCCTCGATGCCGATTTCAGGTGGGCAAACAAGATGGCTGCGGCGCCGGAAGTCAAGAGGGCGGTTAGGCAGGCGGCGATGGGAATAGATCCCGTTGCCGGCAGGTCTTGCGGCAGGGCACATTGTTGAACGACGCGATCTTCGTCATGTGACTCAAGTTTGTCGCCGCCGCCATTGCGACAGAGGTCGACACGGGCGCTGTTGGTGAGTGCAGTTTGTGGCGTATAAGCCGACGTTGCCTGCATGTGCACGACTGCACCCCGAGCGTCTGTACCAAGGATTGCTTTGACATCGTCAAGGTCGTCGTGCTCATCTTTGAGATCATCGCGGGTCCAAGAATCCGCATCGCTTCGAGTCGTAAAGTCGGCGGCCACCGCACCGTATTCAATGCGAATGCCCGTTACGACGGTATTGGCGGGAAGATCGAGCTCATGTGCCTCAAGTGTGGTTGATTCTGTGGTCGGGACATCGGTTTTCCAGAGATGCCAGCCTTCGTAATCAACGAGGCGACGGTCCTCGCCTAAGCGCTCTTTAACTTCTTCGGACTCAAGCCAGGGGTTTTCATGTCCATCGTCAACTGTCGCGTTTGCCTCCTCGTCGATGCTTGACGAGCCCAACGGCGTCGTACGGTACCACACGTTACATAGGCCGTTGAGGTCGCCGGTGACGATAGGGGTTTCAATTGAGACGAATCTTGCCGTGCCGTCCTTGGCGCACTCAAGATCATCGGTAATCGTGAACTCATCAACCCAGGTGGTCGACACGTTTCGCGCGTCGACGGTGTAGGAGAAAAAACCTTCCGCATTGGCTTGTGTTGCGGCACGGTTTTTGCCATCGCCGTTGGCCAAGAGGTCATCCCCGACGGGCTGGGCAATTTCTTGACGCTTGTCGATCTGTCCTTTGATCTCGATCGGCGCGTCCTTCATGGCAAAAGATTGGACTTCTCCCGTAGCCTTCACTTCAAACGTTATCTCCTCGGCAAGGTCGTAGGTCCGCGGGGACATCATTTCGCGCAACGTGTAGGTGCCGGGCGCAAGATGTTCGATACGGTGCGGTTTATCGGATGAGGTCCAGGAGTCTATTTCGGTTTTATCGGGACCATATAGGGTGAGCTGTGCGCCTTCCACTTCCTGCTCACCGCTTGCATCGACCTTGGAGATATCAACCTTGGTGAAATCGTCGGACACTCCGAGATGGGCCTCGATGACGGGCGTTGTCTGGTCGGCATATGACAGCTCGACCGTATGGGGATTCTGGTCCAGGAGGTATCCTTCGGGCGCTTGGGTCTCAACGACTTCGTAGCATGCGGTTCCACATCCCAACGAAAGATGACTTGCGCGGGCGGACCCCTGCTCGTCAGTCGTTACCGTGGCGACGGTTTCGCCGGCCAGGGCAACGATGCTACCGTCGGGGCGAACAATATCGCCTGCAGCTCGGATATCAAATACGGCCCCCATGAGGTTGCGCCCATCGGTGGCGTCGGACTTTACGATTTCGATGCTTCCGGTTGCCGCGTCGTCGAAGTATGGGGCGATTGCAACGGGCGTTAGATATCTGTCGGCGGGGATTGTTATCGTGAGGTCCTCTCCGACAAGGTATGGCTTCTTTGACGAGACCTCTCGCACGTAGTAGGTGCCCGGGTTAAGAGATTCGGGCAGCGTGACGGTACCCGTTGTGTCGGTCGTAAAGGTGTTCAGGATATTGTGGGATGGATACCAGCACGTTTGCGAGATGGGCTCGTGGTTGCTGTCGAGCAGCTGGAAGCTAAAGCCGGCAAGGGGAACCGCGGCACCGGTCTGGGCGTCGCGCTTAACAATCTGGAGATGTGTCGATAGGGCATGGTTGTCCACGATGTACTGAAGCTCGGCACCGTCAGCGATCTGTTCGGCCGAGACGGTCCATTCTCCTGCCTGTTTAAAGCCTTCGGGGACGGACTCTGGAACCTCCCGAACTGTGTAGCCGGCACGGTCGTAGGGGATGGCTCCGTGGACGCCATCGGGCCGCTTGCCTGCGCCGAACCATGCTCCGGGCTGGTCTTTGGTGGAGGCAAAACCATAGATATTTGTGGTCAACGTGCCAACAGCCTGTTGTGAGCTATTGCTGATGACTTCAAAGACAACGCCTTCAGCGGGCTGCTCCAAGCCAGACTGATCGCTGTTGCCGTGATCTTTAAACTTGGAAATTTCAAGGTCAAATGCAATCGGAATATCGGAAATGCGAGATTCGAGCTCGACGACGCCCGAATCGCCCAACTGGTCGGCCCCAACGGTGTAGGTCCAGCTGTCGCTGGGCAGCAGGTAGCCCTCGGGAGCCTTCGACTCATAGACGGTGAAGGTTCCCAGGGGAACATCGGCAAGGGCGGCTCGACCGGTTTCGTCGGTCGTAAGGGTTTGCGTCCATCCGGGGGTGGATTGAGAAACGCAGGTAAACTCGGCACCGGCGAGCGAGGCTCCCGCTTGGGATCCAGTGCCCGTTGCGGCGTCAAGCTTTACGATGCGTAGCGTGATGGTGCCTGGTTGCTCATCGATTGTGACATGGCCACCACTGCCCTCCGTGGTAAAGGGGATCCGGTCGCGTCGAGGGACATAGCCTGCCGGCGCCTTTGTCTCTACCAGGTAGTATGCCGTGTTGGGCAAAAGTGTTGCCTGCGCTCGGCCGTTGCCGTCCATTTTGAGCGTGCCGACGCGCGCGCCGCTCATGCTCTCGAAGATATCGAATGTTGCCCCGTCAAACTGATAGGTGTCGTTTCCGCTGGTAATGACGGTGTTCGCGGATTGTTTTTGGAAAGAAACGGTGACAGATGGCAGTACGTAGAGCATGTCTTGACGCTTGCTGCCGCCCGATATGGGTCCCAAATAGCGCCGCGCGCGGTGCGGAGCGGCTTTGATGCCTCCCGATTTTGCATTGTCGTGAAGCCACCGTGCGGCAGCCACAACCTCATTGTCGGCGGTAAAATGCCCACTTTTTGTCTTGCCTTGAGCTGTTGTGTAGGAGTAGGTGCCGTCGACATGGGTGGTGCCGTTAAGCATCCATACGGCAAGTTGAGTGGCGGCGCGGGCGCGATCGGGCGACAGGTTGTAACCGCCAAACGACGTGGCAGAAGGATATCCGTGACAAACGACCGCCGCGAACTCGTCGTCGAGCCACACCCAGCCTTGATCAAAGTTGAGCCAAGGGCCGCCCGGCTTGGTGGGACCGGGACGTTCCTGGTTCATGCAGTATGCGATTGAGGCGTCTTGAGCCTCGTACTTACCGATGAGGAAGGGCCCGCAATCGTCGCTAATGGTGTGGAAGCCGAGCTGATCGTAGCCGTCGATGGCAAGTGCGGGTACTGGCGCCAAGCAGCTGATGAGTAGGAAGAGGAGTAGGAGCAGCGGGCCTGTTGCGATTGCGCTGTGGACAGAGTGCGTGGGTGCGTTGGACATGGCTGCTCCTTATCCCTCGTGCGCCGCACGGGGAGGCTGCGGCGCTTGGGACGAGGCTACCCCCGAGGTTCATGCGGGTAAGTACCGGAAGCTGACCAAAAGCTTGCCCGATTTCTGACAAATTGGGCCCATATGGAACAATCAAATAAAATCGCAGGTAAAAGATGGTGAAATAAGGACGCCAGAGGTCCCTATCTCCACAATTGGACTGTTTTCCAGACGATTCTCCACAGCTAAAACAAGCATCGACACCCTTGTATCGAACAAGACAACCGCGTTATACTAGCCAACACACAAGCGGGCATCGCCAAGTGGTAAGGCATCAGCTTCCCAAGCTGACACTCGCGGGTTCGAGTCCCGTTGCCCGCTCCAGTAAAAAGCACAAGCACGGCAGCGTCACGTTGCCGTGCTTTTTACTACCAAGTGCCGGGACTCGAACCCGACAGGGTGCGAGCGTCAAGCAAACGCGAAGCGTTTGTAGCGAGCAGGCGAAGGCGCCGGCAGGCGCCTGAAGCCGGTGCGCGTCCGCACCGCGGACGCGCGGACGTCCCGTTGCCCGCTCCAGTAAAAAGCACAAGCACGGCAGCGTCACGTTGCCGTGCTTTTTACTACCAAGTGCCGGG
>CAKUBM010000025.1 GCA_934643145.1 uncultured Collinsella sp. | reverse complement strand
GCTGCCAAACGCAAGCTCGAGCTCATCGATCAAGGTTCAGAACTGTTTATCACCGCCTGCCGTGAGTCGGGAATCGACTTGGCTAAGGCGCAGCCCTCGGGCGATGAAGAGCTCAAACGGAATGCCTATGCGGATCGCTATGGCGAGGAGATGGGCTGGTTGTATGAGTGAGGCCCCAAAACGCATTTTGGTCGATACCAACGTATGGCTTGATTACTTCATTCCTTCAAGGCGCGGCCGCTCGGCGGCGATTGATTTTTTGCGCGATGCGTGTGCGGTACAGGTTGAGCTGCTGTATGCAGCAACATCATCGAAGGACCTGTTCTATTTGATTTCGAGTGAACACAAGGCATGGTATCGACGAGAGCATGGCTCGCTTTCTCAAGATGCCGCTGCCGCAGCGACGTCACTTGCATGGGACTGTCTCGACGTGCTGTCACAAATTGCAACGCCGGTGCCCTGTGACCTGAGCGACATATGGATGGCGAGCAAACAGCGCGAGCTCCATAACGATTATGAAGACGATTTAATCATCGCGGCGGCGATGCGCGTAAAAACAGACCTCTTGGTCACTAACGACGCTAAGCTCTGCTCGCACGCGCCCGTTGCAGCAATGAACGTCGAAAACGCAAGAAACTACCTAGCATCGCTCCAATAAAAAGACCTAACAGGTAGAACAAAAGTCAGCGAGAGCCCGCCAGAGCGAGCAAGGTGACGTGAAAGAGGAGGGCATAGGCCTTTTGGCCATGCCCGACGATTGAACGTCAGATTGCCGCTCTGGCGGGCTCGCAGCGTCGAGTAGTTCCGGCGTTCGGTAGAACGCCGGAACAAATTAATGCTCGATCCAGCAGCGCAGCGTCTCGCCGGCTTGCAGATGGCGTAGATTCTCGGCGGCGATATCGACTACGTTGTTGAGCGTAGCCTCTAGGTGGAACCAGCCGGAAACGTGCGGCGTGATGAGCATGTTGGGCGCATCCCACAGCGGGCTCTTGGCCGGCAGCGGCTCGGGGTCGGTGACGTCGACCGCGGCGCCGGCAAGGTGCCCCGACTCAAGGGCGGCAACCAAGTCGTCGGCAACCACGAGGTCGCCGCGACCGCCGTTGGCAAAGAAGGCACCCGGCCTCATTGCGGCAAAGAACTCGGCATTCGCCAGACCGCGGGTCTCGGGCGTGCTGGGCATAAAGGACGCGACGATGTCGGCCTCGGCCAGGCGCTCGGGCAGAGCATCCATGCCGTCCATGTCCTCAAACACGATGGGGTAGACGTTCGGATGGCGCTTGATGCCGCGGACATGTGCGCCCATGCTGCGGCAGAGCGTGGCAAAGTGTCCGCCGATGTCCCCCGCGCCCAGCACCAGCACATTGGCATTTTTGAGCGAGGTGACCGGACCCAGGTCCTCCCAGCGATGCTCACGCTGCAAGTCTTGGTAGCTGGGCAGGCGCTTCATCATAGAAAGAACCATGGCAAACATGTGCTCGCTCACGGCCTGGCCGTAGGCGCCCACCGAGCAGGAGAGCTTTGCTTCGGCCGGTACGGTGCCGGCGGCAAGGTAATCGTCATAGCCGGCGCTCTGCAGCTGCAGCAGTTGGAGATGCTCGCATGCGGTGAGCATGGCGGGATTGATGTTACCCAGGATGACGTCGGCATCGGCGACCTGCTCGCGTGTGACGGCGTCGGCGCTCGTATAGATAAAGTCCTCGCCCGGAGCACTCGACTCAAGGATCGCGCGATGACGATCGTTGACGGGCAGCAAAACCAAGATGTTCACAGTCAGTCCTCTCCGGTCGACCTGCCAAAAAGGGACAGGTTTATTTTGGCAGGTTTTATCAGGCAAAACGTTCAAATAAAACGCCGGATGCAAGACGGGTGTGCCCGCCAGCATCCGGCGTCCGTACGGTTACCAGCTCAGCAGCTCGTAGCCATCTTCGGTCACGACCAGCTGAACTTCGCACTGAGCCGAGTCGCTGCCGTCCTTGGTACGTACGCACCAGCCATCGCCCTTGCTGATCTTGATATCGGGCTTGCCGGCGTTGACCATGGGTTCGATGGTAAAGACCATGCCCGGCACCATGATGGTGTCCACGTCGGGTGCCTCGGTGGTAAAGCCCACGAACGGGTCCTCGTGGAACTCCTTGCCAATGCCGTGCCCGCCGTACTCGCGCACCACGCTAAAGCCGGCGTCCTCGACCGTCTTTTGCACGGCCTCGGCCATGACGGACAGCGGCAGCCACGGTTTGACGGCGGCAAGGCCAGCCTCCACGCTGGCGCGGGTGACGTCGACCAGGCGCTGGCGCTCGGCAGAGACCTCGCCGATGCAGAACATGCGGCTCGAATCGCTAAAGTAACCGTCCAAGATCGTAGAGCAGTCGACGTTGATGATGTCGCCCTCGTGCAGCACATCCGCATCGCAGGGGATACCGTGGCAGACAACGTCGTTGATAGAGGTGCACACGCTCTTGGGATAGCCCTCGTAGTTGAGGTCGGCCGGCGTGCCGCCGTGCTCGACGGTGTAGTCGTAGATCATCTGGTCGATCTGGTTGGTGGTCATGCCCGCGGCGATGTGCTCGCCGACGTAGTCGAGCACGCCAACGTTGATGGCGGCCGAGCGCTTGATGCCCTCGATGTCAGCAGGCGTCTTGTAGAGCGTGCGGGGCAGAACCTCCCAGCCCTCCTCCCACAGGCGCTCGAGGCGCTCGTCGAAGGCGCTGTGACATTTCTTATATTTCTTGCCGCTGCCGCACCAGCAGGCGTCGTTGCGGCCGGGCACAGGTCCCTTGTCAAACATGGCTAACTTCCTTTCATCCGCAGCTAGTATAGCCCACCCACGTGTCCATAAAAGTTGCGGTGATATAGTTCCGATTTAAGCGGTTTAACAGCACAAATAGGAACTATATCACCGCAACTGATGGGGCGGGATGGCGGCACTAGCTGCTGCGTGGTTTTGCTAGTAGCTCACCTGGCAGGGGATGCCGAGGGCTTGGACGCGCGCGGCAATGGCGTCGAGCACCTCAGGCGCCGCATTGGCAAGGCCGGCGACCGGTGTCTCGCGCGCCACCGTGTAGATGGTCGCTTCTTGCGGGCGAATGCGCTCAAGCGCCGCGAGCCAGGGGGCAACGTACTCCTCGCCGGTGTTGTCGATGAGCTTGCCCTGATACTCGCCGGTCAAAAAGATCGTCTGGATAATAACGTGACCGTCAAAGCTTGCGAACGTCTCGATCTGGTGCTCGACGTCGTAGGGGCCAACAGGCTGGTCGAGCAGCTGGATAAACGCCGGGTCGACCGTATCGAGCTTAAGAATGTTGTCGTCGACCATCATGAGCGCATCGTGTACCTGGGGACGGTCGGCGCGTGTGCCGTTGGAGAGCACGGCAATCTTGGTGTTTGGGGCAAGCTCGTCGCGCAGCGCGGCGGCACCGGCGATGGCCTGCGGAAACTCCGGCGCGGCGGTGGGCTCGCCGTTGCCGGCGAAGGTGATCACATCGGGAAGCTCGCCCTCGGCTGCCATCTCGTGCAGCTTGGCCTCGAGCGCGTCAAGCACCACGGCGGCCGTGTTATACGGCTCATGGCACGGGCGCTCGCTGTTAAAGCCGTTCTCGCAGTAAATACAGTCAAACGTGCAGATCTTGCCGCTAGCTGGCATCATGTTGACGCCGAGCGAAAGCCCCAGGCGTCGGCTACGGACAGGGCCAAAGATCGGGCTGGCATTCAAAAACGTAGACATAGACATATGCTCCTCAAGACAGTTGTGCCTAAGCATAGCATCGGCGCCAACGTAAAGTTCGGACTTGCGCTTGGCGGGTTTCGATTTTTAACTCCGCCCTCGATGCCGTGCTATGAAAGGTATCGGGTCGGGTACAGTTACTGTGTTAACAAGGCACAAGACGATGAGGCGCAACATGGATTTTACGGTTGAGAATGCGGGCACCGCGATTGCCTGTCGCGAGTATGCCGGCCCGGACGTGCCGTCCGATGCGCCTGCTCTGGTATGCGTGCACGGAGCCTGCGTCGATGGCGTCTTTTTTGACGGTATCGCCCGCGAGCTCAGCCGCGACTACCGCGTAATTACCTACGACCGTCGCGGTTGCGGTGGGAGCGGCGATGCTGCGGACGGCCTCTATGACCTCGCCGCTCAGGCCGCCGATCTGCAAGCCGTAATCGAGTACGTCGGCGCTCCGGCAAACGTGCTCGCGCACAGTGCCGGTACGCTGGTTGCCCTGGAGCTTCTTCGTACAAACCCGGCTGTCGTCTCGCGTGCGATCCTACATGAGCCCGCCGTGACGGGCGAGGGCGTTGGCCTGGGCGCGGCTCCTGTTTTGCTCGACATGATTGCAGTGGGGAAGGTCTCGAGGGCATTGAGGGCCTTCCTGGGTGCCATCGGCGACCCAGATCCCGAGGCCCCTAGGACAACCGAAGCAGAAGCCAAACATGCCCTGCGCAACGGCCGCAGTTTCATGGCAAACGAATACGGGACCAATATGACCTGCGTTCCCGATTGGGATAGCGTTCGTGCGTCGAAAACGGTGGCCGCCGTGCTCTTGGGTGAGCTCTCAATCGGCACGTCCCGCGAGGCGGGCACGCGGTCGGCGGCGGAGCGCCTGGGTTGCCCCCTCGTGACGATTCCCGGTGCCCACAATGGCCTGCGCGATCGCCCGGCGCCGGCGGCCCAGGCCGTCCGCGGAATCCTGGGGTCGTAGCAGTCGCGCCAACCCACTCGCAAGCGTTTCGGCGGTGTTAACAAACGCCCCCAAAACCTTGCGCCTGCACCTCCAAACATACCGTCTGCCAACTCATGAAAATGTAACGGTATTCACGTGCTTACCTGCATCGACAAGATGCTACCCTTGTACCATTTGATACCAACTGCTATCAAACGCATCGACCGAAAGGGCCCCATATGCTCAATAATCACGAGGCCAATCTAACCGACGAGGAGGCTGCCGCCGAGGTCGCCCGTGTCGCGAAGACCTACCCCGTGGTGCGTTTGCTGTCGGCCGATCAGATTAAGAGCGAGCCTAACTGCCTGCTCGCCGGTGATCGGTGTCCTTGTCTGCGTCAGTCAAGTCTTGAGGCCTTGGCAGGTTCCGATGAGATATCGGAGCGGCTGCTCAACGACGGCGTTGAGTACCGTGCCCGTGTGCGCTCTTTGACGGTCGAAGGCGAGCCTCACGTCCTGTTGATGGTGCGTCCGATTGATGAACAAGAGGCCGCAGAAGAGGATCCCGTCTACACCGATGTGCTGACGAGCGTTCGTAATCGCCGCTATTACGAAGAGAAGCTTCGTAGCGCCCGCATGAACGCCGGCGTGGCGATGATCGACCTCGATGATTTTAGGGTCTTCAACGATACGTGCGGTCGTCATGCCGGCGACCTTGCGCTCGGTGCTGTGGCGGCGGCCATTCGCGGCAGCATTCGCTCGACTGACGAGCTTGTGCGCCTTGGCTGCGACAAGTTCGTGACCGTCATGCCCAATATCCCTTCCGATGACTTTGCGCGTCGCCTGCGCCATGTATCCGATGCCGTTCATGCCACGATCGTCCCGGGCCATGAGCGCGTCAGCTTGTCGGCGTGTGTGGGCGGCGTTCGCATTAACGGCGAGACGGTCGATGAGGGCGTAAGCCGCGCGGTTCAGCTTTTGAGCCACGCCAAGGCAAAGCCCGGTACGGTCGTGACCGACAACGACGCAATCGCGACTTTCCAAAGCCAAAAGCCCTCGATCCTTATTGTCGATGACTCCGAGATGAACCGTGTTATCCTCAACGAGATGCTCAAGGACGAGTATCACGTCCTGGAGGCTGACAACGGCCGCGCGGCGCTCGATATGGTCGACCGTTATGGGGATGAGCTGTCGCTTGTGCTGCTCGATATTGTCATGCCGGGCATGAGCGGCTTTGAGGTACTGGCCGACCTGTCGCACCGGTCTGTCGCCGATAACCTGCCCGTCATCATGATCTCGAGTGAAGATTCCGACGACGTGGTGCTGCGCGCCTACGAGTTGGGCGCTTCGGACTACATCAACCGCCCGTTTGATGCGCGCGTCGTGCGCCGCCGCGTGAGTAACACCATCCGCCTGTATGCCAAGCAGCGTCGCCTGACAAACCTGCTGTCTCAGCAGTACAACGCGCGCGTTAAGAACAGCCGCATGCTCATCGATATCATGGCCGGCGTCATGGAACTTCGTAACGGCGAGAGTGGCCTGCACGTCACGCATATCGAAAAGCTGACCGAGCTGTTGCTGGGCTGCCTGGTGCATCGCAGCGACAAGTTCCCGCTCGACAACGAGCAGCGTTCCACGATTGCTATGGCCTCGGCGCTGCACGATATCGGCAAGATGTCGATCGACGATGCGATTCTCAACAAGCCCGGACGCCTGACGTCCGAGGAGTTCGAGATCATGAAGACCCACACCACCCTCGGCGCAGATATGCTGCTTGAGTTGGGCCGTCAGCATGCCGGCAATTCCTTGTTGGAGTACGCATACCAGATCGCGCGCTGGCACCACGAGCGTTGGGACGGCAAGGGCTATCCCGACGGCCTTAAGGGCGACGACATTCCCATTGCCGCGCAGGTGGTCTCGGTGGCCGACGTATACGATGCGCTCACGAGCGTGCGCGTGTACAAGGATGCCATCCCGCACCAGGAAGCGATTCAGATGATTCTGGACGGCAAGTGCGGTGAGTTTAACCCGCTACTGCTCGACTGCCTGCTCGAGGTGCAGGATCGTATTGCCGAAACGCTGGCACGCCCTGCCGACGTCGTCGCGTTTCCCACGATTTAGTTTGATCGAAGGAGTTTCATTCCATGATTTCCATGCGTGAAGCGTATGAGAAGATCGGCGCCGATTACGATGGCGCATCCGTTCGGCTGATGGGCGAGGAGATGCTCGCCCGCTTTGCCCTTAAGTTCCTGGATGACGAGAGCATGGACAAGCTGGAGGCTGCCATGGCGGCAGGAGACGCCAAGGAAGCGTTTATGGCAGCGCATACGCTCAAAGGCGTGAGCCAGAACCTGGGATTCGATAATCTGTACGAGTCAGCGGTCGTGGTGACCGAGGCGCTGCGCGGCGCCGATGCCGTTGACGGCGCTCGCGAGGGAATGCATGCGCTGCAGCAGCAATATGCGGCAACGATGTCGGCTCTGCGCGAGGCGGCCGAGTAAGAGCTCGCAAGCCTTGGTGTGTACCTGCCGCGTATAGGCAAAAGGGCGCCCCGTCGGACCATGTGGCCGGCGGGGCGCCCTTGTCTGTTGTGCGGTTCGCGAGCTAACGGGCCTGCTTAACCTTTGCCGCCGCCTCGACAAACGACTTCCACAGGTTAAAGTCGGTCTCGAGCGTCTTCCACGTGTACTCAGGGTGCCATTGCACGCCCAGGCAGAAAGGCTGGCCTTCGACCTCGATGCACTCGGGAACGCCGTCGGTTGCCTTGGCGACCAAGCGCGTGCTTTTACCCAGACGGTCGACGCAGCAGTGATGCGCCGAGTTGGTCTGGATCAGCCTGTGCCCGCCAAGCGCGCGCTCCAGCAGCGAGCCCGGCACGACCTCGACGGGATGCACGGGGTCGTTGAGCACGTGGGTATGGCGCCACTGCGTGCGGCCCTCGCGAGCGCCCAGGCTCGGCACGTCCATGCACAGGGTGCCGCCGGTGGCGACATTGAGCAGCTGCGTGCCTCGGCAGGTGGTAAAGAGCGGCTTCTTGGCGCGGAGCACCTCGCCGACCAGCTTAAACTCAAAGCTATCGCGGATCTCGCAGCAGAGGGTGGGGTCGTAGGGTCGATCATCGCCCCAACGTTTGGGATTGACATCGGGGCCGCCGGGAATGGCGATGCCGTCGGCGATATCGACGTAATGACGGATGACCTCAATGTCCTCGGTGATGGACATCTGCAGTGGCAGGCCGCCGGCGGCAAGAATGGCATCGACAAAGACACTTGCGATTTCCTCGTTGGGGGAGAGCGTTTCGCTCAAAAACGGCTTTGCCTCTTCCCAACGCGGCGCGACGAGGATGAGTGGGCGGTCGGCGGGGGCGACGTCGACATGCGGGGTGTAGGACGATGAAGTGCGAGTTCCGATCATAGGTGCTGCTTTCGAATCTAAAGGTGACAGGGCGCATGAGAGACGTGGGACAACACTTCCGATGGATTTGTCCCACGGGGCGGCTGGCTAGTGGCCCTTGATGGAGTTGAGGAAGTCCTGGGCGCGCTTGGTCTGGGGATGGTCGAAGAACTCGTCGGGCGTGCCGGTTTCCACGATCTGGCCGTCGGCCATAAACACGACGCGGTCGGCCACGCGGCGGGCAAAGTTCATCTCGTGCGTGATGACGATCATCGTCATGCCCTGCTGGGCCAGACGGACCATGACCTCGAGCACCTCATTGATCATCTCGGGGTCAAGGGCGCTCGTAGGCTCATCAAAAAGCATGGCCTTGGGCTGCATGGCAAGCGAGCGAGCGATGGCCACGCGCTGCTGCTGGCCGCCCGAGAGCTGTGCGGGCACCTTGTCGGCCTGCTCGGCCACGCCTACGCGGCCTAGCAGGTCCATGGCGCGCTCGCGGGCCTCGTCCTTGGACACGCCCAGCACGTCGACCGGACCCAGCATGACGTTCTGCAACACCGTCATGTGCGCAAACAGGTTGAACTGCTGAAACACCATGCCCAGTTCGGCACGCATGCGGGCGAGGTCCTTGCCTTCCTGCGGCAGGGGCTCGCCCTCGATGAGGATCTCGCCCGAGTCGATGGTCTCCAGGCGGTTGATGGTGCGGCACATGGTCGACTTGCCCGAACCCGAGGGACCAATCACGACGACGACTTCGCCGCGGTCCACCGAGAGGTTGATGTCGTTGAGGACATGCAGATCGCCATAGTGCTTATCGACATGCTTGAGCTCGATCAGCGGCTGCTTGTCGAAAGAAGTAATGCTCTGTGCCATGATGCTCGGCTCCTTATGCCTTAAAAACGTGGGTACTTAGCGGATGATGGTCGCGCCGGTCTTGTGCGAAACATAGATGGCCGCCTTGTTGATGGCGACGTTGATGAGGATGTAGATGACAGCGATTACCAGATAAACCGACACGAGAGCGTCGTAATTGGTAATGAGCACGCGGGCGTTTTGCATCAGGTCGGGGTAGCTCACCACGTAGGCGACGGTGGTGTCCTTGACCACGACCACGAGCTGCGAGATCAACGACGGGATGATAAAACGAATCGCCTGTGGCAGCACGATTTTAAAGGTGATTTTAGCCTTGGAAAGGCCGAGGGCCTGTGCCGCCTCGACCTGGCCGCGCGGTACGGCGTTGACACCGGCACGGAAGATCTCGGCCAGTACGCCGGCAGCGGCGAGCGCGACGGGCAGCGTGAGCATCCAAAACGACGGCAGCGCGATCTTGTACTGGGGCAGCACCAAAAAGAAGAAGTAGATGAACAGCAGGCTCGGCACGCCGCGGAAGAAGTCGGTGAGCACGCGGCAGACCAGCTGCAGCGGCTTGATGTCGCTCGTGCGGCCGAGCATGAGAGCGAGGCCCAGAACCAGTGCGATGGCGCCGGCGGTGAGTGCAACCTTAACGGTGCCCTCAAAGCCCGCAAGCAAGAACTTCCAGGTGCTGAGGTGCGTAAAGAAATACCAATAGTGGACCGAAAGCTGGCCAGTCACATAAAAGCGCTGCAGCACCAGGGCGATAAGCGCGGCTACGGCAACGAGTGAAATGGCGGTGCCGATGCGAATCTTGGCGCGCATCTTGGGGCCGGGGGCCTCGTAGAGCGCATCGCGCATGGTAAGCGCAGGGGAGGAGTGCTTGCTCATCGGAGAATCCTCACCTTCTTATCGATGTAGTTGCCAATATGGCTCACCACAAAGGCCGTGCCTAGGTAGCCGAGGGCCGAGATAAAGAACGCAGCGACGCCGCCGAGCGAGCGCGTGTTGATGTAGCTCACGACGCCGGTGAGCTCCTGCGGCTGCAGCGGCACCTGGCTGCCGAGGGCGGTGGTGAGCATGACGGCGATAAAGAGGTTGGTCATGGGCAGCACGCTCGAACGCAATGCCTGCGGAATCACGATTTTGGCGAGGATGCGGCTGAAGTTCATGCCGAGTGAGCGGGCAGCCTCGACCTGGCCGACGCCGACGGTGTTGATGCCGCTCATAAAGTTCTCGGAGCCAAAGGCCGAGCCCAAAAGGACCGTGGCGACGATAACGCAGGTGCGGTAGGGCAGGACGACCTTGAGCGGCGGCAGCGCATAGACGACGATGATGAGCAGCGCGATGCCAGGGATGTTACGGAAGACCTGCACGTACAGGTCACCAAAGACGCGCAACGGCTTGAGCGGCGACACGCGCATCACGGTGACGGCAACAGCCAGCACCATGGCGATGGCAAACGACTCAAGCGTCATGCCCCAAGTCGCGAGCAGCGCGTCGATATAGTTCTGGCCATAGAGCGACCAGAGCTCGGAGAGACTCATGCGGACCTCCCGCCGGTAAGGAAAGGGGCTCCCGTATGTACGGAAGCCCCGACAACTCAGTAAGGAAACAGTTTAGCGCAATAAAGCGTTCCGTACGTTTCCATATGGTTTCGTAGCGGCTGTTGCCCAGCTTACAAGCTTAGGCGCCGATCTCGGGCAGCTCGGGAACGTTGGTGTCGCCCGTGCGGTCGCCGATGCAGATCTGCCACAGCTCGGTCCAGGTGCCGTCGTCCTCGATCTTCTTAAGGAAGTCGTTGACGAAGGCGACGCCGTCGGAATCGAGCGGCAGGCCGATGCCGTAGGGCTCCTTGCTGCCGAAGGGCTTGCCGGCGATCTTGTACTTGCCGGGCTCACGGACCAGGGCGCTCTGCTGCATGTTGTTGTCGATGACATAGGCGTCAACGCGACCCTGCTGAAGTGCCTGACGGGCCTCCTCGTCGGTCTTGAACTCCTGCTGGCTGGCCTTGGGAGCGAACTCCTCCAGGATGGCGGGGCCGTTGGAGCCGGACTGGACGGCGACGTTCTTGTCGGCCAGGTCGTCGACGCTCTTGATGTCGTCGTTGTCGGCGAGCACCAGGATGGCCTGCTGGGTGTAGTAGTAGGGACCGGCGAAGGAGACGAGCTTCTTGCGCTCGTCAGTGATGGTGTAGGTGGCAAAGACAGCGTCGACCTGGCCGTTCTGCAGGACGGACTCGCGCGTGTCCGAGGTCACCTGGGTGATCTCGACCTTGTTCTCGCCCAGGATGTAGCTGGACAGAAGCTGCGCGATGCCGGCATCGAAGCCACGGGTCTGGCCATCCTTCTCGTTAAGGAGGGAGAAGAGCGTGGAGGTCTGAACGCCACCGATCTTAAAGACGCCGGCGTTCTTGACGGCCGTGGCCCAAGTGCTGGCGGCGATGGCATCGTCATCGGCCTTGGGGCCGTTGTCGACGAGCTTGTCGAATGCCTTGGCGTCGAGGGTGGTGGAAGCCTCGGTGTCGTCGGAGCTCTTGGAAGAGCCGGCGGCGGAACCCTTGTCGGCCTCGGCGCTGGTGTCGGAGCAGCCGGCAAGACCAAGGCCGGCGACGGTTGCGAAGGTGGCGGCGACAAAGCCGCGGCGGTCGAGAACGACCTGCTGGGAGAGGTTCTTGCTCATGGTAGAACACCTTTCTCAATAAAATCCCTAGCGGTTGAGTAGAGTTATACCCTATCGCGCTCAAATGGGTCAACACGAAATAACTCAGAAACATACTTACCTTATGGGTTATTCTGCCTACCAAATAGGGACAGGTTTATTTTGGCAGGTTTTATCTGGGCAAACGTCGGCTGTTGCTGTTGGGACGGTAGCTTGCGGCCGGGGCGGCTGCGCACGGCGGTCGCTATAATGGCGGCAACATGACACATATATACGTGAGGAGATCGTTGCATGAATGGCTATACATTCTTCGCGCCGACTAAGGTGCTGTTTGGCGCGGGCAAGCTGAGCGAGCTGGGCGCACAGAAATTGCCCGGTACCAAGGCGCTCATCGTCACGACCGGCGGCAATTCGGTCAAGCGCTTTGGATACCTGCAGCGCGTGGAGGCAGAGCTCGACCGCGCCGGCGTGGCGCACGAGCTGTTCGACCGCATTGAGCCCAACCCGCTGCGCGAAACCGTCAACGCAGGTGGCTGGATGGCGCGCACCCATGGCTGCGACTTTGTGCTGGCGCTCGGCGACGGCTCGGTCATGGACGGCAGCAAGGGCATCTGCGCGGTGGCGGCAAACCCGCACACGGACGCCGAGGGCAACGAGTGCCCCGGCGACATCTGGGACTTCGTTGTCGGCGGCACTGCGCTTGGACTGCCCATCCCCAACGACCCGCTGCCGCTGGTGTGCGTGACCACCACGGCCGGCACCGGCTCGGAGGCCGATGCGGGCGGCGTGATCTCGTGCGAGGAGAACGACGAGAAGCTTCGCCTGGGCGACCCGCGCCTGTTCCCGGTGCTTTCGGTCGTCGACCCCGAGCTTATGGTGAGCGTTCCGGCGCGCTTGACCGCATACCAGGGTTTCGATGCCCTGTTCCACAACGTTGAGTGCTATATCGCCAATACCAACACGCCCATGGGCGACATGGTTTGCCGCGAGGGTATTCGACGCGCCGCGGCTTCGCTGGCTGCATGCGTGAACAGCGGCGACGACCTGGATGCGCGTGCCGAGCTCGCTTTTGCCAACACACTCGGCGGCTATGCCATGGTGTGCTCGGGCTGCGCGGGATGCCACGGCCTTGAGCACGGTATGAGTGCACATCATCACGACCTGCCGCACGGCGCCGGCCTCATCATGATCGCGCGCGCCTACCACACGTGGATGATCGATCACGGTGCCGCGCCCGAGCGTTATATCGACATGGCACGCCTGATGGGTAATGCCGAGGCAAGCGACCCGCACGATTTTGTAATTGAGCTTACCCGCTTGATGGAAGCCTGCCATGTTGCCGATCTTGCCATGAGTGAGTGGGGGATTACCGCCGATGAGCTGCCCGCCATCGCGCACAATGCCTTAACGACCAACGGCGCCCTGTTCGGCCACGATCCCATCGCCCTGATCGAGCCCGACGTCGTCGAGATCCTCAAGCAAAGCTATTGCTAACTACCTTACTGTTTTGTCTCAATCTGTAACATCTGCAGCCATTTTTGCCGAGTAACTGTTACAGATTGAGATTTTCTCTTCAGCGGAATTCGAATGTCTCGATCTGTAACAGTTAGACGGGCAAAAAGGTCTCTATCTGTTACAGATTGAGACAAAGGTCAGGGGCAAAGACGGTTTGTCTCGATTTGTAACAGTTAGACGGGAATTCGGGCCATAGATGTTACAGATTGAGATAATCGCGCCGCGAAAATAAAAACCTCCGCAGGGGTGCTTCCCTTGCGGAGGTTTTTTACTCGTTGAGTAGCCTTACGGCTTCGGCGGCCATGTTCTCGACCGTCATGCCGTTCTGAGCGAGCAACTCTTTGGGGTCGTAGCGGTCGGGGAAGCCCTTGGCGATGCCGAAGGTGCGCGTGCGCACGGGCGTGCAGGCCAAGTAGCACGCGACACGCTCGCCCCAGCCACCGTCCAAGATGCCGTCCTCGAGAGTGACGACAACGCGATGCTCGGCGGCAAGGCTGTCGAGGAACTCACGGTCGAGCTCAGTTGCATAGCGCGGGTTGACGAGCGTGGCCTCGATGCCGTACTCGGCAGCCAAGCGGTTTGCCACGCGCTCGCCCAGCGCAAAGAAATCGCCAAGCGCGAGCACGGCCACGTCGCGGCCCTGGCGCACCACGTTGTAACGAACGGCGCCGTAATCGGCGTCCTCGGCAGGCGCCAAATCGGGGCGGCTTACCAGGCCAATGCCCGGCACGCGGATCGCTACGGGATGCTCGCGGTGGTCGAGCGACCAGCTCAGCATGGACAGATATTCCTCCATGCAGGCCGGCGCCAAGTAGTGCATGTTGGGAAGACCGCCCAGCATGGAAATATCAAAGAACGAGAGGTGCGTCTCGGATGTGGTGCCAAAGATCGACGCGCCAAATACCAGGATGGTCGCCGGGGCGTCGTTGAGGCACAGATCGTGCCACAGCTCGTCATAAGCGCGCTGCAAAAACGTGCCGTACACACCAAAGACTGGCTTGGCGCCCGAGCGCGCAAGCGCGGTGGCAAAGGTCACGGCGTGTTCCTCGGCAATGCCCACGTCGACAAACTGCTTGCCTGCCGCGGCGCGAAGCTCGGGTGTAAAGCCCATGATGTAGGGCGTGGCGGCCGTGATGCCCACAACCTGCGGATCGCGCTCGATGGCAGCGCTCAGGGCCTCGCCCGTAATATCGGCATAGGTGCGCGGCGCAGGCTCGCTCGGATGGCCCGGGCAGAGCTTGCGCCCAGTCGCCATGTCAAACGGACCCACATGATGCCAGCGCTCGGGGTCGCTTTGGGCCGGCTCAAAGCCCTTGCCCTTGGCGGTCGAGATGTGCAGCACGATGGGATGGTCGATGTTACGCAGCTCTTGCAGCGTGTCGACCAGGGCCAATACGTCGTTGCCGGTGTCCAGATAGCGGTAGTCGAGCCCCATCGCGCGGAAAACGTTGCGCTCGCAGGTGCCGTTGCTGGCGCGCAGCTCGGCCAGATTGCGATACAGGCCACCGTGGTTTTCGGCGATGGACTGGTCGTTATCGTTGACGACGATGATCAAGTTGCTGTCGAGCTCGGCGGCATTGTTAAAGCCCTCAAACGCCAGGCCGCCCGAAAGCGAACCGTCGCCAATGATGGTAATGACGTTGTACGTATCGCCCGCCAGATCGCGGGCGTGTGCCAAGCCGCAGCCCAGGCTCACCGATGTGGAGGTGTGGCCCATGGCGAACAGGTCGTGCTCGGACTCGTCGGGATTGGCAAAGCCAGAAGCCTCACCATAACGCTCCGGATCGATATAGGTATACGCGCGCCCAGTCAGCGCCTTGTGGGCGTAGGTCTGGTGCGAAACGTCAAAGACAATCTTGTCGGTGGGGGAGTTAAACACGCGATGAAGCGCGACCGTAAGCTCAACGACGCCCAAGTTGGGGGCAACGTGCCCGCCGACGGCGGCGGAGCTTTCGAGGATGGCATGGCGAATCTCGCCGCAGAGCAGCGGAAGCTCGGCGCGATCGAGAGCCTTGACGTCCTCGGGCGTTGTCGTTTGCGTAAGCAGCATCGTTGTGGGTTACTCCATGCGAATCGAGCGCCGGCGCTCCCTCGGCCGGCACAATTGCACAAGACAGTCTCGCACATTTTGGCGTTTGATATGTGACGGCGGCGCGGTAATTCGCCAACTGGTGGGGCAAAACGTTTTGTCCGATGCCATACTGGTAGGTTCCATGATGATTTTATTGATTGTGCGCAGGCCGTCGCCTGCCGTCGAGAGCCGCCGGAAGGAGGCCGCATGTCCGATACCGTTCGTGCCGAGAAATTCGCGTGCGAAGTAGACCATGCTGCCCGTCAACTGGCACAGGCGGGCCGTCTGGACCTGACGCGCGAGTTTATCCAGCATGGCGATGTGACGGTGTATGCGCATGTGACCTCGGTGGCGCGGGCAAGTCTGTCCTTTGCCGAGCGTCTGGACCGTGTCGGCGTTTCGGTCGACCGCGCCTCGCTTCTGCGTGGGGCTCTGCTGCACGATTACTTTCTCTACGATTGGCATGACCCCGATCCAAGCCATCGGCTGCACGGGTTTCGGCATCCGTTTTTTGCCCTGGCGCGCGCCGAGGAAGATTTTGAGTTGACGCCGCGCGAGCGGAATATCATCGCGCGCCATATGTTTCCGCTGGTACCGGTGCCGCCGACGTGTCGCGAGGCCTGGATTGTGTGTATGGCGGATAAGTGGTGCGCGCTGTGTGAGACAGTTGCCGGCCGTCTGCCGCGAAAGGGCGGCGCGAACGATGGCGTGTGTAAAGAATCGAGCGAGAAGAGGAGAGGGTAGACGGTGGGAACCGCGATCGACATGGCATTTGACGGCGCGACACTTGCCGCCTGCCCGCTCTCGGCGCTGGTGCTCTCGTTTGCCTTCTACGGGTTTTGCGGCTGGGCATGGGAGTCGACAGTCTGCGCCATGCTCAATCACGGACGCTTTGCCAACAGCGGCTTTTTGCTGGGGCCGTGCTGCCCCATCTACGGCGCGGGCGGCATTGCCTGTTGGCTGCTGCTGCGCGGGATTCCGGATGCTTCGAGCCAGTTTGTCGCCGCGGCGCTCGTATGCAGCGTGATCGAATATAGCGTGGGCGTGTTGCTGGAGAAAACGACCGGCGCTCGCTTTTGGGACTATTCGCATCTGCCCTTTAACCTGCACGGACGTATTTGCCTGTACTGGGCCTGTGCGTTTGGCCTGGGTGCACTGTGCATTTGTCGCCTGGTGGAGCCGGCATTGCTGGGGCTGCTTGGCCATCTGCCGGTGCTGATTGTGCGGCTGTCCGCCTTTATCGTTGCGGTCGCGATGATGGTCGATGCGGTGTGCTCGTTGGCCAGCTGGCGCCGCCTGTCCGATCAGCTTGAGCGTGTGCGTGCCGACCTTGCCGACCGCATCAATGAGTCGCTTGCCGACGCCTCCGACTCTATGCTCGAACGTATTCCCGATTCGGCGATCGACTCGGTGGCGCAGACGCATATCCGCGGTCGCGCCGTTAACGCTTGGCTGGCCGAGCTGGGCGACGCGGCGCTCGATGCCCTGCGCGAGAAGGCTTCGATGCCGACGTTTATCTCGGATGGTGCTCGCGGCCTGGCGCTCGCTGCCCGCCGCGTGGCCGATGCCGCGCCGAGCGTGCCCCGTCCGTCGCTCACCCGTCTCCGTACCGGCAAGCGCATGAGCCGTCCGGTGCCGAGTGTGTCGCTCAGCCGTCGTGACCTGCGCTTCTTTAACGCCTTCCCGCGTCTGCGCATCAATCGCTACGAGGGCGTCATCCGAGCTACCGACCTCCGCGACCGAGCCCGCGAGCTGTTCCGCCGCTAGCCGGGACGGGCGTGTTTGCGGCTTCCTTGCTCGCGTATTTCCCGTTCGTTTCGCGCCCGTTGCCGCGCCGTTTCCAAGATTGCGGCACCGTTTCCATTCGACAACGCAGCGTTTAACAACGCCGTATCTGGTCTACACCAGTTGCCCCTCGGCCGCATTATGGGCGCCGACAACGTTCATGCGACCAAGGGGGACGAATGTACGATACGGGATCGACAACGTTTATGCTCATCTGCACCATGCTCGTGTTTTTAATGACACCGGGCCTGGCGTTTTTCTATGGCGGTCTGTCTAGACGCAAAAATGTCATCAACACCATGCTTATGTGCTTTGGAGTCATTGGCTTGGTGGGCGTGCTGTGGATTGTTGCCGGCTGGTCGCTGGCCTACGGCGGCGACGGCTCGAGTCCGTTTATTGGAGGCCTTGACCAGCTGCTGTGCCTGCCGGTGCTCAACCAGGTGCTGCAGGCGGCCGAGGGCAATGCTGCGGATGGTGCCGTCTACCCTCAGATCATCAACATCGCCTTCCAGATGGCGTTTGCCATGATCACCGCCGCTATCGTTACGGGCAGTCTGGCAGGCCGCGTTAAGTTTGGTGCCATGACGGCCTTCCTGGGCATTTGGCTGCTCGTGGTCTATGCGCCGCTCGCCCACATGGTTTGGGGCGGCGATGGTTCCTTTATCGGCGACATCATCGGCGCGCTCGACTTTGCCGGCGGCGACGTGGTACACATTTCGTCTGGTCTCACGGGCCTGATTCTCTGCTTAATGCTCGGCCGTCGTCGCGGCTTTGGCATGGTGAGCTACCGTCCGCATAACGTGCCGTTTGTGGCGCTGGGCGCCGGTCTACTTTGGTTTGGTTGGTTTGGCTTTAACGGCGGCAGCGAGTTTAAGGCCGACGCCGTGGCGGCACTCGCCATCCTCAACACCGTGACGGCCAGCGCGGCGGGTATGGTCTCGTGGCTTGTCGTCGAGCGCGTGCACACCGGTCGTCCCACGCTGGTGGGTGCTAGCACCGGTTTGGTTGCGGGCCTTGTGGTGGTTACGCCGGGTGCGGGCTTTGTCGAGCCGTGGGCGGCGCTGGTCATGGGCCTGATCGTATCGCCCGTCTGCTACCTGGCCATCAGCCATCTTAAGACCAAGTTTGGCTACGACGATGCGCTCGATGCGTTTGGTTGTCACGGAGTCGGCGGCATCTTGGGCGGTGTGCTCACGGGCCTGTTCTGCGTGCCGGAGCTTTCGTGGACCGGCAAGGGCGGCCTGTTCTACACGGGCGACGTGTCGCTGCTTGTCTCGCAGGTTCTGGGCATTGTGGTGACGGTCGTTATAGTGCTGATGCTCGACTTGGTGATCGCCGCGGTGGTCAAGGCGCTGTTCCACGGTAGCCTGCGCGTGGACGAGGCCGACGAGGCGCTGGGCCTGGATGCAAGTCAACACGGCGAGAGCGCCTATCCTTCTTTCTCCGGACTCGATTAGCAGCTTCCCCAAGCACCGCACCTTGCCGTTCAATCGTCGCTCACGTACTTAAGTACGCTTCGCTCCTCTTTCACGGCAATCTGCGGCACTTGGGAAACCTGCTAAGACCTGTTAGTTGCACTTTTTTGATTTGCGGGGTTGGTCTGTGGTGCTTGGGAAACCCGCGTATGTGAATGGCAATTCATTTCTTTTATTTAAGAGAGGAATTCACTATGAAGAAGATTACGGCGATTGTTCGTGCCGAGAAGCTTGAGGTTCTTAAGGACGCGCTGTTTGCTGCTGATGTTCGCGGCATGACGATTAACCAGGTGCAGGGCTGCGGCGCGCAGCACGGCTGGAAGGAGTACGTGCGCGGCAACGAGCTTCTCGTAAACACGATCCCTAAGGTGCAGTTCACCCTCATCTGTGCTGATGAGCATGTTGACGGTATCGTCGACATCATCTGCAACGCCGCACGCACCGGCGCTGTCGGCGACGGCAAGATCTGGGTCGAGCCGGTCGAAGAGGTCATCCGCATTCGCACCGGCGAACACGGCCCCGCCGCGGTGTAGGGCCGTCCACCCGCCATCCGCAACGCTAAAATACTGCAATGAGGCACAAGACTTGCGTTGCGGATGGGCGGATTATGGGTCGCAATAAATATCCCGAGGAGACGGTCGCGAAGATTCTCGACGCGGCGCTGGAGCTGTTCTGCGCACAGGGTTATGAGGGGACGAGCATTCAAGATATCGTCGACCGCCTCGATGGCATGACCAAGGGCGCTATCTATCATCACTTCAAGAGCAAAGAAGAGATTTTTAACGCCGCATTTGATCGGGCGATGGCTCCCGTTGTTGAGCGCCGCCGCGCGACGCTCGGTGCTGGCAATATGACGGGCGCCCAAAAGCTCAGGCGACTTTACGCGCCCGAGTCCGTCGTTCCGCAAATTGAGCTATGGGCACGCATGCATCCTGCGGCGGATCCGGTAAAAAGCTCGCGTCTGTTGGCGTTGCAGTATCAGGGCTCGTTTGACGAGTCGGCAGATGGCTATTTATTGCCGGTGATCGAGGAGGGTATCGCCGATGGCTCCATTGCGTGCGAATGCCCGCGTGAAGCGGCAGAGGCCGTATCGTTGCTAGCGAATCTTTGGCTGCTACCATTGTTCCGTCCGCTCGAGCCCAAGGAGCGAATGGTCGCTCGCGCGCAATGTTTGGCGCAGATGGCGACCGCGGTGGGGCTCGATTTAGGTAATGAAGTGCTTCAGACAACGGCCCAGATTTGGGACGTATGGAAACGAGCCGGGTGGTAATATGCATACTAACGGTATGTAAATTGATCTAAAAGGGTGGCTACGGCTGCCCTTTTCAAGTCATTAAATACATACCAATAGTATGTATAGGAGGCAAGGCTATGGACGGGATGAGAGATTTCGACACCGCGCCAGCTTCAAAGACGGCGCTGTCTATAAGACTCGTCGGTCTTCTCGTTGCGCAGCTGTGCGTGTATTCGACGTTGTCGGCGCTGTGCTTTGCGTGTCCGCTTTACTTGCTCGATCGCAGTGGCTCGTCGACGTTATATTGTGCCGTCGCGGCGATAGCGTTTATACCGGGCGTGCTTGCGACTCCGGCTGGCGGAGTATTAGCTGATCGAGAGGGACATCGCAGCGTTCTAGCAGCTCTCGGTATTGTTTTAATGATTGCAGCGATGCTATTTGTCCCCATGAAGCGCTCGTTGCCCCTTGCGGCCGTTGTAGCGGTGATGCTGTGCGTCCAATAAGCCGTTCAATCTATTCTGAAGCCGATACTTCAAATCGAGACGCTGCGCATAGCCGGCAAGGAAAAGGTCGAGCGGGCCACCGCATTAGTGTCGCAGACGACCATGGCGAGCAATATTCTAGGTCCCGTGGTTGGAACAGCCGTCTACGGACGCTTTGGAATCGATGCCATTTGCGCGATCGCGGCGGCGGCGTTTGCGATGTCGTCGCTGCTGTTTTGGGCCGCACTCAAACGAAATGTCCATTCTGAAGTGACGGGGGATGGCTCGACTCGCATGGCATGCCAAAGCGATTTTCTGTTGGCGATTCGGTGCCTGCTTCAAAATACCTCGTTGCTCGCTGTGATTTTGCTTGCGGCTGTTTTGAATCTTGCGTTGGTTGGGTTAACGATTGGTGCGCCCGTTATTGTTACAAGGCATCTCGGCATGCAATCTTCCTGCGTTGGGATTATTGAGGCGGCTATGGGGCTGGGCGGCCTTGTAGGCGGCGGCCTAGTCGGTATTTGGCCGAATCGCTTTTCTTTCAATGGCATATGCCGATATGTTGCGATGATCTGCCTTGGAGTCGTGCCGGTTATTGTCACGCTACCGATCGGCGTTGACGTAATTGTGTTTGCCGCGCTTACAGTCGGTTCGGCATGGGTCATGGTGTGGGCAGGCATTGCGTCGGTCGAAATCGTTGCATTCGTTCAGCGGACGGCGCCGACGGAACTCTGCGGAAAGGTGCTTTCGGTCGTATACATGGCGCTTTCCTGCGCAACGCCTATTGGCCAATTGGCGTACGGATTCGCATATGATCGATGGGCGCCGGCGGCCGTGTTCGCAGCTATGCTGGTGGTATTGGTGCTGACGACGGTGCTGTTTTATCGCTTGAAAAGTCGCTCACGACAAACAATGTGACGTTCGCACTGTAGCGGTTTAACAGAAGCAGCCACTGCAGTGCGGGGCGCCCATACGAGAACGCGCCTCTCCTTCGTCTACAATATCGTGCAGACGAAGGAGAGGCATGCCCATGATCAAGATGTTTGCGAGTGACCTAGACGGAACGCTGCTTAACGCCCTGCACGAGGCCGACGGAACCATCCGCCGCGCTATTCGCGAGTTGACCGAGGCCGGGCTGCACGTGGTTCCCGCGACGGGCCGCTCGACGCTGCCGATCGGTGAGCATGGCTTTACAGGTTTGGCGCTCGATGCCTGTTGCTCCAACGGATCCATCGTTCGTGACAGCCACGGCGAGGTGCTTAAGACCTGGACCATCGATCCTCAGATTACCGAGGAGCTGCTCAAGGCATTTCCGGGCATTTGCTTTGATTGTTCTACGCCCGACGGCATGTTTTCGAGCGGTTCGTTTGAGATGCATCAGGCGGGCTTTAAGAAGGACGACCCCATCAAGCGAATTGTGATGCGCGGCATGCGAGCCCGTGGCGGCTATCACGAGGAACAGTATTTTGACCAGTCGATCGGAGACATCTTGCGTCATGACGTGTGCAAGATTAACTGCCGCGTGACCTCGCCCGAGTTGGAGCGCGACCTTAAGGCGTATCTTGCCGAGCGCTCGGACCGCGTGGTCAACGCGCCATTCGACCCGGTGATGTTCGAGATCACGGATGCTTCGTGCAACAAGGGCGAGAGCGTGGCGTGGCTGGCGGCCTACTACGGCATTGCCGAGGACGAGGTCGCGGTCTACGGCGACGGCGGCAACGACATCGCCATGCTCAAGCGTTTCCGCCACAGCTATGCCACCAAGAATGGCAGCGATGCAGCCAAGGCCGCCGCGAGCGCGACTATCGGCAGCTGCATGGCCCATGCCGTTCCCAAACACATGTTCACCACCATGCGCAAGCAAAACTCCCGCACCGTAATCGAATAATGTGACAAAGGGACAGTCCCTTCGTCACATGTTGGGCGCCGGCTTTTGGCGCATAGGCCTGTTACGCTTTCGGCCACCAACAAAAATCGAGTTATTCGGCCTCTGGGAGGCAGTCAAAAGGCCGTAAATACCGGCTCGAGATTATCTGCGCTCCATATTCTGTTTGATTTTGCGAGGGTCACACACAAATAGATCAAATAGCGCACAAATAGGAGCAAAATCACTCAAGTTATTTCGGCAGCAGCTGCATGGAATCAGCGAAAGGCCGAACAACTCGAAAAATGTAGGTGGCGGTTCGACAGCAACGCCGAATGTGGCAAAGGGACTGTCCCTTTGCCACATGCAAGCATCGATCTCCTGAAATACGAACAGATATTCGCATATCTAACTGCGCTTTGATAGAATTGATACTGTTGACGGCAGTTCCATGTGCCGGGCAGCGCCCTCCATTTGATGGGAGGTGATGCCCATGACCGATTTGATTGATTTCGTGAAGTTCCTGACCGCTTTGGTCTCGCTCCTCACGGCGCTCATCGGACTTTCCGAGGCACTCAAGCAGCGCTCGAAGCGTAACAGAAGGGGTCGCCGCCGCTAAGGCGTTGACCCCTTAAACCGTATAACGGCGCTGCCCAGCTAGCTACAACTTGGGCTGCCGTCGACACTATTCTACCCACGAATGACATTTCGGACAATCGGTAATGCCGATCCAAAAACTAGGCCGAATGTGACAAAGGGACTGCCCCTTTGTCACATCCCAAATATTGCCTTTACGTGTTGATGCACACGGTGTGCAATAATACTCGCACTGTGCAATAGCGCACAGGTTGAGTAACAAGGAGGACGCTTGTCCCAGCTTGAGAAATGCGACCGCCGGTCTCTTCGCTCGCAGCGTGCCCTTCGCCAGGCACTTGCCAGCGAGCTTGCCGAAGGCGGCGATCTTTCGCGCGTTAACGTCGCGTCGCTTACCGAGCGCGCTGGCCTCACGCGCCGTACGTTCTATTCGCACTACCGCGATATTCCCGACTTTATCAACCAAATCGAGGACGGCCTGCTGACTGAGATTCGCGAGCGCGTTGAGCTCATCACCGCAGCTCAACTGCCCGATCTTTACCGCAATATCGATGAGCTCGAGCCGGCACCCGGTTCGGTTGAGTTGCTGCGTTATCTTGCGGCCAATCGCGATCTTATCGGTGCCCTGCTGGGCTCTGGCGGCGACCAAGCCTTCATTAAAAAGATCATCGATACCGCACGCGAGGCCGTGGTGCCGCGTGCGCAGACAGGCATTTTGGGCCTGGCGCTGGGCACGTTCTTCGATTATTACGTCACCTATGTCGTGAGCGCCGAGGTCGGCATGATCCAGCGTTGGTTTGAGCGCGGCCTTGCCGAATCACCCGAGACCATGGCACGCATCATGACAGTCATCGCCTTCGTTCGCCCGGGCGACCTGTATGGCCAGCCCATTGATATCAACGTGCCGGAATACGGCATGAAGCTATTGAATCTGCAGCTCGAGGACGCGGTCGACACCGCCGCAACCGTCGAGTCCAACAACTAAGAGGAGAAACAGATGAGCAAACTCGTCGAAGGCATTAAGGACCGCATGGTCGCTGCCGCGCGCGAGGCCGTGCCCGCCGTGGCAGACGCCGCGCAGAAGGCCGCGACCGCCGCTGCCGAGAAGGTCGCCGAGGCAGTTGCCGAAGCCAAGAATGCGGCGGGGGAGACACTCGCCGCTGACGCAGCCACGTCCAACGCCACCGAGTCCGTAGCCGCCACCACCGCCCACGCCCCCGAAGGCGCGATCTTCAACCCCGAGAACGCTCGTGGCAACTTGCACCTGGGCATCGACGTGGGCTCCACCACCGTCAAGCTCGCCGTGCTCAACGACGACAACCAAATCGTATACGCCAAGTACCAGCGTCACCACACCGATGTTCGCGCCTGCGCGCGCGACCTGTTCGAGGGCGCCGCGACCGTGCTGCCGACGGCCCAGATGACCTGCGCCATCACCGGCTCGGGCGGCCTGCTGCTGTCCCAGTGGCTCGACCTGGAGTTTGTCCAGGAGGTCATCGCTAGCAAGCGCGCCGTCGAGACCCTCATCCCGGCCACCGACGTCGCCATCGAGCTGGGCGGCGAGGACGCCAAGATCATCTACTTCGATAACGGCATCGAGCAGCGCATGAACGGTACCTGCGCCGGCGGCACGGGCGCGTTCATCGACCAGATGGCGACCCTGCTGCACACCGACGCGAGCGGCCTTAACGAGCTCGCGGCTAACGCCACTACCATCTATCCCATCGCCAGCCGCTGCGGCGTCTTTGCCAAGACCGACGTGCAGCCACTGCTCAACGAGGGTGCCCGCCCCGAGGACGTCGCCGCATCCATTTTCCAGGCCGTCGTGACCCAGACCATCTCGGGCCTGGCGTGCGGCCGTCCCATCCGCGGCAATGTTGCCTTCCTGGGCGGTCCGCTGCAGTACCTTTCCGAGCTGCGCCACCGCTTCTACCTCACGCTCAACCTGGACGAGGAGCACCGCATCGTGCCCCAAAACGCCCACCTGTTTGTGGCGAGCGGCGCCGCCATGGCGCATGAGTCCAACAAGCTCAGCACGTTCCCGCAGCTCATCGAGGCCATCGACAGCCTGGGCGACACGCAGGGTGCCGAGGTCGAGCGCCTGGATCCGCTCTTTGCCACCGATGAGGACTTTGCTGAGTTCAAGAACCGCCACGACACCGAGGTTGTCCCCAAGGGCAAGCTCGACGGCTACACCGGCCGTGTGTTCATCGGCATCGACGCCGGTTCCACCACCATGAAGGCCGCACTCGTGGGCGAGGACGGTCAGCTGCTGCACACCTGGTACGGCAACAACAACGGCGACATCCTGGGCACGGCCAAGGTCATTATGGCCGATTTCTACAACCACATCCCCGCGGGCTGCACCATCGGCCACGTGACCACCACGGGCTACGGCGAGGCGCTGCTCATTGAGGCCCTCAAGGCCGATTCCGGCGAGATCGAGACCGTCGCGCACCTGCGCGGCGCCAAGGCTTTCCTGCCCGGCGTCGAGTTTATTCTGGACATCGGCGGCCAGGACATGAAGTGCCTGCGCGTCAAGGACGGCGTGATCGAGCACATCATGCTCAACGAGGCCTGTTCGTCGGGCTGCGGTAGCTTTATCGAGAGCTTCGCCGTTTCTATGAGCATGGACGTGCGTGCGTTCGCCGATGCCGCCATCCATGCCAAGGCCCCCGTCGACCTGGGCAGCCGCTGCACGGTCTTTATGAACTCGCGCGTCAAGCAGGCGCAAAAGGAAGGCGCCACGGTGGGCGACATCGCGGCCGGCCTGTCCTATTCCGTCATCAAGAATGCCCTGTTCAAGGTCATTAAGCTGCGCGACCCCAAGGAGATCGGCAGCCAGGTGATCGTTCAGGGCGGCACCTTTATGTCCGATGCCACGCTGCGCGCGTTTGAGCAGCTCACCGGCGTTCATGCCGTGCGTCCTGATATCGCCGGCTGCATGGGCGCCTACGGTGCGGCCCTGCTCGCCCGCGATCGCGCCGGCGCCGACGGCACCTCGACCATCCTCTCGGCCGAGGACATCGCGCACCTCACCGTGACGCAAAAGCATGTCCGCTGCGGCCGTTGCTCCAACAACTGCCAGCTTACCGTTAACGATTTTGGCGGCGGTAGGCGCTTCATTACCGGCAACCGCTGCGAGAAGGGCGCCGGCCACAAAAAGCAGAAGACCGAGGCCCCCAACCTCTTCAAAAAGAAAAACGAGCTGCTCTTTAACCGCGAGGTGCTGAGTCCCGACGAGGCCCCGCGCGGCACCGTGGGTATCCCGCGCGCGCTCAACATGTACGAGAACTACCCCTTCTGGCACGCGTTCTTTACGCGCTTGGGCTTTAGCGTGCAGCTGTCTGACCAGTCGAGCAAAAAGACCTACCAGGCGGGCATCGAGTCCATGCCGTCCGAGAGCGTGTGCTACCCGGCAAAGATGAGCCACGGCCATGTGATGAACCTTATCGACCGTGACGTCGACTTCATTTGGATGCCGTGCGTGCGCTGGGAGCGCAAGGAGGACCCGACGGCTGGCAACTGTTACAACTGTCCCATCGTCATGAGCTATCCCACGGCGCTGGCGCTCAACATCGACGAGATCCGCGAGCAGAACATCGAGTTCCTGTACCCGTTTGTGCCCTATCACGATAAGACCGAGCTCAAGCGCCGTCTTTACCAGGTGCTCGCCGTCGACCGCGTGGCCGATGCGCAAGCCGGTCGCGGTCGCGTGCGCGGACCCAAGATCACGCGCTCCGAGGTCGATGCCGCCGTCAATGCTGCCTTTGAGGCCGATGCGCGCTTCCACGAGGATATCCAGACCATGGGCGAGGAGGCCCTTAAGTGGGTCGAGAACCACGGCGGCCACGGCATCGTGCTCGCCGGCCGTCCTTACCATAACGACCCCGAGATCAACCACGCCCTGCCCGAGCTTATCTCGAGCTTTGGCTTTGCGGTCTTTACCGAGGATTCGCTCGCGCATCTGGTAAAGCCCGAGCGTCCGATTCGCGTCGTCGACCAGTGGATGTACCACAGCCGCCTGTACGCCGTCGCCCGTTTTGTGACGATGCGCAACGACCTGGACCTGATCCAGCTCAACTCTTTCGGCTGCGGCCTGGACGCCCTGACCACCGATCAGGTGCAGGAGATCCTGGAAGCCAGCGGCAAGATCTACACCGTGCTCAAGATCGACGAGGTGTCCAACCTGGGCGCCGCGCGCATCCGCATCCGCTCGCTCATGGCCGCGCTCAAGGACCAGGAGGCCGAGCGCTTGGCCGAGGCCACGGCCGCGGGCGAGGCCTACGAGCAGGGCGATGCCGCGCCGGTGGCGCCCTCCACGGATGCCCCCGCGTTCGCGAGCCGCAAGTACACGTTTGAGGCGCAGCGCGAGAGTGCTTCGACCGCGTGGCCCAAGGTGCCCTTTACCGAACAGATGCGCGACGAGGGCTACACCATCCTGTGCCCGCAGATGGCACCGATTCACTTTGACCTGGTCAAAGAGGTGTTCCGCGGTGCCGGCTACAACTTGGAGCTGCTGCCCTCGACCGACCACGACGCCGTCGAGGCCGGTCTGCGCTATGTGAACAATGATATCTGCTACCCGTCGATTCTGGTGACGGGCCAGATTATGGAGGCCATCGAGAGTGGTCGGTACGACCTGTCCAAGACGGCCGTGGTTATCAGCCAGACCGGCGGCGGCTGCCGTGCTACCAACTACATCGCGCTCATTCGCAAGGCCCTGCGCGAGAGCGGCCACCCCGAGATCCCGGTGATCTCGCTTTCGGCCGTGGCGCTCGGCGAAGACAACCCCGGCTTTAAGATCACGCCGGCGCTGCTTAAACAGGCAGTCTACGCGGTGCTCTTTGGCGACGTGATGATGCAGATGCTCTATCGTTGCCGCCCGTACGAGGCAACGCCCGGTGCCGCCAACGCGCTCTACGAGGAGTACATGGCACGAGCCCGCAAGCTGGCGCCCAAGTTCAACCGCCACAACTACACCAAGCTGTGCCGCGAGGCCATCCGCGCGTTCGACACCATGCCGCTCGTGGGCGAGGGCACCAAGCCACGTGTGGGCGTGGTCGGCGAGATCTTGGTCAAGTTCCATCCCACGGCCAACAACCACGTGGTCGACGTTATCGAGCGCGAGGGCTGCGAGGCCGTGGTGCCGGGTCTGCTCGACTTCTTCCTGTACTCCATGAGCAACGCCGAGCTGCAGAAGGACGAGCTGGGAAGCTCTGCCACTACGCGCGCGGGCATGCAAGCGCTTATTAAGCTCGTGGACTGGATGCGTACGCCGGTGGAGGAGATGCTCGAGAAGTCCCGCCGCTTTGAGGCACCCGAGCGCATCGGCACCATGGCCGACAAGGCCCGCACGGTGCTTTCGGTGTGCAACAACATGGGCGAGGGCTGGCTGCTCACGGCCGAGATGCTCGACCTGATCGACCATGGCGCGCCCAACATCATCTGCACGCAGCCCTTTGCGTGCCTGCCCAACCACGTGGTGGGTAAGGCTGTGATCAAGGAGCTGCGCCGCCAGCACCCTGAGAGCAACATTGTCGCGGTGGACTACGACCCCGGCGCGTCCGAGGTCAACCAGCTCAACCGCATTAAGCTCATGATCAGCGTGGCCAAGGAAAACATGCGCGCCGGCAAGGGCTTTAAGCTCGAGAAGGTAGCGCCGCTCGCGATGGACGAGGTCACCGGCCAGATGCGTGCCCACGACGGCTGCGTGAGCTGCGGACCGGGCAGCGAGGAGGCCGTGGCGTCAGTCGCCAAGCGCCTGGGACGCGGCATTAAGAAGTAGTCGGGCTGCTTTGAGCCGGATATAAGACAAACGGGTGGTAGCCGTGCTGGCTACCACCCGTTTTTGTTGGACATATGTTGCGTAAATGCCATTGCTGGAGCCTCCTGCGAGCTTTGATTTCGGAAGTATGCGGCAAAATCTGAATAGGTCGCGCAGACCGTGTATGTCCAAGCTCTGTACCTGCGGTTTTATTTTCGAAAAACGGGGGTGTGCTCGGGGGTTCCAGAATTTGCCGCATACTTCCGAAAACAGCGGTTCGGCGACACCGAAAATGACCTTCAGAACTCTGAGATAATGAACAGGTGTAGCCGTTCGCCGTTAAAAATCGTCCGTTTAAAGAACGAACGCCCGGCGCGCAGCCTCCTTACGGTTGAATAAATGCACATCTATGGAATTACGTAAGAGAGGACTATTCCTATGAGCTACAAGAGCGTTTGTGTCGCTGGTGGCGGCGTGCTGGGAAGCCAGATTGCCTTCCAGGCTGCCTACTGCGGCTTTGATGTAACGATTTGGCTGCGCAGCGAGGGCAGCATCGGGCGCACCCAGCCCAAGATCGATCATGTCCGCGAGGAGTACATCGCGGCAATCGAGGGCATGGCGGACGGCACGGGCGAGTGGTGCGCCGGCATTGCCGATAGCGGAAAACCCTTTGACAAGGACGCGGCGCTCGCCGCCGTCGAGCGTGCCTACTCCACACTTAAGCTGGAGCTCGACCTTGCAGCTGCCGTGGCCGACGCCGACCTGGTCATCGAGTCCATGGCCGAGGACACTCAGGCAAAGATCGACTTCTACAAGAAGCTCGCCCCGGTCCTGCCGCAAAAGACCGTCATCGTGACCAACTCCTCCACGCTGCTGCCGAGCACCTTTGCCAAGTACACCGGCCGTCCCAAGAAGTATCTGTCGCTGCACTTTGCCAACTCCATCTGGAAGAACAACATGACCGAGGTCATGGCTCAGGACCAAACCGACAAGCGCTACTTTGACGAGCTCGTCGACTTTGCCAACGACATCCGTATGTTGGCGCTTCCCGTCAACAAGGAAAAGAACGGCTACCTGCTCAACTCTATGCTGGTGCCGTGGCTGCTCTCGGGCCTCGACCTGTACGTCTCGGGCGTCAGCGACCCCAAGAGCATCGACCTCGCATGGACGCGTGGCACCGGCGCCCCCAAGGGCCCGTTCCGCGTGTTCGACACGGTAGGTATCCAGACGGCCTACAACATCGTCATGCAGTATCAGAAGGTCCCGGGCCTGGTGAGCCCGCTGCTCAAAAAGATGATGATGCCCTACAACTTTAAGGCCATGGCGTCCGTCCTTAAGAAGATGCTCGACGAAGGCAAGCTAGGCGAAAGCTCGGGCGAGGGCTTCTTCAAGTACTAAAAGATGATCCCTTGGGGACGGAGGAAAGCGGATCATTTTCTTCCGCTAACAGTGAGAAGATGGACCCAGAAATAGAAAGGAGCGGCAATGGACCGACAAATCGTACTCAAGCAGGATATCCTCGATGCGCTTTCTGCTGTTGGCATGCGCCCGGGGCAGACGGTTATGGTCCATTGCTCGCTCAGCGCGCTTGGATATGTGTGCGGCGGTGCGCAGCCGGTGATCGAGGCGCTGCTCCAGACGGTGGGCGAGACCGGCACCATCATGATGCCGACGCAGTCGTGGAAAAACTTGGACCCGGCGAGCGGCGTCCATTGGCAGGAGCCGCAAGAGTGGTGGCAGCTGATCCGCGATAACTGGCCAGCTTATGACAAACGCATCACGCCCACCAATACGATGGGGGCCGTTGCCGAGATGTTCCGCACGTGGCCGGGCACGCTCCGCAGCGACCACCCGGCGCGTTCGGTGGCGGCAAACGGCCCGCGAGCGCAGCTCTTGACGGAAAACCACGACCTGAGCAACATCTTTGGCGACGGATCGCCCATCGCGCCCCTGTACGATTTGGACGGCTATGTGCTGCTCGTGGGCGTGGGCTACGACAAGAACACATCCCTGCATTTGGCGGATGCCCGCGCGCAATATCCCGGCAAGCACGACTGCGTGGAGCACAGCGCGATTATGGAAAACGGCCAGCGCGTGTGGAAGGAATACCGCACGCTCTATGTCGACGGCGAGGATTTCGACGAGATCGGCGCTGCCTTTGAGCGTGAATGCACGGTGCGCACGGCGCCTCTCGGTAACGGGATGATCCGCTTTATGCGTCAACGCGAGCTTGTCGACTTTGCCGTGGGCTGGATTGAGCGCCATCGCGGTCGTCCCGAATAATTCGGGGGGCATCGCGGATCAACTGCGCACCCTGCGTCTCTGCATCGTCACAAGCCTAAGCTACTCTTTGAGATCGCCGACGCCGTGACCGTGTCGTATGAGGTTGCCGGTCAAAAAAGACCGGTGACGTGCCCAAAGTTGCCGCGTTTCCCCGCACATCCCGCGGCAGCCAAAAAGAGCGAGGGCGAGCGCGTTAACGTCGAGGACCTCATCATCAAGATTGACGTGACGACTGGACGTGAGCAGCGCGCAGCGCGTCGGCGATTCGAGCAGTATGCTCGTGGCATCGGGCCAGGCCAAGACCTTCACCGAGTACGACCGCTACGGTCTACCCATCGCTACCTACGAGATGGAAGCCGAGAAGTACATCTACCGCGTGTACAAGTACGAGCTGTAGCGCCGTCCCGCATCACTTCACGTCAAACTCCACGCGATCGAGTTCGGGCACGTTGAGGTCGATGAGCTTGCGGGCGACGTGGCGGTCGTGCTCCCCGAGTGCCTCGCTCGTTGTCACATGGGCGACAATCTCGCGCTCGACGATGCCCTCCTCGTCCCCTTCGGTGGCCGAGGTCTCGACGGCGACGGTGTAATCCTTAAAGCCTGGCAGTACCGCCGCAAGCTCGCGCGTGGTTTCGGTGACGCCATAGCCGTCCTGCACGCCGACCTGCGCCGAGCCAATGGACCCCGCCGTCATAACGATGCAGGGGATGGCAAAGATCACCGTGCCCACAATGATGCGGCGGCGCACCTTGCGCGACAACTCGTCGACCTCGGCGTCTTCCTCGGCGGTTACGATGCCGTCGCCGTTGAGGTCGCGCTTGAGCGGCACGCGCAAAAGCAGCAGCACGGCTTCGGCCGCGAGCGCGATAAAGACCACGTTGATGCCAAACTCGTAGAGTGCCGAGAGGAACAGCGACCCGCTCGCGATGGCAATGCCATAACCCGCCGCGCACAGGGGCGGCATGAGCGCGGTCGCCACGGCCACGCCGGCGATGAGCGTGGCGGGTTCCTGGTCGCGCGAGTTGCCTAGGCCGCCCGCAAAGCCGCCCGCGAGCGCGACGGCGAGGTCCCAGACAGTTGGTGTCGAATTGTCGATAATGGCGGCCGTGGTGGTGCCAAGGGGCGAGAGCTTAAAGTACAACGTGGATGTGACCAGGCAAAAGGCCATTTGCAGCGCAAGGCTGGCGACGGCTTCGACGGTAATCTCGCGGTCGAGCGTGGCAATGCCGTATGCCATGGCAAGAACCGAGCCCATGAGCGGGCAGATGAGCATGGCGCCCACGATGGCGATGTCCGAATCGATATCGAGGCCGATGCTTGCGATGAGCATGGCGATGATGAGGATGCATAGGTGGGAGCCGGTCAGACGCGCCCCGTTTACAAAACGCTTGCGGATCACGTGATAGGGCGCGCGTCCCTCGCGAATGTTGAATGCGCGCTTTAGGAAGCGGGTGGCGTTCTCCATGGCCTCACTATGGGCAGGGCGGATGCCGTGGCGCCGGTGATGGCGTTCGCGCAGCCGCTTGATCTGTTGTTTATCGAGTTCCATGTTCACCTCGTTCTGGCAAGGGCCGCGTATCCCGCCCGTCGCCCTTACTCTACACCGTGGCGGGCGGGGTGTCTGTTGGATGCGGAATCCGATAGGGCGGATGACGCGGGAGCAAATGCAAATCACAGGCTCAATTCGATCCCGCAAGAATATGATGCGCCAGCTCCTACATATGTGACGAAATTGTGAAGCACGAGAGCGCGAATTTCAAAAAATCCGCTGGTGACCAATGTTGCGCAACAGAATTCAAAAATCAGCTCCTACATTTTGAAGCGTATGGATACATCCGTGTCAAAGGGAGAAAGCCATGGCAAACTACAGTCCACAGCACTTTGAGCCTCGGGCCAAGGCCGTCAACGTCAAGGGCGTTGCCAACCGCGCCGTCGCAACCGTTTTGACGGCGGGCCTCATCGCTCAGCCGCTCATGTCGCCGCTGGCGGCAATCGCCGCACCGTCAACCGGTAACGGCGATTCTGTTCAGGGGGGGGGTAGTTCTGTAGAGAATACCGTTGCCGCCGGTAACCAAGCGGTCGTAAAGACGGCTGCCCAGCTGGCCGAGGAGTCGGCAAAGCAGCTCAAGGACGCTCAGGCCGCCTACGATGCCGCCCAGAAGAAGGCCGACGCGGCGGGCCAGTCTCAAAAGCAGGCGCAGCAGCAAAAGAATCAGGCCTCGCAGGCCGTGACCGATAACGCCGCCGAGCAGAACGAGGCCGAGGTAGCCGCGCTTCAGGAGAAGATCGACGAGCTTAAGGCAGCCGTCGAAAAGACCGAGCAGCAGCAGAAGAAGCTGGGCGACCTGAACGATCGGCTCGAACAGGCCAACAAGAGTGTCGAGGATAAGACCCAGGCGCTCAAGGACGCCAAGGCAAAGCAGGATGAGGCCAAGAAGGCCCTCGATGATGCCCAGGCCAAGCTCGAGGCCATGGGTATGGACGAGTACGAGGCCGCCAAGAAGGCCGTCGAGGACGCGCAGGCAAAGCTCGATGACGCCAATAAGGCCGTTACTACTGCACAGGCCAATCTGGACCAGGCCAAGGCTGCCGAGGCCAGCGCCCAGCAGGAAAAGCAGAATACCGAGGCGGCTTTGACGACTGCCCAGGCCAAGAAGCAGGAGACTGCCGCTGCTCTCGCAGCCGCAACCACCGCGCGCGATAATGCCCAGCAGAAGTTCAACCAGGCGCAGGCCGCGCTCGATGCTGCTGTCTCGGGTACGGGTGTTGACCTGAGTGCGCTTGAGACCGCCAAGAAAGCTGCTGCTGGTGAGCTCAAGACCGCGCAGGCGGAGCTCAATGCCGCGACGGATGCCGACGCCACCGCACAGACAAATCTGCAGGCCGCCCAGGCTGCCGTCGCTGCCGCGCAGGAGAAGGCCAACGCCGCCAACGCCGCTGTGGCATCTGCCCAGTCTGCATACGATGCGGCAAACAAGGAGTACAAGGACGCGGCCAGTAAGCGTGACACCGCGAAGTCGGCATACGAGCAGGCCCAGCAGACCGAAGCCGACAAGAAGGCGGAGTACGACCGACTCGTCGAGGTCCGTCAGCAGAAGCGTGCTGAATACGATGCAATTTGCGCCGAAGTTATATCGGCAAAGAGCGCTTATGATGCCGCGAGCGCTGAAGTCGACAAGCTTAACCAGCAGATTGCCGACCTCAAGTCGAACATGACCGTAGACCAGAATGTCATCAGCCAGGGTATGTTCGGCTTCATGAACTACATCATCGGCGGCAGCCAGTTCACAGCCACGCAGAAAAAGAACGCCCAGGATGCCGTATCGATGCTGACCGGTGCCGATGACAAGGCCGAATGGTATGACCAGTACGTCGATCAGGACATGTCTCGCGACACCAACCCGCTTTCCTTGGAGCAGATGCGCAACGCCTTGACATATCTCGACACCCAGAACAACCTCCGCAAGGCGAACGGTCAGTCGGCGCTCAGCGTCAGCCTCCGCATGACTGCGGCAGCCGCCCTTAATACATCATATTCATCGAACATCTGGGGACACTCGAACTGCTACTGGGATAACGGTGAAAATCTTGCTGGCGGTGGCGGTGCATATACCGGCGGCGAGACTGAGGACACCCTAGGCTGGCCCTACACCGGTCTCTATACCCAGGAGAAGGAGGCATTCGATAAGTACGCCAAGAAGAATGGTGACCTTGAAAATCATCGATATGATTCCTACTATATCTCCCAGCACTACCCAAACATCTCCCAAGAGTGCGGGCACTATCTCAACATCATCGATGCCGGTACGAAGGCTATCGGCATCGCGACCGGTAGCGGTAAAAACACCGATTCCGAGGTAACCATCTTCGATTACAGCTCTTTTGACAGTCAGGCTGATTTCACTGTCTCCGAGTTCAAGAAGCTCCTGAACGACTACATCGCTTCCGCCTACAATGCAGGCGGCA
>CAKUBM010000024.1 GCA_934643145.1 uncultured Collinsella sp. | reverse complement strand
TCGACCTTCTCCCTGCTGTACATGCGAACCTCCAGTCCGGACCGCCTCGCGGTCCAACTTTCTGTCCGCATCCCCAAACAGTCCGTATTTCACCGCAACTTTGGAGAGGGTGTCGAGCGATGTAAAACGGCGCCCGTCGGCGATGTTGCCGGCGGGCACCGTTGTCGTGTGGGCGGAAATGATCCGTTTTCCTTCGTCCCCAAGGGATCATTACAGCGAGTCGATGAAGCGCTGCTGGGCGGCGCGGCCGGCTTCGTCCCACTTAAAGACGCCGGCGTTGTCGAGCACATGACCAAACACCACGCCGACCTCCTCGTGCAGGATGTCGATGGCGTTATCCGCCACCAGCTCATCGGCGCGACGGGCAAAGACGTCCAGGGCCCACGCGGCGTGGCTGCGGCAGAGGTCGTCGCCCTCGAGCGCGGCGGCAAGGTCGTAGCTTGCGTCGACCTTGGCTGCCAGCAGGTGCTCGCGAACAGCACCGAGCTCGGGAACCAGGCGCGGCGGAAGAATGGCTAGGCCCATGACCTCAATCAGGCCAATGTTCTCCTTCTTAATGTGGTGATACTCGGCATGCGGGTGGAACACGCCCAGCGGATGCTCCTCGGTCGTGATGTTGCAGCGAAGTGCCAGGTAGGCCTCGTAGATCTCGCCGCCGGCGTTGCTGCGGGAGTCCACGCGGCGGATGACGGGCGTCACGGTATTGTGGGCCACGCCGTCGGCCGTGTGCGCGATGACGCCCACAGACTCGTCGGTCCACTCGCGCCAGGCGAGGATGATCTTCTCGGCGGCGTCGAGCAGTTGGGCGCGGTCGTGCGAGCGCAGACGTAGCACCGAAAGCGGCCACTGCAGCACGATACCGGTGACCTTGTCAAAGCCGGGCACGCTAAACTGCGAAACCTCGGCCGCGTGCATCATCGGGAACTCGTGCGCGCCGCCCTGAAAGTGGTCGTGCGACAGAATCGAGCCGCCCACGATGGGCAAGTCGGCGTTGGAGCCGATAAAGTAGTGCGGGAACAGGTCCACAAAGTCGAGCAGACAGGAGAGACCCTTGCGATCGACGTGCATCGGACGATGCTCGGAGCTCATGGCAATGCAATGCTCGTTAAAGTACGCGTACGGGCTGTACTGGAAGCCCCAGCGCTCGCCGTCGAGCTGAATCGGGATAACGCGCAGGTTCTGGCGAGCGGGGTGAGCGCCACCGTCGGCTGCGGCGGAGCGTCCGGGATAGCCCTCGTTTTCGATGCAGAGCTGGCAGGCAGGATACTTCTCGCCCGTGTTCTTGGCGGCACCGGCGGCGGCAATGTCGCGCGGGTCCTTTTCGGGCTTGGACAGGTTGATGGTAATCTCAAGAGCGCCCCAGTTGGTTGGGGTGCTCCATTTGATGTTGCGCGCGATGGCGGCACGGCGCACATAGCCGGCGTCGCAGCACAGACCGTAGAACCAGTCGGTCGCGGCGCGGGGCTCGTTGACGCCCATGCGCCCATTGAACTCCTCGTTTACAATCGAAGGCCTCGGCATAAGCACACCCATGATGCGCATGGCGATGCGGTCGCGGCCCGAGGCCGTGTCCTCGGCAGCACCGTTGGTAACGGCGGCCTCGGAAAGCGCGGCGAGCGTGCCCTCCAGATCAAAGTCGGGGAGGGTATCGGGGTGCAAAAGCGAGAGCTTCTCGGTCTGCAGCGCCCAGGTCATGTCGAGCGCGGGGCCCGTGGCGCCGATGCACTCCAGAATGGTGTTGTAGGCCCAGATGCGGTCGTCCTGCCCGATCATGGATCGGTGGATGGCGTACTCAATCAGGTTTTGCGCGGCCTCGCGCACGTCGGTCATTACAGCCATGCCGCGTAAGCCCCCTTATCGGAGATAGCGTAGTGACGGGCAGAGCCCTCGCCCAGCCAGCCATTCATCTTGGTAACGAAGGTGTCGACCAAATCGAGCGGCACGAAGGCCTGGATGGTGCCGCCAAAGCCGCCGCCGTGGATGCGGACGGCGCCGCGGCCGTCGAGCACGTGCTCGGCCAGCGCCAGAGCATACATGGAGGGCTGCTCGGAGCCCAGCTTGGCAACGACATTCTGCAGGTACATGGCAGAGCTGGCGCCGGACTCGCGCGTCAGGACCAGGAACTGGTCGATGTCGCCGGCGTTAAGAGCCGCCCAGCGCTTGTCGACCAGGCCGTTCTCGTACCAGTAATGAACGGCGCGCAGGCAGGCGCGGTCGCCCAGCTTGGCGCGCAGCTCGGGGAGCTTGGCGTCAAAGTCGGCAACGTCAACCTCGCACAGACGTGCCTTGCCAAACTCGGCGGCAACATCCTGCATCTCGCGCGGAACGGCGGCGTAGTCGTCGGTGGCTGCCACATGGTCGGCGCCCACCTTAACGAGCACGAGCGCATAGCCGTGATCCTCAAAGTTGAGCTCGAGCTTCTGAGTTTTAGGCTGAGCCTGGTCCTCAAAATCCATGTAGGCAAGGCCGCCCAGGCACACGGCAGCCTGGTCCATCAGGCCGCAGGGCTTGCCGTAGTAGTTGTTCTCGGTGCGCTGGCTCATCTGCGCAAGCGCGACGGGCTCAATGGTGGGCGCGCCCCAGAGCGTCTCCATGGCGCGGCCGTATGCTGCCTCGACGGCAGCGGAGCTGGAAAGGCCGCCGCCCGAGGGGACGGAGCAGGTGAAGGCAAAGTCAAAGCCGTGGGGCTCAACGCCCAGGGCTGCGACCTCGTGGGCCATGCCGCGGACGAGGCTCGCGGACGTGCCCTTCTCGGCCTCCTGAACATCCAGCGTGTCGAGCGTGATCTCAAAGGTGGGGTAGCCCTCGTCGGCAACGCGGACCTTGTTGGAGTCGGTTGCCACGGCAATGCCGTCGACGGCGACATCGAGCGAGCCGGCGATAACGTGGCCGCCCTCGTGGTCGGTGTGGTTGCCGCTGATCTCGGAGCGACCGGGCGCGTGCACATAGAGCACCTGGCGGTCGCCGATGGGGCCAAACTCCTCCTCAAACAGCTTGGTGAGCGTGGCGAGCGTCTTTTCGTCGGGGGCGGTCATGAGGGTCCTTTCTTTGGCGCGAACAGGTGAGTTTTGCGTCGTTATGAGTACGTTAACAATTTGAAGCGGCGTGAACTCAGTATCCACGATGCCGCACGTTAAAGGCTATGTTAACGTACTCATAACACAACGCTTATTACTTTTTGAGAATCTGGTAATCGGTAGATTTTCAGCCGCGAACGGTAGTGCCGTATGGACTTATGGAGCAGAAGAGCTGCAGCTAGAAAAAGTAGAGTACGTTAACATGCGTCCGACGATAGCGGTCTTCCGCGCGGGCTCTATTCCTGCACGGGCCGATATGTACGCTATTCAGATCTCGCAAGGGTGAAGGTGATCTTGTGGCAAGGCGCCCCTCCAACGATACAGGCTCGCGTCCGGTCTCCATGGCCGACGTCGCCCGCGCTGCTGGTGTTTCGCAGCAGACGGTCTCGCGCGTCGCCAACGGCCTGCCCAATGTGAACGAGCAGACGCGCCAGCGCGTGCAGGCCGCCATGCAGGAGCTCGGCTTTCGCCCGAGCTATGCCGGTCGTTCGCTGCGCGACGGTCGCTACCATTCGGTCGGTCTATGCGTCAACGATGTCACCAAGTTTGGGAATCTGACGATGATCGACGGCATCGCCAGCGCCGCCCGCGAGCATAGCTGCGCCATCACGCTGGTCGAGATGTCCAAGACCGAGGAGTTTTCGCTTGCCGAAGCCACGCGTCGCATGGCGGCCCTGCCGGTCGATGGCATCATCATCGGCATGAGCCGTATGGCGCCCGACTTTGAGACGTTTGATCCTCTGCCGGGGATCGGCACGGTTATCGTCACCATGTATGCGCATCCGCGCGTGACCACGGTCGATTCCGACCATTACGGCTGCTCGCTACTGCTTATGGACCATCTGTTTGAGCTTGGCCACGAGCAGATTCGATATATCGGTGGCCCGTCCTTCTCGGTGGACGAGCAGTTCCGCCGCGCCGGTTGGCAAGATGCGCTCAAGCGCAGGCATATTGAGCCGACGGAGCCGCTCGAGGGCGATTGGTCTGCCAACAGCGGCTACGAAGCCGGCAGGTATCTGGCCGAGCACGACCGCGCCATGACGGCGATCTATGCGGCAAACGATCAGATGGCAAATGGTGCCATCGCCGCGCTGCGCGATAGCGGCCTGCGCGTGCCCGAGGACGTGAGTGTTGTAGGCGTCGACGACTCGCTCGATGATTTTGTCGCGCACAACGAGCTCACGACCGTGCGATTCGATCTGCATCAGCGCGGACGCGAGGTGTTTGAGCATGCAGTCCCCGAGGCGGGTACGGCGGGCAAGACCGTCGCGATCCGTATCCCCGGCCAGCTCATCGTTCGACATACCACAGCGGCTCCGCGCGCGTAGTTTGCGCAGGTAAACGGCGCGTTGCTGCGTTTGGATAACAAACGGTAAGGATGCCGGCAGATAGCTGTTGGGTTGCAGCCGAGTGCTATGATAGACGGGTTCTTTTGTCTATCTAGGAGGCTTTGCCTGATGGAGATCACCAAGGATATCCGCTACGTTGGCGTCGACGATCACGACATCGACCTGTTCGAGGGCCAGTACGATGTGTCCGAGAACGGTATGGCATACAACAGCTACGTTATCTTGGGCGAGAAGATTGCTGTCGCCGATTCGGTCGACGGCGGTTTTGTTGACGAGTGGCTCGGCAACATCGAGAGCGTGCTCGATGGTCGTACGCCCGATTATCTGGTCGTTCACCACATGGAGCCCGACCACTCCGCTGGCATCGCCGCCTTTATGGAGCGCTATCCCCAGGCCCAGATCGTGGCCAGCATGGGCGCCTTCCGCATGATGGTCAACTACTTTGGTACCGATTACCCCGAGCGCAAGATGGTCGTCAAAGAGGGCGACGTGCTCGACCTGGGCGGCCACAGCCTGACGTTTGTCGGCGCTCCCAACGTGCACTGGCCCGAGGTACTTTTCTCCTACGAGGCCACGGACAAAGTGCTCTTTAGTGCCGACGGCTTTGGCAAGTTCGGCGCCAACGACATCGAGGACCCGGAAGGCTGGGCCTGCGAGGCGCGTCGTTACTACTTTGGTATCGTGGGCAAGTTCGGCAAGTTCGTGCAGGCCGTGCTCAAGAAGGCCGCCGATCTGGACATCCAGATCATCTGCCCGCTCCACGGTCCCGTGCTGACCGAGAATCTGGGTTATTACCTCAACACCTACAACACCTGGTCGAGCTACCAGCCAGAGGACGAGGGCATCACGATTGCCTACGCGAGCGTCTACGGCCATCTGAAGGCAGCCGTCGAGGGGCTCGCTTCTGCGCTCGAGGCTCGCGGCCAGAAGGTCTCCGTCTTCGACCTTGCTCGCGATGATATGGCCGAGGCCGTTGAGGACGCGTTCCGCTACGACCGTCTGGTGCTCGCCTCCATCACTTATCAGGGTGAGATCTTCCCGTTCATGAGCACCTTCATCCACACGCTCGCCGAACATGCCTACCAGAACCGTACCGTGGCGCTTGTCGAGGCCGGTTCCTGGGCGCCTGCCGCTGCCAAGGTTATGACCAAGGAGCTCGAGGGTATGAAGGACATCACCCTGGCGCAGAACAAGGTGACCGTCCTGGGTTCGCTCAACGACGCATCGCGCGCCCAGATCAAGGCCCTCGCCGACGAGCTCTCCAAGTAGCGACACTCCACTTCCACCGTTCAAACCACCACAAAGGGGACAGTGAACCTTTGTGGTGGTTTTTGTTCGAAGAGGCCGGTCGGCGCTGTTGTCGACCGCTTGTTCAAAGAGCTCAAGGATGCTCAAGAAACTCAAAGGTGCTCAAGAAAATCAAAGATGCTCAAAGAAATCAAGGGTTGTAGGGCATAATGGAATTACGTGAGTTCAAGGGAGGCTTTATGGCGGCGGCGACAGCGTACAGGCAAGCAAATCCGTTCACGCCGATGTTCGGACGTGTACCGGCATACATGGCCGGCCGTGAGCAAATCATTGATGATATGGTGCTGGCGTTTGAAGGCGCCGATTCCGACCCCAACCTATGCTCGATTTTCTACGGCGCGCGCGGGACGGGCAAAACGGCTCTTTTAGCATATCTGTCATACCGCGCCCAGCAAGAAGGCTGGATTACGGCGAATGTGACGGCTTCGGACGGGATGCTCGAAGACATTCTGCAGCGCCTCAACGAATCGGCCGCCCATCTGATCGAGAAGCCCGCTTCTAGGCGTGTGAACAGTGTTGGGATTGCCTCCATAGGAAGTATGAGCTGGGAAAACGTTGATATCGAATATGAGGGCGCCAACTGGCGTACTAAGATGAACGCTCTGTTTGCTCAGCTTGAAGCGACTGGCACCGGGGTACTTATCGCCGTTGACGAGGTGGATGCATCGTTTGTGCAAATGACGGAGCTCGTTACCACTTACCAGCATTTTGTAAGTGAGAACAAAAAGGTGGCTTTGCTTATGGCGGGGTTGCCGTTTCGTGTGTTGGCGTTGCTGACGGGAAAATCGACATCGTTTCTCCGCCGTGCGGCCCAGCATTCGCTGGGATCTATTTCGCCGACTGAGGTAAAAGAAGCGTTCCGGCTGACGATCGAAGACGGCGGCAAGACGATTTCAGATGAGGCAGTCGATCGTGCCGCCGAGGCGATCGATGGCTTTCCATTTATGTTCCAGCTGGTGGGATATCGGGCATGGAACGCTTCGCGCCAAGCGTCTGAGGTTTCCCTTGAAGATGTCGAACGAGGTGCGAAGCTTGCGCAAGAGGAGCTCGAATCGCGCGTTTTTGCCTCGACTGCGGCAGAACTTTCAAAGGGGGACTTGGATTTTCTTCGTGCAATGAATCCGGAGGGGACGACGACCAGGCAAGAATTGGCTGCGCGGCTTAAGAAAAGCTCCGGTTCGATTTCGACGTATAAGAAACGTCTGATTGAGGCAGGGGTGATTGAAGAGCCCTTGCAAGGGCGTTTCGAGTTTGCGCTGCCGGGCTTCGGTCGATATGTAGCGTCTCTTTGTTAGAGGCTCACTTCTGCGAAGATCGTTTCGTGTCCTTCGCTGTCTCAATCTGTAACATCTGAGTGGCAAAATCGACTCTATCTGTTACAGATTTAGATTAAGAGCGGGGGTCGAGCGGGATTGTCTCGATCTGTAACAGTTAGCCGGCTTTTAAGGGCCTAGTTGTTACAGATTGAGACAAACTGGCGGAGCGAACCGCCGTACCGCTCAAACCACCACAAAGGTGCCTGTCCCCTTTGTGGTGGTTTTTGTTTTAGGCGGTTGCGATGATGAGGGATGGGGTGGTGCCGTTGGTGACTTCGGCGATTGAGGTGGCGACGGCGCCTTCGGGGTCGCGGTCCATCACGATGGTGTTGACATCGGTGAGTTCGGCGAAGCGGTACATACCGCGTCCGTTGACCTTGCTCGCGTCCATGAGCGCCACGCTCTTACGCGCGGCGACGATCATGGCCGTTTTGGTTTCGGCCATTTGCGGAAAGTCGGTGGTAAAGCCGCAACCGGGGACAAAGGCGCCGGGGCACATGATGGCGAGGTCGGCGTGAACCATCTGCAGCGCCTGCATGGTAAGCGGACCGTACAGATAACGATGGCCCTTGCGCAGCGCGCCGCCCAGCATGACGACATCGACCGAGGGCATGCTCTCGTCGATGTAATCGGCGATGGTAATGTCGGCCGTGATGACGGTGATGCCGTCGCGTTGGTCGAGCAGGCGGACAAATTCGAGTGCCGTGGTGCCCGAGTCGACGAGCAGCGTGTCGCCGTCGCTGACGAGCTCAATGGCGCTTTGCGCGATGGCCTGCTTGGCGGCCACGTTGACGTTAATACGCCGGTCCTGCGTGGAAACGGTCAGGCGCTTGTGGAGCGACACGGCACCGCCGTGCGTGCGGCGCAGCTTGCCAGCCTCGGCGAGGGCGTCCAAGTCGGCGCGGGCCGTGACGGAGGACACGCCAAAGGTCTGGGCGATTTCTGCCACCTGCACCGAGGCATTGTGCTCGAGCATTTCCATGATGGCGGCACGGCGTTCGTCGGCAAAAGCTCGGGTTGCAACTTGGACCATGTCAGCTCCATTCTCAGCCAAATTTGCAGGAATTGTGTTGAGTCTATTTTCGTTCATTTTCTTTTTGAGTAAGAAAACGCCTTTCGATTACTTATCTTTTCTATAAAAGAAAGACACGCGGCGCGCAAAACTCAATATCGAACGCATGCGCTCGGCACAAAACCCTTCCGTTTGCTTTTCAAATTTGAGGGCTCAACTCCGTGTAGGGGCGTTTTCCCACACATCCAGACCCTTCGAATTTCATACAATGGGCGCAGCAAAACGCAAGGTAAAACGCCTTGCGGACACGTACGCCCGATGTCCAGATGCGGGCGAGGGAGAGGAGCAAACGCTCATGGCACTTGTTACCACCGAAAAGATGCTCAAGGACGCTCAGGCCGGCCACTACGCCGTCGGCGCGTTCAACGTCGAGAACCTCGAGTTTGTTATGGCCGTTCTGGCCGCTGCCGAGGAGACCAAGTCCCCCGTCATCATGCAGACCACCCCGGGTACCATCAAGACCGCTGGCCTGGATTACTTCTACGGCATGGTCAAGGCTGCCGCCGAGCGCGCTTCCGTGCCCGTCGCCCTGCACCTCGATCACGGCGATGGCTATGACCGCTGCATGCAGGCTTTCCGCACCGGCTACACCTCCGTCATGATCGACGGTTCGCACGAGTCCTTCGAGGATAACATCGCCCTGACCAAGTCCGTTGCTGACGCTGGCCGCGCCATGGGCGTGCCCGTCGAGGCCGAGCTCGGCAAGGTTGGCGGCAAGGAGGACGACGGTCCCGCGGTTGAGGGCGAGAGCCCCTACACCGACCCCGCCGAGGCCAAGGAGTTCGTCGAGCGCACTGGCTGCACCTCGCTGGCCATTGGCGTTGGCACCAGCCACGGCGTGTACACGAGCGATCCGCACATCGAGCAGTCCGTGGTCAAGGCCATCCGCGACGCCGTCGACGTGCCGCTGGTCCTGCACGGCACCTCCGGTGTGCCCGATGAGCAGGTTGCCGAGGCTGTGAAGAACGGCATCTGCAAGGTTAACTATGCCACCGAGCTGCGTCAGGCCTACACCAAGGGCTTCATGGCCTACATGGCCGAGAACCCCGGCTGCTTCGATCCCAAGAAGCCGGCCAAGGAGGGCATGCGCGAGATCACCGAGCTGGTTAAGATCCGCATGACCAACCTCAACTCTGTGGGCAAAGCAGAGTAACAGCAAGGGTACTCTGATCCCACCGGGCCGCCTGGACGGGCCCCGGACTTAGTTTTCAAAACGTCCTCGCGCATGAAGGCCCCCGTTGTCTCGCTTCTACGAAGCGTTGACAACGGGGGCCTTCGCGCTGCGGAATGATTTTGAAAACTAAGTCCGGGGCCCGTCCAGGCGGCCCTGCTCAATCGCCCTTGTGGCGTTGGGGCTGAAAGGGTGGGGTGCGTGGGTTACTTGGTTGTTAGGGTTAGCAGGTCGTTGGGGGTTTTGAGGTTGTAGGTGGCGTTTGGGATGTCTTGGTGTGATCCCCATGCTGCTCGGGCAAAACTGACCCCTGCTGAAGTTGCGCATTGTTCGTCGTAGACCGTGTCGCCAACGTAGATGACGCTGTTGGGGTTTGCGCCCGTACGTCGGAGATATTCGAGCATGGGCGCGGGTGCGGGTTTGTGTTCGGTTGTGTCTTCGACAAGGATGATGTGCTCAAAATACTTGTCGAAGCCAAGGGGTGCTATTTCTTCTGCGTATTCGTCGCGCGCACGTGAGGAGACAATGCCAAGATTGCAACCGCTGTCGGCGAGTTTTGCGATGACTTCAAGCAAACCTGGAAACACGCTGATGGTGCTTTTAAAGCTGGCGGCAACGTGGCACCAGCGATCCAACGTTGCTTGCGAGCAGATTCCAAGCTTCTCAAGGGCATCCTTGCCGGGTATGCCGAGGGCAAATTCAAGCTCGTTTTGGGGGAGCGTTTTGCCGGTCTTTTCTTGGACAATCTGGGCAAGCGATGACAGAACGCTTTCTTCTGTATCTGCCAATGTTCCATCAACGTCAAACACGACATGGTCGAATTGTTTCATGGCATTCCTTTCTCTCATCTGTCTGATAGTGTGTGATAGGTGAGGTGGAAGCGCTAGCGTTATTTCTGCCCCGTAGTATCGAAATTCTGCCTCATGGCTCGATACTCAGAAGGGGTACAGCCAATTTGTTCCTTAAATACCTGCCCAAGGTGGCTCGCTGTTGCAAAGCCGCATTGGTGAGCGATTGTCTGTACCGTTCGCGTGGTGTGCGTCAAGAGCGTGCAGGCGCGGGTGATGCGGTATGCGCGTAGATACGCGGCCGGGGTTGTTCCCGCGCAAGCTTTGATAGTGCGATAACAATCTCTTTCGCTGATGCCGATCGCGGACGCAATTTGGGGAACATCTATGCTGTCTGCATAGTGTGTGCGGATATAGTCAAGAATTTCCCTAAACCGAATTTCACGGCTGGTCATCCAAGAGTCATTGCACAAAAAGAATTGTGGTTCAGCTTTGGCATAGATCTGAACCCAGAGTTCTGACAGGCTATTTCGAAGCGCCATCTCGTTCTGCGGCTGTTGAAGATCGTGGTTAAAGGAGCTCTTTAACAAATCGATAAAGGGCATATCGTCGGGGTTGGTGGGCGACCATTTGAGCACATCGACGCCTCGACATTGCAGTAATGGATTGATGTAGCGCTTTTGAAGACGTCCCGCGGGATCGCCGAGCATTGACGGCTGAAAGATATGCAGCATTTGAATTGCCGGCGCCGAGTTGGGTGATTGCAGCGTGCTGTGCAAAACGCCGCCGTTGATAAAGCCGGCGGACCCTTCCTCAAAGCGCATGTGCTCATGAGCCGCACGCGTGCGATAGTCAATCGCTCCCTGCTCCATGTAGAAAAGCTCGACTTCGGAATGCCAGTGCCAGGGGACGGAGTTGCCCGGATAGCGAGCGAATTCTGCGCGTTCGGCAATATAAGGCCAGTCTTCGGCGGTCTCGGGAAACGCTTCCTCGCGTCCTCCGCGGTGCAATTCTATGTGATCCATGTTTCGCATGGCATCAGTATAAAGCGCGATGGGCTTAGATTGCCCTTGCCTGTTCGGGGAACGCCTTGTCTAGGGATGCTTGGAGCTTTTTGAATGAGGCTCGCAAGTTGAGGCTCTGATTAGTTGAGCGTTTGGCTTTTGTGGTGGGGGAGTCGAGGAGACCGTTTCTCTGTGTCGGGGGGAAGGAGAAAAGGTTTGCATGTTTTAGGGATGGCTGCTGTGCTGCGTCATTGGAAGAATGCATGCTTAAGCGGCCTCCTCGATGTCCACCAAAAGGTTGCGCACAGGGTGTGCTGCTAGGTCCCGTGCGTTGGCAGTATTATGCCGCGGCCGCTGCAAGGAAGCGCTAAAGAAAGGCTTAATGAGGTTTGCGATTACAGTGAAACCGCAGGTCAGAGCTATCGAGTAACACTCTTGAAAGGTTTTGAGCTTAAGGGCTTTCTAAGGTTTGTGACGGGGGTGTGGCGCGCGCGTGCGGGGTCTGTGAATGGCTCGGTTTAGCGCTGCGGGGTCGCGGCGCGAACCTGCTCTATGACCTGTTCCATCGTGGAGTCGATGCGGTCCTTTTTGAGTTCGCATTCCCAGATAGTTATGGGTGTCCAGCCCATTTCGGTGAGTGCTGCCACAGCAGCCTGGTCGCGCTCGACGTTGCGGCGGAACTTTGCCTCCCAAAACTCAACGTTGCGCTTGGGCTGGCTCGGATTGCACTTGGGGCAGCGATGCCAAAAGCAACCGTTGACGAAGATAGCGATCTTGCGGCCGGGAAAGGCGATGTCGGGCTTGCCGGGGACTTTCCATTCCAGGCGATATCCTGTAAGGCCCGCCGCGCGGAGGCGCTGGCGAACGAGGAGCTCGGGCTTGGTGTTGGCGCGCTTGTTACCCTTCATGGACTTTTTGATGGCGGCGCGACGGCGGACCAGTTCGCGCTCGTCGGCGGAAAGATCCGAGGTATCGATGCCGTCCAGTAGGCCGGGCTTGGGGCGCTTTTTGCTGCGGCGCTTAGGTTTGCGCTTGGGTTTGGTAGCAGGTTCGTCGATCGTGGCGGCCTCGGCGTCGTTGGTGCCGCCGTTGGCCTCAAGCCGGTCTTCCTTTAGCTCAATCAGCGCATCGATAAGCCCCTTGTCGGCGGGCATCCACTCAACGGTGGCAAGCGAGGTACGCGGAATCCAGCGGATGTCGAGTTGCCGGTCGTGCTTCTGGGGTTCATCGGATTCATCGGCCAGCGAGCAGTAATAGCATTCCATGGAGAGATGGAAATCGGGGTAGTCGTACTCGACGGTATAGAAATCGCGCAGGTTGGTGACCTTCACCTGCAGTTCTTCCATGAGCTCGCGACGCACGGCGTCTTCGGGCGTCTCGCCACGCATGAGCTTGCCGCCCGGAAACTCCCAAAGTCCCTGCATGTCGCCATAGCCGCGCTGCACGGCCAGCAGCTCGTCGGATCCATCCTTGCGAATGATCCCAGCAGCAACATGAACAGTCTTCAACAGGAGTCCTCTCTCAACATCAACAAGTGACAGGCTAGCTACCCGTACCTTACACAACGGTAAGGCAAGCGTAAGCCATATCGATGGTAGCCGACTCGTCTTCTTGCGACTATAGATGCCGTAGACTAATCGCAAGAAAGGACTCGGTATGCAAACCATGCAAGCAGCGACCCCGGTACTGGAGGTCGCGCATCTCGAAAAGGTATACGGCGCGCTGGGCAACGTGACCCGCGCGCTCAACGACGTCAGCTTTACCGTCAACCGCGGCGAGTTCGTTGGCATCATGGGCGCCTCGGGCTCGGGCAAGTCGACGTTGCTCAACTGCGTGTCGACCATCGATAGCGCCACGAGCGGCACCATTCGCATCAACGGGCAGGACGTTACGCGCATGAAGCAGGCCAAGCTTTCGCAGTTCCGCCGCGAGGAGCTCGGCTTTATCTTCCAGGACTCCAACCTGCTCGATACGCTCACGGCGCGTGAGAACATCGCCCTGCCGCTCACCATCGCCCGCACAAACTCGGCAGAGATCTCGACCCGCGTGCAGGATGTGGCAGCGCGCCTGTCCATCAGTCAGGTGCTCGACAAGTACCCCTACCAAATGTCCGGTGGCCAGCAGCAGCGCGTTGCCGCGGCTCGCGCGCTCGTCACCGACCCCACCATGATCATGGCCGACGAGCCCACCGGCGCCCTCGATTCCAAGAGCGCTCGCCTGCTGCTCGAGAGCCTGGAGGCCCTTAACCGCCGCCTACGCGCCACCGTGCTCATGGTCACGCACGACAGCTTTGCCGCCAGCTACACGAGCCGCGTGCTGTTTATCCGCGACGGCAAGATCTTCACCGAGCTGCGCCGCGGCGACACCGACCGCCGCGAGTTCTTCGACCGCATTATGGAGGTCGTTGCCATGATGGGCGGTGAGGGCTCCGATGCTCTGTAAACTCGCTTGGGGCAACGTCCGCCGCGCCGGCCGCGACTACCTCGTCTACCTGCTGACGCTTACCCTGGGCGTCACCGTTTTCTATGCCTTCAACACCGTCTCGATGCAGGTCGACATCGCCGGAATCGATGAAGAGGGCTTGGCACAGGTTATGGGCAGCATGCTCGGCTACCTGACGTACTTTTTGGCCGGTGTCATGGCCTTTTTGATGGTGTATGCCAACAACTTCATCATGAAACGCCGCAAAAAGGAGTTTGGCCTGTACCAGGTGCTCGGCATGGGGCGCGGGCGCGTTGCCACGATCATGGCACTCGAGACCGTGATAGTATCGGTCGTGGCCTTTGCCGCCGGCATTGTACTGGGTGTGGGACTCTCCCAGCTCATGACGTTCTTTACGGCCTCGCTCTTTAAGACGCAGATCGCCGACTTCCACTTTTTCTTCTCGGTGCATGCCTTTAACCTGACGCTCGCCTGCATGCTTGTGATGTTTGTGCTCACGCTGCTGCTGAACCTGCGCGCCGTGCGTCGCACCAAGCTCATTGAGCTTATGGGTGCCGAGCGTCGCAACGAGAGCATCAAGACCCGCAACCCCTGGATCGCGATTGCCATCTTTGTCGTGGGCGTGGCGCTCGTGGGCGTGGCCTATTACCGTCTGCTACGTGATGGGTTCCCGCTAACCGCGACGGACAGCAAGCTGCAAGAGGCCATGAGCCAGTTTGGCATTACGACCGCTATGGTTACCGTGGGCACCTTTGCGCTGTTCTGGGGACTTTCGGGCATACTTATCAAGCTGCTGCAGAGCCTGCGCAGTGTCTATTGGCGCGGCCTCAACATGTTTACCGTGCGCCAGCTTGCGGCCAAGGTCAACACGGTGTGCTTTTCGATGGGCGTCATCGCGATGATTCTGTTCCTCGCCATCACCTCGGTGACCTGCGGTATGTCGATTGCCAATGTGATGAACGAGAACCTGGAACGCTATAACCCTGTTGACGTATCTCAGACGTATGTCTATTACACGCCCGAAACGCTCGACTACTACAAGGGGTATGTCAATCCGTCTGAGGCCGATCGCATGGTGCTGGCCGATGCAACGGTCGATTTGTACGCTGCATGGCATGGCGAGCGCAAGTCGGCGGACAACAACGACGAGACCGGCAAGAAGGTCGATATCGCCGATGTTGCCGGTGAGCATGTGCAGATCGATTCGTATCTGAGTTACCCGCTTGGCGGCTCGGGCCCCTCGGTGGTGGCGGGCGAGATGTGCAAGGCCATGGGCGAAAAGCTTCCCAAGGCGCTTGAGGGAAGCAACGCCGATGCGATGGGTCTGTTTGTGACGCCGGCGAGCCAGTACAACAGACTGCGCCAGATGATGGGCGAGGAGCCGGTGCACATCGGTCACGACCAGTATCTGCTCACGTGCGATATGGGCGGTGAGCTAGGCGACCTGTACACCAAGTATATGGCTGGCGGCCATACCCTCACCTTGGGCGGGCATGAGCTCAAGCCCGCAACCGATAAGTCGGACGAGGACACGGCGGCCATCGCCAACTCGGCGATGGGCAGCAATCCCGGTACCGTGGTCGTAGCCGATGAGCTACTGTCCCAGCTTAATCTGCAGCCGTATGCCAGTAATCTGCTCGTTAATTACAAACAGGGTATGGATACGACCGAGGCAGACGAGAGCATTAAATACACCTTGCTCGATAATCTGCTCGTTGACGGCAAGAAGCCGGGGTCGTGGGGAGTCTTCATCACGCGTTCCGAGATGTACGCGCAAGCAGCGCAGATGAACGGCATGATTAGCTATCTGGCCATCTACATTGGCTTTGTACTGGTCGTTGCGTGCGCGGCGATACTGTCGATCCAGCAGCTCTCCAATGTGGCCGACGGCAGCCGCAGCTATCGTGTGCTGGCACAGATCGGCTGTGACGACCGCCAGATTCGCCATTCGGTGATGGCACAGCAGGCGGTGTTCTTCCTGTTTCCGCTGGCAGTGGGCCTGGCGCACTCCTTTGTGGCGCTCAAGGTAATTATCGAGCTGGTGAGCACATTCGGCTACATGAGCATCGGCGGCACGGTAGGCCTCACCTGTGCCATCTTCCTAGCAGCCTACGGCGGCTACTTCCTGGTGACCTACCTCATGAGCACCGGCATGGTACAAGCCGCCATAGCAACCCGCTATAGCGAGTAACAAGCCGGTAAAACCGTCGCAAAATCAGAGGCGTATGACCGCCGCGAAGGGACCGGGGCCCTCTCGCGGCGGTATTTTGCCTATCTGGTGCGTCTCGGATGCAAGTGAGTAGACTTTTTTGAACTTGCCGAGCACATCACGACAAATGATCGATAAAACCGCAGGTCAGGGTCGTGGCGTTTTAGGGCGTGCTTGGCCTCCTGCAAAAAGCCTACTCACTTAGTTTTTCTACTAGAAGACCGCCACGAGGGAAAACAGCTCTCTCGCGGCGGCTGTCGTTTCCCCAGATAAAACCTGCCAAAATAAACCTGTCCCTTTTTGGCAGGTTAGCGCTTCCAGAAGTGGAGGATGAGGGTCGTGCGGTTTTGCTGCTCGGTTTTGACCAGGATGTTGTGGATGTGGGTTTTGACGGTGCCCACGGCAAGGAATAGCTCGTCAGCGATCTCTTGGTTCGACTTGCCCAGTACGACCAGGCGCATGACCTCGGTTTCGCGGTTGGAGAGCTTGTAGGCGTTGCGATAGAAGGGCATCTGCTCTTCGATGTGTCGATCAAGATCGCTGACGTTCTTTTCCTCGGGCGCCTCCTGCATACGGATCGAAAGCACGTGATAGGCGTAGATGATCAGCAGGATGGCAAAGTAGCACGCAAAGACGTTCTCGCTAAAGTTGCGCTCGGACAGGTACAACTGCAGCCAAGAGGGTGCCAAGCTCATGGGAACCACCAAGATGTTGTAGAAGTCCTCGGCAACGATGCAGCCAACCAGAATGGCGCCTATAATCAGGTGTTTCTTCTGGTTGTTAACACGTGCCTTCAGCTCAACCTTTGTACTCTTGTGAGCCGTCCAAAAGATATACAGTCCCACAAAGATGAGGAACACCTGACGCATGGTGTAGTAAAGCCACTGGTGCATAGGGCCATAGGGGACGGCAACGATAATCAACAGCTCGCTTACCAAGAACGTTGCGACGGGAATGACGAACAGCTTCTTAGAATGCTTGTCGAGCAGGTCCATGGCAATCAGCCAAATAAAAGCCTGTGAAGCGGTCGCCACAAGGGTCCGCAACACAGGCATGGTAATTGAGTAATAGTCGCTGGCCGGAAAACTCTGGTTTTGCAAAGTGTATTCAAAAAAGAAGATCTCGGTCATCTCGATGGCATAGCAAATAAAAACGCCGCTGCCATAGATAAAGAAGCGTCGATGGGACGAGGCGTAGGCGGCAAGCGAGAGCACCGCCGTCACAATACAGATAACGAGTATCGCTAGGGTGTAGAAGAACATGAGCGTGTTCATCTGTCGCCGTCCCATCTCATCTGATCTTTGAATAAGCTCCGTAAACCCTACGGATATACCGCCCTCAACCGTATGTCCCGTTGCGGATTAGAGGACGTGATACAGGATACCCGTATACCGTTCACGGTTCTAGATAGTAAACCCCCTCAAAGCCCGTTACCTGCGGGTTTATATTGGATTAGAGAGGGTGTAACTCCGTGAACGGTCTTTAATCCCGAATAAACTAGGTAAAAATTGCATACGGGTGAATGATGGTCTTGTCAACACGAGGCGTGATGTTCGAGCGCCTCATAGTAATAGTCGGTAAGACCGGCGGAAAGGAAATCGACATGGCACTGCCTAAGGATTTCATCGACACCAACGACTTCACCAAAGAGCAGATCCTGGCTATCGAGGATCTTGGCCTGGCAATGAAGAAGGCCATCAAGGTTGACGGTTATTATCCGCACCTGCTCCGCAACAAGAGCCTTGGCATGATCTTCCAGCAGGTCTCCACCCGCACTCGTCTTTCCTTCGAGACCGCTATGACCGACCTCGGCGGCCATGCTCAGTTCTATGGCCCTGGCACCATCCAGCTCGGCGGTCATGAGTCCCTGGGCGACACCGCTCGCGTTATGGGCTCGCTGCTCGACATCATGATGGCTCGCGTTGACCGTCACAAGGACGTCGTCGGCCTCGCCGAGGGCTCCGCTGTGCCCGTCATCAACGGCATGTCCGAGTTCAACCACCCCACGCAGGAGATGGGCGACCTCATGACCATGCTCGAGAACCTCCCCGAGGGCAAGAAGATCGAGGACTGCACCCTGGCCTTCATCGGCGACGCCACCCAGGTCTGCGTCTCCCTCATGTTCATCGCCTCCAAGGTCGGCATGAAGTTTGTCCAGTTTGGACCTAAGGGCCACCAGATCCCCGACGGCGGCCTGCACGTTGGCACCGTCGAGGAGCGCGCCGAGTTCGGCAAGCAGATGATGGCCATCGCCGAGGAGAACTGCAAGGTCTCCGGTGGCTCCATCGTCATCTCCGACGACATCGAGTGCATCAAGGGCGCCGACTTCATCTACACCGACGTGTGGTATGGCCTGTACGACGAGGAGGTCTCGGGCGAGAACTACATGGACGTGTTCTATCCCAAGTATCAGGTCACCATGGACATGATGAACTTCGCCGGCCCCAACTCCAAGTTCATGCACTGCCTGCCGGCCACCCGCAACGAGGAGGTCGTCGACGAGGTCATGGACGATCCCGAGCGCTCCCTGTGCTGGGTCGAGGCCGAGAACCGCAAGCACTCCATCCGTGCTCTCCTTGCCGCCCTGGGCAAGCGCACCCCGCTCAACGACGAGGGTGTCGAGTACTCCGCCAAGGCTGAGCTCCACGCCGCTCTCGAGGCTCTCGAGCAGCTCTAAGCCTCAAGGCTTTTAAAAGCACGTTTGCGGGCGGCGGATGCTCGTCTCCTGTCGCCCGCTCACCGAGGCCCAAGCAATTGCCTTAGTCCTTGGGGTCTCGGATCTGTCCAAGACTGAGCGAAGGAGCTCATCATGAGCGACGGAAAGAAAAAGCTTTCCTTCTTGACGGTCATTTCGACCATCATCTGCGTCGTCTTCGTTTGCGAGGCCGCCGCTCCTGCTGCTGCCATTGGCAACCAGCAGTTCTTCTGGTGGATCTTCCTGATCCTGACCTTCCTGCTCCCTTACGGCATGGTTGTCGCCGAGCTCGGCACCACCTATGACGGCGAGGGCGGCATTTACGACTGGGTGCGCGATGGCCTGGGCGACAAGTGGGGCGCCCGCATTTCGTACTACTACTGGGTTAACTACCCGCTGTGGATCGCCTCGCTGGCCACCATGTTCCCCGATATTCTGGGCATGGTCTTTGGCGTCGAGTTCAATCTGATCGCCAAGATGGGTATCGATCTTGCCTTTGTGTGGATCGTCTACCTCATGGGCCGCTCCAAGGCGGCTGACTCCGAGTGGGTCCTTAACGGTGGCGCCATCATCAAGGTCGCCGTTGCCGTTATCGTCGGCGCTCTGGGCATTTGGTATGCCATGGAGAACGGTTTTGCGAACGACATGTCCGCTACCACGTTCCTGCCCGAGCTCACCAACACCAACGCTCTCGGCTACCTGTCGATCATCATCTTTAACTTCATGGGCTTCGAGGTCATCTGCACCATGACCGATGACATGGCCGATCCCGCTCGCGATATCCCCAAGGCCATCATCGTCGGTGGCCTGTCCATCGCCGTGATCTACCTGTTCGCTGGCTTTGGCATCGGCGCTGCGGTGCCGGCCGATTCCATCGACCCCGACTACGGCATGATCGTCGCAGTCCAGACCATGGTGGGCGACTCCATGATCTTTAAGGTCATCTGCATCGCCTTCCTGATCACCCTGTTCGCCAACATGGCCGCCTGGTCCTTCGGCGTCAACTCCGTCGCTCGCTACGCTGCCGAGCACGGCAACATGCCCAAGGTCTTCGCCTCGATGATCTCGGATGACGACATGCCCAACGGCGCCAACCTGGTCAACGCCATCGTTGCCTCCCTGGTGCTGTGCCTGCAGCTCGTTCCCATCGACGCCATCTCCAACGGTGTCTTCTGGATGCTCTTCGGCACCTCCGTCGTCTTCCTGCTGCTGACCTACATCCCGATGTTCCCGGCGTTCCTCAACCTTCGCAAGAACGACCCCGACCGCGAGCGCATCTTCACGTTCCCGTTTAAGGGCGCCATGATGAAGGTCATGCTGGCCATCCCCTGCATCGAGCTGGTCCTGGCCATCGTCGCAACCCTGGTTCCGTTCTCCACCGCCGAGATTGGCGACAAGCTCCCGATGATCGTTATCTTCATCGTGCTCGTGCTCATCGGCGAGGTCGTCCGCGTCGTCAGCGCTAAGGGCCGTGAGACCGAGTACAAGGGGCTCACTCCCGAGCTGGCAGCTCAGCGTCTCGCTGAGGAGGCTGCCGAGGCCGAGGAGAACTAGAGCCCCCGGTTCTGGGGCTCCAACCCTCCTCGCGTACCACGCGCGCTTCGTCGGGCTTGTCGCTCCCGACTCCGGGCACTCTAGCCTCTTCGGAGGCGTGCCCAAGCGACAGGTTTGCTAACCATTCCCCCGGGGTGGGTGTGAGCGATAGCTCCGGTAACCACCGCCCACCCCAATCTCTCTTCCGTATCCTTCGTGCGTTTTGTCTCCGCGCACTTGGTTACGTCGTCGCTTGCCGGTGCGATTCCGTGAAAACCGGCACCGGGCGCCCCGACCTTTGCCGGGGAACGGGCGCCTACCATCTCTTGGTTTTAGGCTGCGGGTAACCCGCCCGCAGCAAGCGATCGTTCGATTTGGAGGAAATCTTATGCGTACGATCACCGAGTCCGAGTCCACCCCCAAGGCCGACGGCTTCTTCATGCCCGCCGAGTTCGCCCCGCAGGATCGCGTGTGGATGGGCTGGCCCCACCGCACCGACACCTGGGCCCACGGCGCCAAGCCGGCCCAGAAGCAGTATGCCGCCATCGCCCGCGCCATCTCCGAGTTCACCCCGGTCTATATGTGCGCCAACCAGGTCGACTACGCCAACTGCAAGGCCGTCTTCGAGAACGACGAGAACGTCACCGTCATCGAGATGACCACCGACGACGCCTGGTTCCGCGACACCGCCGCCACCTACGTCATCAACGGCAAGGGCGAGAAGCGCGCCAACCACTGGCACTTCAACGCCTACGGCGGCCTCGTCGACGGCCTGTACTTCCCGTGGGACAAGGACGAGCAGATCGCCCTTAAGATGGCTGAGCTTTCCGGCTGCCGTCGCTATCGTCCCGATGACATGATCCTCGAGGGCGGCTCCATTACCGTCGACGGCGAGGGCACCCTTGTCGTGACCGACCAGTGCCTGCTTTCCCCGGGCCGCACCTGCTCTGCGGTTCTGGAGGAGGAAGAGGATCCCGAGTCCATCTGGCCCAAGTTCAAGAAGAAGTTCGAGCCCTGGAGTGAGGAGCTTCGTGCCTATATGGACGAGCATCTCAAGGATTACCTGGGTGTCGAGAAGGTCATCTGGGTCAAGGAGGGCATCGACCCCGAGGAGACCAACGGCCACATCGATGACGTCGCTACGTTCATCGCCCCGGGCGTCATGGCCTGCATCTGGACCGACGATCCCGAGTATCCGTTCTACGAGCAGTGCCACGCTGCCTACGAGACCCTCTCCAACGCCGTTGACGCCAAGGGCCGCAAGATGAAGGTCTACAAGCTCTGCATGCCCGTGAACCCGCTGTTCATGGACCAGGCTTCCTGCGACACCATCGACGCCGACGAGAACGCCGAGCCGCGCGTTGCCGACGAGCCGCTGATCGCTTCTTACATGAACTACCTGGTCACCAACCACGGCGTTATCGTCCCGCAGTACGGCGACGAGAACGACCAGCTGGCCGTTGACACGCTCCAGAAGATCTACGACGAGGTCTGGGGCGAGGGCGTCTACAAGTGCGTCGGCGTTCAGTCCGAGCAGGTCGTCTTCGGCGGCGGCAATATCCACTGCATTACGCAGCAGGAGCCGTCCGCTTAATCGTCTGGCTTTCCGAGGCACCCCATCTCGCCGCTCAAACCGTCGCTCGCGTACCAAAGTACGCTTCGCTCCTCTTTCGCGGCGACCTGGGGCACCTCGAAAACCCAGCCGATCAATCGGACATTGGCGGCTGGTTCGTCCGGGGCACGGCACCAGTTTGCTCAATGTCATGGTCGGCTGGGATTTCGTTGGGCACTCCTTTGCCTCCACATCGGGGTGCCCTTTTTCTTTGATTGAGTACGCGTCTGGCCTGGGATTTTTTGCGGGTTAGGCCAATTGTTCGCTTGAATTTCCCAGGTCAGACGCGTCTTCAATTGCTTAAAGCTTCCGGTCGCGAGTGCGACCGTTTTGATCGGAGTATCTATGTACCAGCGCATTGTCATCTACACGCGCCTGTTCCGCGAGCGCTGGTCCAACAACTGCATCCTGTCCTCTCTTTGGGATGGCACCTGTACCGATGACGCGGCCTGCAACCCTACCTTGGGCTGCGCCTTCGGTGCAGATGCCATCCTTTTTGCTGTCGGGGGAGCGTGTCATGGCAGGTAAGAAGTTCTCCCTGATCGAGGTCATCCTCTCGGTTATCTGTGTCGTCTTTACCATCGAGGCGGCGGCTCCGGCATCTGCCATGGGCAACGTGCAATTCTTCTGGTGGATTTTCCTGATCATCACGTTTTTGCTGCCCTATGGCCTGGTGGTGGCCGAGCTGGGCACGGCGTTCGATTCCGAGGGCGGCCTGTACGATTGGGTTCGTCTGGGCCTGGGCGACCGTTGGGGCGCCCGCTGCTCTTGGTGCTACTGGGTCAACTTTCCGCTGTGGGTGGCAAGCATCGCTTGCATGTTTCCCAGCGTTATCAACGCGGTATGGGGTGTTGAGTTTTCGCTCGGCGCTCGGATCGCCATCGAGCTTGCCTTTGTGTGGGGTGTCACGCTCATGGCGATGCAGCCGGTGGCCGAGGCCGATTGGGTCATGGACGGCGGCGCGGTCATCAAGGTGCTCATTACCGCCGTGGTGGGCATCGTCGGCATCTGGTTTGCCTGCAATAACGGTTTTGCCAACGACATGTCGCTCGAAACCTTCATTCCCAATCTGGGCGATACCAACTCGCTGACGTATCTGTCGATCATCCTGTTCAACTTTATGGGCTTCGAAGTGGTCGCGACCTTTGCCAGCACGATGAAAAACCCCTCGCGTGATATCCCCAAGGCGGTTATCGCTGGTGGCGTGGCCATTGCGGCAATCTACATCATTTGCGGTATCGGCATTGGAGCCGCGGTTCCCACTGAGCAGCTTTCGCTCGATTCGGGCATTGTGGATGCCGTCGCTGCCATGGTGGGACGCAGCCACCCGCTAACGATGATCGTGGGCATGGCCTTTTTGGTGACGCTGTTCGCCAACATGATCTGCTGGAGCTTTGGCGTCAACAATGTGGCGAGCTATGCCGCGCGCCATGGCAACATGCCGCGTCCCTTTGCGCTGGTGTCCAAGAAGACCGGCATGCCTAACGGCTCGGCGCTCATCAACGGCTGCTTCGCCAGCTTGGTGTTGCTGCTTCAAATTCCGCTGGGCGAGGGCTCCGACGTCTTTTGGGTTTTCTTCTCGATGAACGTCGTCTTTTTGCTCATGAGCTATATCCCGATGTTCCCGGCATTTTGGCGCCTGCGCAAATACGATGATCGCCCGCGCGTGTTCCGCGCCCCCTTCGAGGGCAAGGTGCTCGCGGTGGCACTTGCGATTCCCGTGGTGGAGCTTGTGCTTTCGATCGTCGCTACAATCGTGCCGCTCAACGACTCGCCCGCCGAAATGGCAAAGTTGCCCATTCTCGTGGGTGTGGTGATCGGTGTGCTGCTGGGCGAGGTTTCGCGCCTCATATCACGCCGCGGCCGCAGCATCGACAACCCCGGTGTTGGTTTGCATGGAAGGCGCTGATCGGGGAGGGGTTTGGTGCTGCGGACGTTGAATCTGAGATTGCCCCTAGGTTAATAAATCGCCGCGGGGGTTCCCCGGCGATTGTACGAGCTATGTTAACGGTCGCTCCGCTCGGGTGAGGAGGCGAGTTTGGGCGCAAAGAAGGGGACGTGTCCCAGGTAGGGACAGCTGTCATCGCGCTCCTCAACGATACAGGGCACGTCATCGTAGGTCATGGTCGAGCCGATCTTGGCGATAGCCTTGGCGGCGGGTGCGACGATGATCTTGAGCGGTGCAATTGGCGCCATGGCATCTCCTTTCGACCTAAGTGCGTGTTGGACGTTTCTACCACAACCGTAACACGAAATCAAACATGTTGTGCATGGAATGAGGATAGTATGAGCTTTGCATTCTATATCTATACGATTCTCATTATGGGTGTTGGGCTGGTGACGGTATCAACGGCGCTCGTTGTATGGCTTATGACGCGCCGCCGTGATTGTTTGGTGGCAGCTTCAGGCTTTCTGCTCTACATCTTTGATATGTCGGTAATTTTCTTTGATGAGTATAACCGGCTTAAATATGACTATACGGTGACGTTTGATGAACCGCTTCAGCACCCATTGCTACGTTGCGTGTTGGGCATTGCGATTCTCACGTGCATATGGCTTTGGGTGATGTTGCGTCTGCGCGACAAGGTGACCGTTAGACGCGTGGCCGCATTTGTCGTGCCAGTAGCCGTGCTTCAATTTGCCTTGGTGCCTCGCACGGGCTTTGCGAGCCAGATGCAGCAATATCTCTTCTGGCTCACGCGTGATCTGGGAACAATATTTTGCTTGATATATGTCTACATCCGCTATCGCAAGACGGAGAATAAAGCCGAACGGCTTGATCTTGAACGCTCCAAGACGTTCTTTCGTCTTGCCTGCATGCTCGGTGTGATGGTTGTTATTGAGGACACCTACATGATTCTCTTTTGCACACCTGACGTGGATAACGTGATGGTAAACGTTTTTCTTTGGTATATGAGCGAGCGGAATATCTCGGAAAATTTGCTATATATAGCTGCAGCTATTCAGCTCTTCAAACAGTTCAGCCACATCCTACGCGTGTTTTCGCGCCATCCTCGGGCTGATGAGGATGTGGCGATGGAACGTCGTGATGCTCAGGATGACCTCGTCTCGCGCGTCGTGATTTTTTCGGATGGGCATGGGCTTTCGAAGCGAGAGCAAGAGGTGCTAACGCTCGTGTTGCGTGGACTTGATGTTCAAAATATTGCTCATGAACTCGTGATTAGTCCTGGCACCGTTAAGGCTCATCTGCATCGCATTTACGTTAAGAGCGAGGTCAAGACGCGCGACGACTTGATTGAGGCGTTCTGGCGATCGTAGGGCTCAATAGGTTTGGTCGGCAGTACATCGCAGACCGTTTAGCGTAATGAAGCGGTAATAAACCAAGACAACAAAATACCTGTTCAAGCGTGTAAACCTCCTTAACCCAGCCGTTCGCTCGGCTCCATCTTGGCAGCTCATGCAAGAGGTGCGTCAATGGGTGTTGACGCGGGGTGTAGGACGCAGGACAGGCGCCCAACCGCCTGTAGGCACGTGTCACGTAGGGGGCGGCAAATGCTCCCTCACCGATTGTGCGCGCCGTATTGAGGCGCTCATCCATTGTCCTGTAACGTCTGAGGAGGCTCATATGGACAAAGCGGATTTAGTCATCAAAAGTAATGCTGTGTTCACTGGTGACGGACTGGCCCCGTTCAAGGGTGGCGTTGCCGTCGCGGGTGACAGGATTGTTGCGTGCGGCGAGGATAAGTACCTTGACGCTTTTATCGGGCCCGATACCGAGGTGCGCGACTATGGCGATAAGCTCGTCATGCCTGGCATCATCGATTCGCATACGCATTTTGCACAGGGCGCCTTTATGACCGATCCCGATTTCGCCGTCAATCTTATCGATTGCACGAGCTTCGAGCAGTGCATGGAGCGTGTTCAGGCATTTGCCGAAAGCCACCCGAGCAACGAGTGGATTGTGGGCTGCCAAATCATTCAGTTCCAGTGGGATGTGCCCGAGATGCCCACGGCCGCGATGATTGACAAATACATCTCCGACCGTCCGGTATTTTTGCAGCAGGTTGACATGCATACGTTTAGTGCCAATACCTGCGCTATCGAGAAAGTCGGCATTACCGCCGAGACGCCTGATCCTACGGGTGGCAAGATTCTCAAGGATGCGGACGGCAACCTCACGGGGGTTTTCTCGAACAACGCCGGTGCCCTTTTTATGGACGAGGTATACGACCCTGCCCCCGAAGTGGTCGATGCCTCCTTTGCCAAGACCGCACACCGCGCCAACGCTCTCGGTATTACGACCGTCGGCATGGTTAATCCGACCTTCGTGAGCATGGACAACCCCTACAAGGTGCTTGCAGAGCTCAACGGTAAGGGTGAACTGCCGTTACGCGTGTTCATGTACACAGACCTTTTTGAGAACGAGACCATGACACTCGAGGAAATTCGAGCTAAATACGACTTCCCGGGCACGCAGGTCGAGTGGCATGGCTTTAAGCAGTTCATCGACGGCGTGTGTTCCGATCATACTGCTTGGATGCTCGAGCCCTATGCCAATGCTCCCGAGACCTGTGGCGAGCCAGCTGAGGAACCCGAGCATGTGCGTGCCGCCATGCTTAGGGCACTCGAGTGGGGCGTCGACACACGTATCCATGCGATCGGCGACCGCTCTGTGCGCTTTGTCCTCGACTGCTTCGAAGAGGGCGAACGACTCTATGGAAAGCAGGGTTGCCGCCATTCGATGGAGCACAACGAGACCGTTCAGCCCGAGGACCTGCCGCGCTACGCCGAGCTCGGCGTCTGTCCGGCCATGCAGCCGTGGCATATGCTGCTTGATATGGCCGACTTAGCAAAGGACGACGCCGTTGGTCCCGAGCGCGCGGCGCTCTCATGGCCAATTCACAGCCTACTCGCAAGCGGTGCGAACGTGCATCTGGGCTCTGATTTCCCCGTCGTGGGGCTCGAGCCCATGGAAGAGGTTTATGGCGCGGTTTGGCGCATGCTCGAGGACGGTTCGAATCCCGAAGGCTGGTTCCCCGAGGAGCGCATCACTATGGCCGAGGCCCTGCGCGCATACACCTACGGCGGCGCCTACGCTATGCATGCTGAGGACCGCATCGGCACGCTCGCCTGCGGCAAGCAGGCCGACATCTGCGTGCTCGACCGAAATCTCTTTACCTGCGAACCGGCAGAGGTCCTCGGTGCCACGGCTGAACTTACGGTGATCGCCGGCAAGGTCGTCTACGAGAAGTAGCCCACAGTCTTTCAATCTCTCAAGGAAAGGGGAGAACCATGGCAGAAGAAACAACCGCTGTCGTCGAGGAGGAGCATGAGCTCGCCTCAAAGCCGATTCCAGAACTCGTGCGCCGCTACACAATTGTGACCGGTCAGGGCATGCTCGCCCAGATCATCATGGTCGTGCTCGAGGGTCTCGTGATGGGCTGGGGCTTGGGCTCTCACGGCCTGGCCTGCGTCTCGATCATCATGTCTGTCGAGTACATCAATCTGGCCTTCGGCAACCTCTTCGGTACGGGCGTGCCAGCCGTGGTAGGCAACCTGCTCGGCGCCGGCGATGTTAAGGGCGCGAGTAAGGCGTTTAGTCAGGGTTTCTGGCTCACGACGATCGTTTCGGTCCTGCTTGCTGTCGTGATGGCAGTCTTCACTGAGCCTATCTGTGCGTTCTTTGGTGCCACGCCCGACATCATGGCTGACACGGTCGCCGGTGTGCGCACGTTTGCCGTGCTGTTGCCGCTCACGGTCATCGGCCAGATGATCACTGCCGTCATGCGCGTCGATGAGAAGGTCCAGATCCAGGCAAACCTCATGACCGTCTCTGCCATCGTTGCCATCTGCTGGCTCGCGCTGTCGACCTTCGTGCTCAAGCTTGGCGTCATGGGCGCCGGTGTGTACTACGGCCTGTCCATTGGCATCTGGGCCATCGGTATCTTCTGGTATGTTGGTGGCAAGAAGTCTCAGCTCCAGATCAATCCGGCCGATCTCAAGCTCGACATGGGTATCTGCGGACAGATCGTTAAGATCGGCTTCCCGTTCTTCCTGGTCCAGGCCGCGACGTTCATTTTCAATACTGTTGCCAACTCGCTGCTCGGCACGCTCGGAGGTGACATGGGTTCGCTCTACATTGCTGCTTTCGGCGTGATCAATGGCTACATCCTCTACATCACCATGATGGTCGCCCAGTGCTTCTCCTATGGCCTGCAGCCCATCGCCGCCTTCAACGCTGGCGCTAAGGCCTGGGCTCGACTCAAGGAGACGCTCTCCTGCACGCTCAAGTATCAGATTGTGGTGCTGCTTATCGTCACTGCCGTCCTGTGGGCCGCAGCCACGCCGGTCTGCGCGTTCTTTGCGGGCTCCGACCCGGCGCTTGTCGAGGTCGCTGCCAGCGCTACGCGCATCGTGGTCCTGGCCGTCGCGCTTGGGTACCTTGCCATGACCATGTCCATGTATTATCAGGCGGTCGAGAAGGTCGGCGTCGCCACGTTCTGCGGCCTGCTCCGTTACGTGATTTGCTCCGTGCCACTCATGTACTTGCTTGGCGGCATGATGGGTGCGCAGGGCGTTTGGATTGCCTTGGTTGCAGCCGATGCCATTACCGGCCTGGTTTCCATTGCGCTTGCTGCAAAGGAGCAAAAGCGCCTGAATGGGCTCATTGCGTAGTCTAGGGTCGCTCCTCATTCAAATGGCGAAATCAAAGGGCGTTCTCCGCATGGAGGGCGCCCTTTTTCATCGCAGGATGTTTTGCGCGGCAGTCATAAGGCCCAGGCGGTTGCTGACGCCGAGCTTGCGATAGATGGCGTTGACGTGCTTCTTGACGGTTGACTCGCTTATGAATAGCTCGTTTGCCATTTGTTTGTTCGTTTTGCCGTCGAGCATGAGCCGCATGACCTCAGCTTCGCGCGGTTGTATGTTGTGTTCTGTAATGAAGGCATTCAGTTGGTTTGCGTCTTCAATTTGGGAGAGTTTAATGCCACCGGGATAGAAGTTGCCGAGTGCGATGCCCACGTGCCGGGCGACTTCGAGCAGGATTGCGAGCTCGGTGTCGGTGAAGTCTCCGGCCGTGCGTTCGCGAAACAGGGTGATGCTTCCCAGCGGGTTGTCGTTGTGCGCGAGCGTTGCCGTGCAGCCAAAGTAGACGCCCTGCGGTTCCATCCATTTGCGATAGATGGGAGTGGCATCACGCCGCTCGACGTCGACGAGGTCGAGGTCGCGATAGACGCCGACCTTATGTAGGTCAAAGCTCCATGTTGTATAGTCCATCGCGGCGTAGCGGTCGTAGTAGTCGCTCAGCGCGCGGTCGTCCATTCCGCGGCATGCGGGATGGACGTAGCGCGGGACATCACTGCCCGCCATTTCGATCAGGTCGAACATGGCGATCCGATGGGGCACGAGCCCTGTCGTTTCCTCGAGAGTCTCTTTTTGCAGCATATCGACATCGCGTGCTGCATGAATTGCGAGCGCGAGCTCGTTGAGAGCGGTCCAAGTCGTACTGTCGAGCTCAATAGCCTGCTGTTTATTGCATGGGGGCATAGGGCGTCCTTTCCATTATGGAACCCAGTATGTCATGTTCTCGGCCTGACTAGAACTTTAGGTCAGCGAACGGTATCCCGCCGGTCACTGAAAGGGGCCCGAGGGGCCATTGAGGGCATCTTGGTGCGGCGGCATTATGGTCTTGTCAACTAAAAGCACCGAGAAAGGGAGCTTGGAAATGAAGACCATCTACGAGAGTGAGTCCACGCCCAAGAAGGACGGGTTCTACATGCCCGGCGAGTATGAGGAGCAGGAGCGCACTTGGATTCTGTGGCCGCACCGTTCCGATGTGTGGCGTTGCGGCGCTAAGCCGGCGCAGAAGGTCTTCACCGAGATTATCAAGACCGTTGCACGCTTCCAGCCCATCACCGTGGGCGTCAACGCCGAGGACTTCCCTGCGGTGTGTGAGATCTTCGACGGCGTTGAGAACGTGCGCGTTATCCACATGGAGTACAACGACAGCTGGATCCGAGACCCCGGCCCGGCGTTCCTCGTCAACGATAAGGGTGACGTTGCGCTCTCGCATTTCCACTTTAACGCCTACGGCGGCTTCATCGACGGCCTGTACTTCCCGTGGGACAAGGACGCTTCCATTGGCCTGCAGGTGGCGCAGCTCGAGCAGGTCGACCGCTATCGTCCCGAGGACTACATCCTCGAGGGCGGTTCGTTCAACTGTGACGGCCAGGGCACCGTCGTGACGACCGAGATGTGTCTGCTCAACGAGGACCGCAACCCGCAGTACGCCAAAGAGCAAATCGAGGAGAAGCTCGCCCAGTATCTTGGCATCGAGAAGGTCATCTGGATCAAGGACGGTATCGATCCGTACGAGACGAATGGCCATGTGGACGATGTTGCGTGCTTCAGCGCGCCCGGCGAGGTCTGCTGCATGTGGACTGATGACCCCAACCATAAGTTTTACAAGGAGTGCCAGGAAGCATACAAGACGCTCTCCGAGGCGACGGACGCCAAGGGCCGCAAGCTCAAGGTTCACAAGGTGATCATGCCTGCGACCTCGGTATATATGACCGAGGACGAGGCAAGCACGATCGATCCCGTCGAGGGCGTGCTGCCGCGTACCCCCGAGGACGCTTTCGAGCCGAGCTACCTCAACTTCCTACCCATCAACGGTGCCGTACTCGTGCCGCAGTTTGGCGATCCCAACGATGCCCAGGCGCTCAAGGACATCCAGGCTGCCTATCCGGATCGTGAGGTTATCGGCATCATGACCCGCGAGGTCATCTATGGCGGCGGCAACATTCATTGCATTACTCAGCAGCAGCCTAAGGCGCGCTGTAAGTAGAGGCGGTTGCAGGCACACGGGGTAGTGTCGATATGACCTGGGGCCCGCTGGCGCACACGCTGGCGGGCCCTTTTGCGTGCGGCGGGCAGCGTTGCACGCGGGCACTCGGGTCTAAGCGAGGGTACCAGGGTCCTTGCTTATCGTCGATAGTTGGTCTAGAATCGTCGATAGTCGATGATAGGGGGTAGCATGCAGCTTGTTGAAAGTGAGACCGTGGAGTTCAAGTGCACATTTACCCCTAAGCTGCTCAAAGCTGTGGTGGCGTTTGCCAATTCGAATGGCGGTACCTTGTATATCGGAATCGACGATTTTGGCAGCATCGTCGGCGTGGACGATATCGATGCCACCATGCTTCAATGCTCTAATGTAATAACCGATGGCGTGTATCCCGACGTTTCTGAAATCACGACGGTCTCCGCATTGGACATCGATGGCGCAGCGTTGGTGAAAATCGAGGTGGAAGCGGGTCCTCACAAGCCGTACTGCCTGTGCTCGAAGGGATTTGTTCCCGCCGGGGTATATCGGCGCCTAGGTCCTGCCAACGTGCCCATCGAGATGGCCCAGATCCGCTCGATGATCAAGCGCACCGACGGCGATTATTTTGAGACCGCGCGCTCTCATGAACAGAGCTTGACGTTTTTTGAAGCCGAGCGGGTCTTTAGGCGCGCGGAGATTACGTTTGACCAAACCTCTCAAAAGAATCTCGGCCTTATCGATGAGCTGGGCTTTTACACCAATTTGGCACTGCTGGTCTCTGACCAAAACCCCTTTGCAGTCCGCGCTGGCCTCTTCAACGACGATGCGTATACCGAGTTTATCGACCGTCAGGATGGCGAGGGCTCGATCTTCAGGCAGATAGAGGATATCGAACGGTTCCTCAATATATCGAACGCAACGCGTATGTACTTTGTGCCGGGAAGGCTCGATCGCATAGATAAGGACGACTATCCCCGCGAGGCTGTTCGAGAGGGAATTCTGAACCTGTTTATCCATCGCGACTACGAATCTTCGGTGGCGTCTCTTATCAAGATGAGCCGTACGGCGCTTGAATTTACCAATGCGGGAGGGCCGCAGCACATCAGCGTCGAGGAGGCGCTTGCGGGCGGCTCGGACGCTCGGAATCCAAAGCTGCAGCTGCTCTTTTTGCGTCTGGGAATGGTTGAGGCGTTTGGAACGGGCCTCAAGGGGATCCGTGCGCTCTATGAGGCAGAAGGGTTGGAACCCGAGGTCTGCGCCTACCCTGCAATGTTTAGGTTGTCGCTGCCCAACGTCAACGCCGTGCGCAATTCCTATCTGACGCCTCGTGGCAATAGCGGTCCCAACTTGCGTGGGGATTACAGCGATTATGAGCAGCTCGAGCGGGAAGGGGCGCTGCCGCCCGATGTTTCGCAGGCGTTTGCATCCGTGCGAGCGCAGCGAGAGGGTTACGTGTCGATGAATGGCGACTGCGGCCACGAGGTGCGTGCCAAGCTCGTGGAGGAGCTTGGCTTTGATGTTGCGTGCAAGGCGTCCGCGATGCTACAGGATGTCTCGGACGAGCGACGTGGTGGATACGCTCGCACCTTGATTCGCTTTGCCCTTGAGCGGCCCCGCGGTTTTACGCGCCAGGATGCTTCGGACGCTCTGGGAACTGGGCGCGACGTGACGCTGCGGGTTATCAACGGTTTGCTTGAGGAAGGCGCACTCGTTAAAGAGGGGCGCGCTCGGGCGACGAGATATCGCGCTGTCGGGCAGGTTTAGGGACGGGCGGTCCGGCCCCCTGGGTTATTCCTGGGCAGAGGCCAAGGGCCGGGTGCCCGGCTCGCCTTGATTGAAGGGGTACTTAGAGCGTGCCTCCGTACATATAGACGATAAAACCGTCGCCGGTGTCCTGACTGTGGTCCTCAAGGATTCGCTTCATGTTGAGGTGCTCGTAGAATTGCCAATCGGAGTTGCAGTCGCTCATCAGGAAGAACTTGGTACAGCCGGCCTTGGCGAGCTCGGCACGCGCAAAGTTGATCAGCGCGCGGCCGAGTCCCTTGCCCTGCCACTCGGGCACGATGATAATCAGGTTGAGCTGGCCCTGGGCGTATTCGTTTCCCGTGGCGGCGAAGCTGTCTGCCGTTGCCTTCTCGCGACTGTCGCCAAAGAGTGAGCCCTCGAGCTTGGCATCGGCAGTCTTTGCCATCTCGGTCGCCTGGGCAAACAACTCGTCGTAGCAAGGTTTCCAGGTGGGGTTGGTACGTGGCTTGCCGTCCTCGAAGATGCCGATGCAGCAGGCGGCGATGATGCGGCCTTCGGCTTCGGCAATAAGGGCGATAGGGGAGCGTTGCAGCTGCATGGCTATGTTGAAGCGCGCGCAGAAGTCGGCGGCTTCGACGTCGCCGCGGTTGCGCAGCGTATTGCACCACAGCTGGTTGTAGATAGCGGCGATGCCGGTTAGGTCATCAAGCGTGGCGGCGCGTAGGGTTACGTTGTCAAGGCTCATGGAGGCTCCTTCCGGATTGGGTCAGGCCATCTATGAGTGTGGCATGGCGGCATCGCCGCCGCATCAATCATTCGGCAGACGACTCCCAATCCCTCGGGGACGGAGGAGTAGTCATTGGGGACGTTCTTAAACGACTATGCTTGCACTTTAGCGTGCGACAGCGGATAATGCCGAGCATTCGAGAATTCGCCAATTGTTTCCGTCGATTGATCAAGGAGGCCCCGTATGGCCATGGAATTCAAACGTAGGCTGCCGATCCCCATGGAGATCCGCGAGGAAATGCCGCTTTCTGCCGAGCTTACCGCCAAGAAGCAGGCATTCGATGCCGAGGTTGCCAAGGTTTTTACCGGCGAGGACGCGCGCAAGGTGCTCATCATTGGCCCGTGCTCTGCCGACCGCGAGGATTCGGTCCTCGAGTACATGAACCGCCTGGCCAAGACCGCCGAAGAGGTCAAGGACAAGCTCATCATCATCCCGCGTGTCTACACCAACAAGCCGCGCACCAAGGGCACCGGTTACAAGGGTTTGCTGCATAACCCCGACCCCGAGGCTCCCGACGACCTGCTCGAGGGCGTCAAGGCCATCCGCCATATGCACCTGCGCGTCATCGAGGAGACGGGCTTCTTTACCGCCGACGAGATGCTCTATCCCTCCAACTACCAGTACCTCGTCGACCTGCTGAGCTACGTCGCCGTGGGTGCGCGCTCGGTCGAGAACCAGGAGCATCGTCTGGTGTCGAGCGGCATTTCGGTGCCCGTGGGCATGAAGAACCCCACCGCCGGCTCTACCACCGTCATGCTTAACTCCATTTACGCTGCTCAGGCCCATCAGAGCTTTATCTTCCGTAACTGGGAGGTCGAGTGCGACGGCAACCCGCTCGCGCACGCCGTCATGCGCGGCTACATCGGCCTCGATGGTCGCACCTACCCCAACTACCATTATGAGCACCTGGAGCGTCTGGCCGAGCGCTACACCGAGCACGCTGGCTACGCCAACCCGGCGGCGGTCATCGACTGCAACCACGACAACTCGGGCAAGCGTCCGCTGGAGCAGTACCGCATTTGCAAGGAGGTCCTCGACAGCTGCCGCCGCAACGAGTCCATCTCCAAGCTGGTCAAGGGCTTTATGATCGAGTCCTACCTGGAGGACGGCAACCAGCCGGTCGACGGCGGCGTCTTTGGCAAGTCGATCACCGACCCGTGCCTGGGCTGGGAAAAGACCGACTACCTCATCCATGAGATCGCGGAACGTATTTAGTTACGCGGTTTTACCAAACCGCGTAACGGCTCGACGTTGCAAACGCCCCTAAGCGGCAATCTGACGTTCAATCGTCGGTCGCGTACCAAAGTACGCTTCCCTCCTCTTTCACGTCACCTTGCTCGCTTAGGGGCGTTTTCGCTGGCTTATGCTCAACCTGCGGCGTTATCCTGGTCCTATATCGGCAGATGGGGACGTTCCCTATGTGCCGGCATTTGGGGACACTCCTTGTCAAGGTTTTGGTGCATGGGGGTCAGGTTACTTTGCGCCAAGTTGGTGCAGATTAACCTGACCCCCATGCACCAGCATGCGGTCTGGTTGCTGGCATTGTCAGATCTTTGGCGCTCTCCATGCCCGGTGGGCAAAAAATGCCAAATATGAGTACTGTTGCTAGCGTAGTATCATATCAGTCTAGCGAGATAATAGACATAATGGATAATATGTTCATTAGCGTTGGCACACAGAAGCCCGCTAACGGGCGTTTTGATTAATTTGAAGGCGTATAGAGGTAGCGCGCAGAGATGTGGTGTAAGAGGCGGGGCATGCCCCGCCTCTTCCCTTTCTTGAAAGGGAGGGGACACCGCCTAGAATTCGTCGTTGGAGTAATGAAGGTGACGAATGGAAGGAAAGGCGATGCCCCAAGAAGAGA
>CAKUBM010000023.1 GCA_934643145.1 uncultured Collinsella sp. | reverse complement strand
CGGGTGGCTGAGCCCGATGGAGTACCGCAGGAAGCTTGGATACGCATAGGGCGGTCCAGGAAATCGTCCGCACCCCCTTTGCGGCAGATTCCGTCCAAATATCCACTCTCGTTTGGCGAGCGTCCAATTTTCCACGCTCGTGCGTCCAGATATCCACGCTCGTGCGGCGGGCGAACCGCGAGTGATCGACGATCAGCCGGCATCGTCTCCAGTTCGCCGCAGTGCCGCGGCCCCATATGGGTATACTCTCGGGGATTCGACTCGATTCGCCCCCGCTGGGGCGTCAAAGGAGACTGCATATGCCCACCACCTCAACCGACCCGCGCGCCGCTGCCGCCGCACTGCTGGTGCCCGGCACTACCTGCCACGGTTTTGCCGTCGAGCGCTGCGAGACCGTGCCCGAGCTCGACTCTGACGCTTACGTGCTGCGCCACACTGCCTCGGGTGCTCGCCTGCTGTACCTGGCGTGCGACGACGAAAACAAGGCCTTTGCCATTGGCTTTAAGACGCCGCCAGCCGATTCCACCGGCGTGTTCCATATTCTTGAGCACTCGGTACTGTGCGGGTCGGCCAAGTTTCCCGTCAAGGAGCCGTTTGTCGACCTGATCAAGAGCTCCATGCAGACGTTTCTCAACGCCATGACCTACCCCGACAAGACCATCTACCCCGTCGCCACCACCAACGAGCAGGATCTGTACAACCTGATGGACGTGTACCTGGACGCGGTGTTCAACCCGGCCATCTACACCAAGCCCACCATTTTTGAGCAGGAGGGCTGGCACTACGAGCTTGACCTGCCGGAAGGCGCCGAGGGCGAGAGCGACGGCAGCTCCGCGAGCCTGCGCGAAGGCACGCTGCGCTATAACGGCGTGGTGTTCAACGAGATGAAGGGCGCGCTGTCCGACCCCATGAGCGTGCTGGACGACGCCGTCAACGCCGCGCTCTATCCCGACACCGCCTATGCGCACGAGAGCGGCGGCGACCCACGCGCGATCCCTGCGCTCACCTACGATCAGTTCCTGGATACGCACGCGCGCCACTACAATCCTTCCAACTCCTACATCACGCTCTACGGCGACCTGGACGTGGACCGAGCGTTGGCCTTTTTGGACGAGCGCTATCTGTCGCAGTCGAGTGCCGCGAGCCGCCGCATGGACGCCGCCGTCGCCGCCGGCGAGGACCCGTCCACGCTGGCACCCAATCCGCTGGACGTGCAGGCGCCCGTGACCTGCGAGTATAAGCGCGTCGAGATGGCCACCACACCCGAGAACGCCCTGGTGGGCCTGGGCCTGGTGCTTGGCAGCGCGCTCGACCGCAAGCGCACGATCGCGGCGGATATCCTGTTTGAGGCACTGCTGGGCTCCAACGAAGCACCGGTTAAGAAGGCCATTCTGGCCGCCGGCCTGGGCGGCAACGTGGTGAGCTACACCGCGGCCGAGAGCCTGCAGCCCTACGAGCTCATCATGCTGCAAAACGCGCAGCCCGGCATGGCGCGCGAACTGCGTCGCATGTTCCAGAACGCCTGCCGCGACCTGTGCGAGCACGGCGTTCCGCGCGAGCGCCTGGAAGCCATCATCAGCAGCAACGAATACGACCTGCGCCAGCGCGACTACGGTATCGCCGACGGCGTGGCAATTGCGTGCGACGCGCTAAGCACCTGGCTCTACGATGACGACGCCGCGACGTTGGCGCTCAAGTACGGCCCGGTGTACGAGGAGCTGCGTAGCGAGCTGGACGGCACCTACTTTGAGGACCTGCTGCGCGAGCTGGTGCTGGAAAACGACCACATGGCACTGGTCGAGCTGGTGCCGGTGGACGCCGCCGAGGGTTCGGAGGGTGCCGAGGCCACCGAGCTGGCAGCCAAGCGCGATGCCATGACCGATGCCGAGCTGGCCGACGTGGTCGAGCGCACGGCCGCGCTGCGTGCCGCGCAGGAAGCCGAGGACACGCCCGAGGACAAGGACACGCTGCCGCGCCTGCGCGTGTCCGACATTGGCGAGGCGCGCCCCGAACCGCCGCTGGTCGTGGACACGACCGCGCCCATCGTCTGTCTGCGCCACGACATCCCTACCAACCGCCTGGCCTACGCCATGCAGTATTTCGACCTGAGCTGCGTCGCGTTTGAGGACCTGCCCTATGTGACGCTGCTCTGCCGCCTGCTTAAGCAGCTGCCCACGCGCGAGCATTCGGCCGAGGAACTCGACAACTTGCTCGCTGGCAAGCTCGGCTTTTTGAGCTTTACGACCGAAGTCATGACGCAGCCCGAAGTGGACGGCGTGCGCCCCTACCTGCTGGTGAGCGCCGGCGCCCTGTCCGAGAAGATCGATGCGCTGGCAAGTCTGCCGCGCGAGGTGTGGTCGAGCACGCTGTTGGCAGACGCCGACGCCGACCGCGTGCGCGACGTGCTAACGCAGATTCGCATTGGGCTTGAGCAGGGCTTTATCAACAACGGTCACTCGGCGGCGCTCGGTCGCGCGATGAGCTACAGCTCGCCTTCGGCCGTGGTGCGCGAGCAGCTTTCGGGCGTGGACTTCTACCTGTTCCTGCGCGATCTGCTCGACCACTTTGACGAGCGACTGGACGGCCTGCGCGCCAAGCTTGCCGAGCTGGCGGAGCGCATCTTTGTGGCCGATGGCTGCATGGCGAGCTTTACCGGCAGCGATGAGGACTTTGACGCGTACTGGGATGCCGCGGGTAACCTGGGGCTTGGCGCGGGCAACGACGCTGCCAGCGGCACGCTCGTGGTGCCGGAGCCACGCGACCGTCACGAGGCGTTCGTCATCCCCAGCGACATCTGCTTTGCGGCACGCGCGTGCGATCCGCGTCGGTTGGGGCTCGACGTGACGGGCGCCTGGGCGGTTGCCGCCAACGCGCTCTCCTACGACTACCTGTGGAACGAGATCCGCGTGAAGGGCGGTGCGTACGGCTGCGGATTCCGCGCAGCCGGCGAGCGCCAGACGACGTTCTACACCTACCGCGACCCGACGATCGATCCTTCGATTGAGCGCGTGAAGCGCGCGGGTGCATGGCTCGGCAGCTTTGAGCCCGACGAAGCCGCCTTTGAGGGCTTTATCGTGAGCTGCGTGAGCGGCATGGACGCGCCGGTGAAGCCGTACGCGCTCACCAAGCGCCGCAACACGACCTACCTGGCCGGGCTTGATCCGCATGCGCGCGAGGAGCGTCGCGCCCAGATGCTCGCCGCCACGCCCGGTGAGCTGCGCTCGCTCGGCACCGACGTGACGCGCATCGCAGCCGAGTCGCCCAGCTGCGTCTTTGGCGGCCGCGACGTCATCGCAAAGAGCAACGCCGGCTTTAACGTCATCGACCTGCTGGCTTAATGCACAAAGGTAGATTTTTGGGACATGCCTAAAAATCTACCTTTTTTCTGCGGTTTGAGCGGGGCGGCGCAGCCCACCGCGGCGGTTTGTCTCAATCTGTAACATCTAGGTCCAATTTTGCCGAGTTACTGTTACAGATTGAGACAAACCGCCGCAGACGCCCACTCCACAGCACAGACCACCACAAAGGTGCCTGTCTCCTTCCTCAGTTGTGATTCGAACACTTGTTCTATACGCACACATGTTCTATAGTAGAGGTGCTTGCATCGAACTGAAATTGCAACTAGAATATAGTTGCAGAATGTGAGGCGGGATGACTCGATCCGATAAACTCATCGCCCAGCTGCTTAGCTGTCCTTCAACGTATAGATTCGCTGACTTTCTTAAAGTTATGGCTTCATATGGCTTTGAAATGGACAGCAAAGGCAAGACATCCGGATCGCGCGTTCGCTTCTACAGGCCATCAGATGGCAGAATGTTCGTAATGCACGCGCCTCATCCATCTGACGAATTGACAGTGGGGACCATTCGAAACATCGTTCGCTTTCTGCAAGATGTCGGAGGTAGTCATGAGTAACGTTTTGGCATACAAGGGTTATTTCGCCCCGGTCGAGTTCGATGCCGAACAGCATGTGCTAACAGGTATGGTCGCCGGCATTAGGGACGCAATCGTATTTGAAGGCTCCACGGCTGAAGAAGTGGAGCAATGCTTCCACGACGCCGTCGACGATTACCTTGAGTTTTGCGCCGAGAAGGGCAAGGAACCCGAGCGGGCTTTTAAGGGCTCGTTCAACGTAAGAACGGGCTCTGAGCTCCACAAGCAAGCAGCGCTGGCGGCGGCAAAGAAGGGTGAGTCACTCAATAAGTTTGTGACTGAAGCGATCGCTGCGGCGCTGTGAAGCCAACGTCGAGTCGAAGCCGCCACAAAGGGCGCCTTTGCGGCGGCTTCGACGTTTGCCCAGATAAAACCTGCCAAAATAAACCTGTCCCTTTTTGGTAGGTTTGGGAGAGGGGGCTAGGATGGACAAGGCTGAGTTGCGGCGGGCGGTGATTGCTCGGCGCGATGCTCTTGATTTGGACTTGCAGGCGGCGAAGTCTGCTGATATCTGTGCGCGGCTGGTTGAGCTGTTGGATCGCTCGGATGCCGCGGCGCCGCACACCGTTGCCGTCTATGCCGCGATGGGTTCCGAGGTCAACCCTGCCGCGTTTGCCGCTGCGGTCGCCGCGCGCGGCTGGCGCGTGGCCTATCCGTGCATGCTCTCGGCAATTGATGCCGCAGCTTGTGGCCAGCGCATGTGCATGCGAGCAGTTGCCGCCGACGATGCGTCCGCGGCTCCGTTTATCGCCCACCCCGCGCGGGCCTTCGCGGCCACGGACATCGACAGCGACCGCTTCCCCATCGTACCTGCCGAAGCACTCGACATGATTGTTGTGCCGCTCGTGGCCTTCGATCAAACCGGCGCGCGCCTGGGCTACGGCGGCGGTTGCTACGACCGCTACCTGCCCATGCTCTCACCCGCATGCCAAATCATCGGCATCGCCTTTGACGAACAGCGTGTCGACCACGTTCCCACCGATGCCCACGACCTGCCGCTACCCCACATCATCAGCGCCTAACGGCTGGCGCACCTCCCGACAGCCTAGTGCTCCTCGCCGGCACGGGCCAGGTCGTAGGGCGTGGTCTGGTAGACGTAGTAGTTGAGCCAGTTGGTGTAGAGCAGCTGAGCCTGGCTGCGCCAGACGTTGCGCGGCTCGGCGGTGGGGTCGTCACCCGGGAAGTAATGCGCCGGCACCTGAGGGTTGAGGCCGCGCTTCACATCGCGCTCGTACTCCAGGCGCAGGGTGTCGGTATCGTACTCGGGATGGCCAAAGACAAAGAAGCGACGACTGTCGGTCGACTTGACAATGTACAGCCCCACCTCGTCGGATACGGCCACGACCTCAAGCTGCGGCTCGGCCTCCACGTCCTCGCGGCGCACATCGGTGTTGCGCGAATGCACGGCATAGAAGCGGTCGTCGAAGCCGCGGACCAGCGGGCTTTGCGGCTTCACCAGATAATGCTCGAACACGCCACTTGCCTTGGCCGGTAGATCGTACTTCTGAATGCCGTAATGGTGATACAGGCCAGCCTGCGCGCCCCAGCAAATGTGCAGAGTAGAGTGCACGTGCGTAGTGGACCAATCCATGATCTGGCAGAGCTCGGGCCAGTAGTCGACCTCCTCGAACGGCATCTGCTCCACGGGCGCGCCCGTGATAATCAGGCCGTCGTAGTGGATGTCGCGAATGTCGTCGAACGTGCGGTAGAACGTCTCCAGGTGACCGGCGCTCACGTGCGTGGCCTCGTGCGTCTTGGTGCGCAGCAGGTCCACCTCCACCTGCAGCGGCGTGTTGGAGAGCTTGCGCATGATCTGCGTCTCGGTGGCGATTTTGGTGGGCATGAGGTTGAGGATGAGCACGCGCAGCGGACGGATGTCCTGGTGCAGCGCGCGGTACTCGGTCATGACAAAGATGTTCTCGCTCTCGAGCTGCGCGGCGGCAGGGAGGGCGTCGGGGATGCGAATGGGCATGGATGCTCCTTACGAGTCAGTTGCAGCTATGGTACAACGACCGGCCCCATCCGCGCGAGCACATCGCCCCGAGACACCGTCAGCGGCCCAAATCACTCCAAAAGTAGAGATTAAGGCATGTCCCAAAATCTACGGCACTTTAGCCTGGCAAAGTAGCAGCAGAACGCTACAATGGTTCGACGCGAAAAACTCGGCCGAAAGGATACATATATGTACCAGACGCGTAAGATCGGTGTGGTCGGCCAGGGCCACGTAGGAGCACATGTCGCCAACAGCCTGCTCATGCAGGGCATTGCCGATGAGCTGTACCTGTGCGATATCAACGAGGCCAAGGTGACGTCTGAGGTCCAGGACCTGCGCGACTCCCTTTCGTTTGTCCCGTACAACACCAAGATCGTCAACTGCTACGACCACTACGAGGAGCTGGCCTGCTGCGACGTCATCGTCAACGCCGCCGGCAAGGTCGCGCTGGCCGCCGGCAACCGCGACGGCGAGCTGTTCTTTACCACCGACGCCGCCCGCACCTTTGCCAAGCGCATCGTCGACGCCGGCTTTGACGGCATCTTCGTGAGCATCTCCAACCCCTGCGACGTCGTATGCACCGAGCTGTGGCACCTGACCGGCTACGATCCCAAGAAGATCATCGGCTCGGGCTGCGGCCTGGACTCCGCCCGCCTGCGCACCGAGATCTCCAAGAAGGTCGGCGTGAGCCCCAAGTCCATCGACGCCTACATGATCGGCGAGCACGGCTTTAGCCAACTTGCCGCCTTTAAGGCCGCAACCATCGCCGGCAAGAGCCTTAACGAGCTTCAGGCCGAGAACCCCGACAAGTACGCCTTTGACCACATGGAGGTCGAGGAGCTCGCGCGCAAGGGCGGCTATGTGACCTACCAGGGCAAGCAGTGCACCGAGTACGCCGTCGCCAACTCCGCCGCGCGCGTCTGTGCTGCCGTTCTGCACAACGAGCACGCCGTGCTTTCGGCCTCTACGCTTATGACCGGCCAGTATGGCGAGGAGGGCATCTTTACCTCCCTGCCGTGCGTGATCGGTGCCGAGGGCGTCGAGGAGGTCTACACGCTCGACCTGTCCGAGTACGAGCTCGAGGGCTTCCACAAGAGCTGCCAGCACATCCGCGACAACATCGCCCAGCTCGACTGGTGGGATGCCGAGGCCTACGACGCAAAGTAGGCCGCTGGCTGCCGCAACCTTGCGAATCTAAACGCGATACTAAGCGGGCCGCGCCGGAAATCCCCGGCGCGGCCCGCTTTTTTGACTCACGCAGTGCCCTTGCGAATCGAAGGTGAATACTTTTCCGCGAAGTGAACGAGCAAAAACGAGCCCCCGAAGCATCGACACTTTTAAGAGGCCGTTTCCTGCGGTTTCGCCGAGCTTTTCCTGCAGTTTTGGCATCAAAAAGTGTGGATGCTTCGGGGTCCAAAATAGGTCGTTCACTTCGCGGAAAAGTATTCACCTTCGTTTTTCGACAGATGGAACAGGGCGCTTTAATCCTCAAACCACGCGATTGCGCGAATGGGCGAGCCGTCGCAATCCTCGATTTTGAGCGGTGCGCAGCTAAACCAGAACAGATCGTCGCCGCAACAGTCCAAGTCCTTTAGATTCTCGATGTTGACGATATCGCATGCGCGGAACAACTTCTTGTGGCGCGTCAGGTTTTCGTCCGCGATGGGGTCGAGTCCAATTACATCAAAGCCGATGCCCTTGTAGCCGCCGTCGATGATCAGGTCCAACACTTCGTCGTCCAAGCAAGGATAGTCGCCAAAGTACGCCTCGGTTCCCCAGCGCTTATCCCAACCCAAGTTGAACAGCAAAAACTCGGCCTGGGTCACCTTATCGCCATAGGGACGGAGTTGCTCCACAGTAATGGCCTCACCCTCGGCGAGCATGCGGCAATCGACAACCAATGCCCTGCCTATAAACTGGCTTGCCGGAAACGCATCGAGCGTCGTGCGGTCGGCAAACAGATGCGCCGGTGGATCCATATGCGTCCCCGTATGGGTGTACATCTGCATGAGCGTCTCTTTAAATCCGTCGTGCTCGTAGGTACTCGCTGGCAGCAGCTTGGGTGTATCGGCTCCGGGAAATACCGGCATGTCTTCCCTAATCGTGTGAGTCAAATCAAGCACGCGCATGTTCAGTCCCCATTTCTTTCTTGGCAAAGCAAAACGGGGCCCGCACTTGGCGGAAGCCCCGTCGTGAGAGGTTATTCCCGGTATATTAGTACTGCTCGATGCCCATGTAGCGACGAACCTCGGGGCTGTGGTCGAAGACCTTGCCGCGGGCGGCACGCAGCTCGCAGCTCATCGCGTAGAAGAAGATCGGCTCAAGGAACGAACGCACGCTGGCGGGCACCTCGCCCACGCCGTACTCGAGCGCGTCGAGCACCATGATCGTGTCGGTGTGCGTGTTGAGGAACGCAAGCGCGCGTTCCTCCATGGGGCGGCACTCGCCGGCACCGAGCTGCACAAAGTAGAACACGCCGGGCTCGGTGGCCTCGAAGGGGCCGTGGAAGTACTCGCCGGAGTGGATGTAGCAGCAGTGCTGCCACTGCATCTCCATGAGCGAGCAGATGGCCATGGCATAGGTCTGGCTAAAGTTGGGGCCGGAACCCAGGATGTAGAAGAACTCGTGCTGCTGGCAGAGCTCGGCGAAGCGGGCGCCCAGCTCGGCGTTGACCTTCTCGCGCGCAGCGGGCAGCAGCGCGTCCATCTGCTTGAGGCCGGCGTACATGTCGGCGAGCGCCTCGTAGCCCTCCTGCTGATCGAGCAGCTCGGCGGCGATCAGAGCGCCGATGCCCTGCGGCACCTCGGCCTGCGACACGCCCTCGCCCCACGGGTAGACCCAGGTGGTCCACTTGCCGTTGTCGATCTTGGAGCCCTCGCAGTCGGTCATGGCGACGATCTCGGCGCCGGCGGCCAGCGCCATCTCGCAGCCGTCGACCACCTCCTGCGTATTGCCGCTATGGCTGCAGGCGATGACGAGCGACTTCTCGCCAAGGCTCTTGGGAACCATCAGGCAGAACTCACGCGCGGTGTAGACCGTGGAGGTAAACGTGGCGGCCTCGCGCTTGAGCAGCTCGTTGGCAGGCATCAGGTCGATCATCGAACCGCCGCAGGCGATCCAAAAGACGTTCTCGATCTTACCCTTGCGCCCGATAATTTCCTGGACCAGATCATGTGCGTTCATGCTGATGTTCCTCCCTGTGTGACGGCCTTGAGCGACGGCAGCTCGTACCTGCGATCGTTCTATGTTGTCCTATTTATACCACGCGAGCTACCGCAGGTGAAGTCATTTCGGCAAATTTGTTCTATGTTGTTCTATCTGTGGACGTTAGATGTCGAACACGTAGCGCGAGCCCACGATCTTTTGGCGGCCGAGCAGCAGAGGTCGCTCATCAAAATCGGTAAAGTACGCCTCCATGTAGAAGAGCGGCTCGCCAATCGGGACCTCGAGCAGCGGGGCCGTCTGAGCATCGGCAAGCGCAATCTCCACCGTGCAGGGATCGGATTTGAGCGGCGAACGACCCGAGTGCTCTGCAACAAGCGCAAAGATCGAGTTGTCGGTAAGGTCCTCGTCGGCCAGCGTTTGCAGATACGGGTGATCAACCAACACAAAGGCGTTGTTCTCGAGCATGACGGGGATGCCGTCGGCCGTACGCACGCGCTCGACCACGATAAGCTCGCAGCCGGGTTCCACGCCAAAAAACGCCGCGTCTTCGCGCGTCGCCGCGACCACCGTGCGCGACACCAGACGCGCGCCCGCCACCATATCGTTGGCAGCACAGCCCTCGGTAAAGCTCTGGACATCGCCTTTTTGGACAATCTTGCGCTTGAGCTTGGGAGCGCATACAAAGGTGCCCCTCCCCTGCTGGCGGTTAAGGTACCCCGCGCGCGACAGCTCCTCGATGGCGCGGCGCACGGTGATGCGCCCCACGCCGTAGGACTTCGCGAGCTCCATCTCGGAAGGAATGCGCGAGCCAGTCGGATATACGCCGCGCGCGATCTCGCCCTTCAGGTCATCCATGACCTGCTGGTACAGCGGCACGGCGGGCACGTCAGTGCGCTCGGTGCGCTCGGTTTTACTATCGGTTGCCATCGTTATGCTCCATCCCGTGCGTGTTCGGACTCAAACTCTTCAATCGCCGCCATAAACTGTTTGCCAAAGCTGTCGGCCTTTTTCTCGCCGATGCCGTTGACCTGAATAAGCTCATCGCGTGTCTGCGGGCGCAGACGGCACAGACCGCGCAGGGCCTTGTCGGAGAAAACCATGTACGGTGCCATCTCGAGCTCCGTCGAGATCTCCTTGCGGAGGGCACGCAGGCGCTCGAACAGCTCGGCGTCGTCGCCCACGCGCGGACGCTGATCCAGCTCGGCCTCCTCGCGCAGCAAGTCCACCGCACGACGGGCGCGCGCCGACGCCTTGCGCTTGGACGCGCGACGCTTAGTGGTAAAGGCAAAGGTCTCGTCCTCGACCTCGCCGGCACGCGGACCCAGACCCACCACCGGATATTGGCCCTGTGAGGTGGCCAGGTAGCCACGGCCGCACAGCTGCCCGATGATGTCCTTAATGCGTCCGACCGATTCGCTCGACAGCTCGCCATAGCCGCGATCCTCGTCCAAGTGCATCTGGCGAATGCGCTCGGTATTGCCGCCGTGGAGCACGTCGGCAATGAGCGACTTGCCAAAACGCATGGGGCGTGTGGCCACGTAGCGCACGATGGCGCGGGCCATGTCGGTCACGTCCTCGACCTCGAACTGCGTGAGGCAGTTGCTGCAGTTGCCGCAGCCCTCGGCCTCGTCTGCCGTGCCGTCCGCGCCCGCCGCCGCATGCTCGGCCGCAGCCTCGTCGCCAAAGTAGCGCAGCATGTATTCGCGCAGGCAGCCGGTGGTATTGCAGTAGCCCTCCATCTGGCTGAGCAGACGGTAACGGTTCTGGAGCGCCCACGCGCGCTGCTCGTCGTCGAGCGCTTCGTCGGCCGCATCGCCGCGGTCAATCAAAAAGCGGCGCATGCGAAAATCGTTGCCGTTCCACAACAGATGGCAGCTCGCCGGATCGCCATCGCGGCCGGCGCGGCCCGCCTCCTGATAGTAGGCCTCGATGCTCTCGGGCACGTTGTTGTGAATCACGTAACGAACGTTGGGTTTGTCGATGCCCATGCCAAAGGCGTTGGTGGCGACCATCACCTGGATGTCGTCGTCGATAAAGGCGCGCTGGCTCTGGCGACGGGCGTCGTTGCCCATGCCGGCATGGTAGCGGCCCACGCGAATGCCGCTGGGGTCCAGCGCCTCGGCAAGCTCGCCGGCCAGAGCATCGACCGTCTTGCGGGTGGAGCAATACACAATGCCGCTCTCGCTCGAACGCGCGATCACGTAGTCGCGCACCCATGCGGCCTTGGCCTTGTCGCCCATCTCCTCGCAGCCAAAGTAGAGGTTCTTGCGGTCGAAGCCCGTCACCACGGTCGCGGGATTTTGCAGGCCGAGCATCTGCTGAATATCCGCGCGCACGCGCTCGGTCGCCGTGGCGGTAAAGGCCGCCACGATGGGGCGCTGCGGCAGTGCATCGATAAACTCGCGAATCTGCAGGTAGGCGGGGCGGAAATCCTGGCCCCACTGGCTTACGCAGTGCGCCTCGTCAATTGCCACGAGCGGCACGCCGATGCCGCCGGCCGTTGCGGCTTCCTGCGCAAAGGCCAGAAAACGTGGCTCGAGCAGGCGCTCGGGCGCAATGTACATAAGCTGGTAGCGGCCCTCGCGCGCCCGTTTGAGTACGGTATTTTGCTGGGCGGGCGTAAGGCTAGAGTTGAGATAACTGGGGCGTGCACCCGCCGCGAGCAGCGCGCGGGTCTGGTCCTCCATGAGCGACAGCAGCGGGCTCACCACAAAGGTGATGCCAGGCAGCATAAGTGCAGGCACCTGATAGCAAATAGACTTGCCGGCGCCCGTGGGCATAACGCCCAGCGCATCGCGGCCGGCAAGGATCGCATCGACCATGCGGTCCTGGCCTGGGCGAAACGAGGTGTAGCCAAAATAGGCGCCGAGCGTATCGAGCGCCACCTGCTGCATGCTATCGGTCATGGTTTCCTAACGTCAGAATCATCTGCCGCCGATTATACGCCGCCACGCGGACCGGTGCCGCATGGCTACCGGCCACGGGCATTGCGGTCCGAAAGGGATCCAAGGGGAACGAGCGTGGATTTTTGGACGCTTTCCGGATGAGCGTGGATAATCTCCCACTTTGAACCCGTCACCAAGCCAAAAACGGGAGATTATCCACGCTCATTCTGCAGATTGCCGCTCTGGCGGGCTTGCAGCGTCGAGCCGTTGCGCGGTTTGAAAAACCGCGCAACTAGAGCTACATGACCATAACGTAGCGGCTGCCCACGTAGTACTGCTTGCCCATCAGGACCGGCTCGCCGTTGGGGCCGGTAAAGCCGGCGCGCAGGTTGAGCAGCGGGTCGTGCGGGGCAATACCCAACTCGACCGCCTGTTCGGCGTTAGCGCGAACCGCCTCAACCGAACGATAGCCAACCGAGGCAATCGGAGTGCCGCCGACGCGCTCGACCTCAGCAAAAATCGACTTATCCTCAAGGTCTGCCGTCAATAGCTCGCGATATTGATCAAACGGCACAAAGATGTTCTCCTCAAAGATGGGCTCGCCATCGGCGGTGCGCACGCGCTTAATATGCAGCAGCAGCGCATCCTTCTGCAGGCCAAAAAACTCCATCTCGTTTTGACGCGCCGGGACAATCTGGCGATCGACCACATGCGCGCCGGCCTTCATGCCATTCGATGTGCACAGCTCGGTAAACGTCTGCAGCGCCGTGGCATGGAACTGGCGGTTGATGTGCGGCGTGGCAACAAACGTGCCGCGGCCCTGTTGCTTGACCAGGTAGCCGTCGGAACACAGCTCCTCGACGGCGCGGCGCACCGTAATGCGGCTTACCTCGTACTGCTCGGCAAGCTCAAGCTCAGACGGAATGCGCTCCTTGGGTGCATAAACACCCTTCTCGATCGAATCCTTAATCTCATCGTAAATCTGCTGGTAAAGCGGTGCATTTTTGGGTGCGGACATATCTGGTCACTCTTATCAAAATAGCGAAATAACTAATACGTATATAACGTCTTTTTATATGTTACCTCAGTTTGATAAAACGATATACCGCATACAGCAAATCCTTACTTGCCGTCGTCCTGCTGCAGGCTGTCCTGCTCGCTCAAGCGCGCCTGTCTACTGGCAATGCGCGCGGGCTTGTCCGGATCTGGCACGGCCGTGGGCATGGGTTCATCGACATGACCGCCCCACCAGCCGCCCACAAAGTTGAGCGTGTGGAACACATTGATCACGGCGCTGGGATCAATGTCGCACACCAGCTTGATAATGTCCTGGCTCTCGTAGGTCGAGACAACGGCGTGCAGCAGGTACATCTTTTCGCGGCTGTATCCGCCGATGACCTCGGCGCAGCTAATGCCGTGCTGAAAATGGTCAACATAGGCGGTCATGACCTCGTCTGCCTTGCGCGTCGTGATCTGCAGCGTCACACGGTCGTAGCGACGATAGAAACTGTCGATGGTCTTGGTCGAAATAAATTGGAACACGATGGAGTACGCCGCATTGTCCCAGCCAAACATAAAGCCAAAGATCGCCAAGATAAAGCAGTTGAAACCAAAGATGACGCCCCAGATAGTCTTGCCCGTGTGGTTGGAGACCCACAGCGCGATAAAGTCGGTGCCGCCGGTGGATGCGCCGGACTTGAGCGCGATGGCAGCGCCCAGACCCGAGACCACGCCGCCAAAAATGATGAGCATGATCTTGTCGCCCAAAAACGGAGCGAAATGAAAGATGTTGAGGAACAGCGATGAGAGCACAACTTGCATCATCGAGAAGATTACGAAGCGTTTGCTAATGCCACTCCAGCATAGGAGCGCCACGGGAATGTTGAGCGCGAGCATGCCGAGCGAGGTGTCGATATGAATGCCGCCGAGCGAGGTTACGCGATCGAGCAGGACCGCAACGCCGGTGAGGCCGCTGGGAAGCAGGTCGGCAGGCCGAATGAATGCCTGGATCAGGAAGGTCTGCAGAATGGCGGATATGGTGACCGCCACGGCAGTGATGGCGCGGCGGACGATGGTGAGGCGGCCGAGCACGAGCACGCGGTCCGTGAGCTGGTCGATGGCGTTCGCCACGTAGGCTCCCTTCGAAGGCAGATGTAGTTGTGGGGCATGCCGGCGATTGTAACATGGAGCGACAGAGGGCGCCTCAATTCACCCCTCTCTCGACAACCAAAACGGGACCAGCAACTCCTACGACCAAAGGGCAAAAATCTAAGTGAGTAGACTTTTTACGATCTGCCGAGCACACCCAAAACTGCCACCTCTGTGACCTGCGGTTTTACTAAGGCAGAAACGCTTTGTGCTCGGCCTGCGCCAAAAAGTCTACTCACTTAGTCTGAGTCGAAGCCAAACGGACCAAATCGAAGCCAAAATGAGCCCATCTGCCGCAATTAATGCGCGAATCGGCACTGCTCGCGATGAATTGACGCTACAGAGCGGCCAAAATGTCGGACAGGCTGTCGATGACGACGTCGGCAGCGGACTGGTCCAGGTTGACGCCCTCGTGCGGGCGCAGCGCCAGGACGCGGGCGCCAGAGCGCTTGCCGGCCTCGATGCCCAAAGGCGAGTCCTCGATGACCAGGCACTCGGCCGGCTCCACACCCAGCGCCTCCATGGCGCGCAGGTAGATCTCGGGGTCAGGCTTAAACGCGCTGCACTCGTGGCCGCTGATGGTGTAGTCCAGCACGTCGGCAATACCGGCGATCTCCACCAGCTCGTCGATCAGCTCACGATAGGACGAGCTCGCTATGGCGCACATCACGCCGCGCTCGTGTAGCTCGCGCATCACCGGCTCCGTCTGCTCGTTGAGTAGCTCGGCATACGGAACGGGATGGTCCGGGCTGTAGACCTGCTTGTACTCCACGCGCAGGCGCTCGCGCAGCTCAATATCGTCGGGCACCAGCGCCTCCCAAATGGCAGGCTCGTTAGACCCCGAAAGGTCGGGGATCTCGTCAAAGTGGAACCCCTTCTCCTCCATAAACGCCACGCGACGACGGTTGTAGAACCACTCGGTATCGACCAGCACGCCGTCCATATCAAACAGCACTGCCTTGATCATACGCATCTCCTCCCACCTGCCAAAAAGGGACAGGTTTATTTTGGTAGGTTTTATCTGGGGTTTTGTGACGCAACGGACACGCCCTCCCCAAAGCAAAAAAGGGGACGGGGCGCAAACCCCATCCCCTTTCAATCAACCCGTAAGGTTTACTTACTTGTGATTAGTAGGAAAGCTTCCACATGTAGCGACGCATGGTCAGCGGGTGCTGACGGGCCTCGGCGATCTGGTTGCCGTACTCGCGCATAACGGCGAGGTGCAGCAGCGGGTTGAAGTAGGTGACAACGCTCGCCGGCACGGCGTCGGCCAGACCGTAGTCCTTGGAGTCGATCAGAGCGACCTTGGCGCCCATGCGCTCAAGGAAGGTGAGGGCGCGGGCGTCCATCGGACGGGTGGCACCATCGGACATGAAGAAGACGTAGGGCTTACCCTCGGTGGAAACCTCGAACGGGCCGTGGAAGTACTCGCCGGTGTTGTAGGCGGCGGCGTCGATCCACTGCATCTCGGTGAACAGGAAGGCGGCGTGAGAGTAGGCCATCTTCTCGGAGGCACCGGAAGCCATGAAGTAGATCATCTTGTCGTCCTTGAAGTCCTCGGCGAACTTCTTGGCGAGCTTGGTGCAGTGCTGAGCGGCGTTCTCGCACAGGTCGAAGATGTTGGTGAGGCCGGTGATCATATCCTCGTAGTGATCATAGCCCTCGGTCTGCTGAAGGATCTCGAGAGCAAGAGCGATGGCGTAGCCAGGCTTCTCGGCCTTGGCGGCATAGTTGGCGTGGAAGCCGTGAACGATGACGTGGTCGGCGTCGACGGTCAGAGCGGAGCCAGCCTTGTTGGTGAGGGAGACGACCGGGCAGTTGTGCTTCTTGGCGGTCTTGTTGGCCTCGACGGTCTCGGGCGTGGAGCCACCGAGGGAGCAGGTGATCACGAAGGTGTGCTCGTTGACCCAGGAAGGCGTGTCGTAGTTGAACTCGTTAGCGGTGAAGATCTGAACGTTCAGCTTGTCCGTGTTGTTGGCCAGGAAGTACTTGGCGGGGTACAGGTCGGACATGGAGGCACCGCAGCCGACGAAGGCGACGCTGTGGATCTCGTGGTTGGACAGGACGTCAGCGACGATCTGCTTAGGGAGGTTAAGGTCGATCTCGTACATCTGACACATTCCTTTCGATTTTTGCGGCGCCACATTGCCGGACGCTCGCAGGGTTACCGTGATTGGGGCCGAGTCGCCAGCCCGTTGAGGATGTGGCAAAGGAGTTGCCCCTTTGTCACGTTTAGGGATGGGAACCTGCCTGGGGTATGGGATGCCAGGCAGGCCCCCGGGGAAAGCGTTTGGACGCTCGGTCGCGACTAGGCCAGGATGCCGGCCGCGGAGAGGGCGATGCCGCCCACGATGGCGATCACAAGAAGCCAACCGGTGTTGACGTTCTTCTTGATGAGCCAGTACATAAGGCCGGTGAGGCCGAGGGAGATCATCTGGGGCATCATGCCGTCCAGGATGTCCTGGATGACGACGGTGCCGTCAGCGAACTGCAGCGGGGTGGTGGCGCCGATCAGCGTAGCGATCATGCCGCCCACGGACATAAGACCCACGATGCCGCAGACATACATGAGCTTCTCCATGAGGTCGCCGCCCTGGAGCTTGCTCAGATACTCGTGGCCGCCCTGGTAGCCGATCTTGGCAGCGAACCAAGTGACCAGCACGGAGGGGACGATGGAGATGAGCATGGCCAGGATCGGGCCCATGATGGAGCCCTGCTGAGCCAGCTGAACGCCCAGGCCAAAGGCGATGACGCGGATGGTGCCCTGGAAGAAGGAGTCACCGATACCGGAAAGCGGGCCCATGAGCGAGGTCTTGACCGCGTTGATCGAATCGGGATCGAAGTTCTCGGGATCCTTGGCGTACTCCTCCTCCATGGAGGCGGCGAGGCCGAGGACGAAAGCGCTCGTCTGCGGGGTGCAGTTGTAGAACGCCATGTGACGGTGGTAAGCCTCTTTCTTAGCAGCGAGCTGCTTGGGGTCGGACTCATCCGGATAGAGGCGGTCGAGCGTGGGAACCATGCCGTAGAGGAAGCCCATGTTCATCTGACGCTCGTAGTTCCAAGAGGCCTGGATGGCCCAGGAGCGCCAGAAGAACTGGCTGACCTTCTTGTTCAGGGACACGTCCTTGGTTGCGGTTGCCATAGTGTGTTCCTCCTTAGTCTTCGTCGTCTTCGAGCGGATCGTAGTCGGAATCGACACCGGCGGCTGCATGGGAACCGTTGAACTTGAAGCCCATGAAGACGATAGCCAGGCACACACCGATCAGAGCGACCGCGATGACGGACAGGTTGAGGTAGGCGGCGAGCAGGAAGCCGATGAACAGGAACGGGGTCATGCCCTTCTTGATCATCATGGTGAGCAGCAGGGCCAAGCCGTAGGCAGTCATGATCTTGGTCGAGACGTTCAGACCAGTGGACAGCCACTCGGGAACCATGTTGACGATGGCCTGGACCAGGTCGGTGCCGACAAAGACGGCCAGGAAGATCGGCAGGAAGTACATGATGGCGTACAGACCGGAGCCGGCGCAGATGTGCATACGGTAGGCGGTCTTAAACTTGCCGTTATCGATCGCGCTATCGGCCACATGGGTGAGGGCGGCGATGATGGAACGGAAGACAATGCCGAGGAGCTGACCCAGGACGGCGACCGGGATGGCGATCGTCATGGCGGTCTCGGCGGAAGCATCGGTCAGGCATGCGAAGGCAGCGGCCACGATGCCACCCAGGACCATATCGGGCGGGACGGCTGCGCCGACCTGCACCAGGCCCATGGACACGAGCTCGACGGCGGCACCGACGGCGAGGCCGGTGGGCACATCGCCCAGCAGCAGACCGACGAGCGTAGCGCCAACGAGGGGCTGCTCGAAGTTAAGACGACCGAGCAGGCGGGAGTCCCACATGCAGAACACGCCGACGAGGCCGACGAGCACCGCACTGATGAACGTATTCATACCCTTCTCCTTTCAGTCAGGCAAAAGCCTGGTTGATTACAGCTTGGCGTCGATGTCGACGCTCTGATACGTGGGGGTCTGCTGGACATAGAGCTTGATGCCCATGTCGAGCAGCTGGTTGACGTCGGCCTTCTGGTTGGCGTCGAAGAAAACGGAGCTGTCCTTGCCGCCGATCTGGTCGGCACCGTCGTGGTTGGCGGTGGCGCCTAGGTTGATGGCGTCGAGCTTGTAGCCCTGGCAGAACTGCAGCATCTCGGCGGTGTTGCCGAAGACGAACATGACGCGCTCACCGAGGGTGTTGAGCTTGTCCATCTTGGCGAGGGCACGCTCGACGGTGAAGACGTTCAGGCGCACGCCCTGGGGCTTGGCTAGCTTAAGAGCGCCCTTCTTGATGTCATCGTTGGCGGCAGCGTTGTCGACGACGATGATGCGCTCAGCCTGGACCTTGGTGGTCCAGGTAAAGACGACCTGGCCGTGCAGCAGGCGGTAGTCAAGACGTGCGAGGACGATCTTGGCGGGGCCGGCGTTGTGACGGGGTGCCTTGGCCTTCTTGGCGGGAGCCGCGGCGACCTCGACCGGGGCGTTGGGGTTGGTCAGACCGGTGCGGGCCTCGTTGATGAGGGCCGCGAGCTCGGCGCCCTTGACGGGGGCGGGGCTCATAGCGAGCGTGAGCGCCAGCGGGATGTTGAAACCGCTGACAACCGTGAACTTCGTGCCGTTCTTGGAAAGCTCGACCATGTTGTTGTTGACCGAGCTACCGAGCATATCGGTTAGCACGTAGACGGTGTCGTCCGCGTTGAACGTGGCGATCATGGCGTCCACCTTGTTGGTGATGGGCTCCTTGTCGTCACGAGCAAGCGACACGACGTGGACGTTCGACACGTCGCCGAGAACCATCTCGAGCGTGTCTTTGGCGCCTGCGGCCAGGCCGCCATGAGATGCGAGAATGATCTGATTCATCTTGCCTCCTCCTTTTCGTTATGGTCATTATAACGTCTTATACGTTGCTTATATTGCTAATTAGTATAAAGACCGTTCGCGGGTGAAAATCGACCGTTGACGGGTTTAACGTACTCGAAACGTTGGGGTTGGTTAGCGAGCCTTGGCTGGATACGCCGCGATCCAGGCCTCGGCATTGGCCCCTATCGCACGAAGTACCAGGGGCTTTCCTGCACGGTGGGCTCCAGCGCGATACCCGTGCGCTCCTTGAACAGATCCATGTCCTGCGATTTCTCCGTCCACCACGCGTTGGGCTTAAAAGTCATGCTCTCGACAATACGTTTCACAATGACGCCGTTGCGCAGCTTGGAGAAGTCGGTGTTCATGATCAGGATGGACGTGAGCACCAGCACAATGCCCAGGACCTTGACGGCGCCGGCGGACTCGGCATAGATGCCGATGCCCAGCAGCACGGTAACCACCGTCTCGAACGACATCACGACCGGGACCTTCGACGTCTCGAGCCCCATGGACAGGCCTTGCATATACAGGATGTAGGCGACGGCCGTGGGAATCAGGCCAAAGCCCGCGAACAACAAGATAAGCTGCGGCGACATAGCAGCCGCCATATCGGGCCACGGGGCCGTGATGGCCGCCATAACCGCGCCGCCAAAGACGAAGCCCCAAAAGGTGACAGCCAGCGGGTGCACGGTTTTGGTCGCTATGCGGCTGAACACCGCAAGCAGCGCGCCGCACAATCCGGCGACGACGCCCGAGGTGACACCCCAAACCGAGAAATGGAAACCGGACAGATCGCCGTTTGTCACCGCGAGCACGCAGCCCAGGATGTTACAGGCGATCGCCACGAGCTTGACCGACGTGACGCGCTCTTTATAGAGCATGCGGCCCAGGATGCAGCCAAAGACCGGCGAGGTGTAGAGCAAAACCGACGCCGTGGACATGCCCACCTCGCGCATGCACTCGTAATAGAGTGTGTTGGCGGTGGCAAGGCCGATGATGCCGACAAGCGCGCAGGGGATGAGCTCTTTGGGGCTCGCCTTAAACAGGGCCAGCGGACCCGGGGCCGTCGTGGTCCCCTCGCCCGGGCGGCAACCCATAAACGCCAGCACGGGCGCCAGGATAAGAGCGCCGACCAGCAGACGGAAGGCCGCCATGCTTTGGGACGTAATGCCCATGGCCGAGATGCCGTTGACGTAGATTCCAATGGTGCCCCACATGAGCGCGGCGATCAGCACCAGCACATAGCCCAGATTGCTTTTCTTCAACGCAGCCCCCTCGATATTGTTTCCAATATGTTTCATACTACGTTATAGTCGTTATATACATTTTTCAAGACACAAATCGGCGAACGGGAAATCTCTTGAAACAAGGAGTTTCCCCAACTGCCGGCAGAAAAGGAACGTCCCTAACTGCCGGCAGAAAGGGAACGTCCCCAAGTGCCGCTCTGATGGGTTTGCAGTGTCGGCTGGTCCGCCGTTCGGCAGAACGGCGGAACCAATACCCTTAGTAGTCGAGCTTCCACATGTAACGGCGCGTCATGTAGTCCTTGTGGGTGACGGCAGAGAGCGCGCGCATGTACACGTTGTTGAGGATCGGGGCAAAGATCAGGTGGTTGAAGTACTCGCTCACGCTGTCCTTGATGTCGTTGAGACCGAGCTCCTTGGCGTCGAGCTGGTAGACGCGCTCGCCACCGTACTGGTTGACAAAGCGAATGCCGCGCTCGTCGTTGCAACGGCTGCGGCCAACGCTGATGAGCTGGAACAGCGAGGTGCGCTTGTCCAGGATCTCGAAGGGACCGTGGAAGAAGTCGCAGGTGTTGATGGTGCAGGAGTCGATCTGCAGCATCTCCTGAACGTTGCAGATGCTAAAGACATAGGCGGCACCAAAGAGCGGGCCCTGAGCCATAACGTTGATGCAGGGCTTGTCGGCATTCTGCTCGGCCCACTTGGCGGCAAGTGGGGTGGTGTACTCCACGGCCTTGCGATAGATGGGATCGACCAGGTCGAAGGCGGCCATGGCGGTCTCGTACTCGGCATAGCCCTCGGTCTGCTGCGTGAGCTCCATGGCGATCATGGTCACGACGGCGGAGTTGGTGCGGCCCATGCAGGACTCGTCGACGGCCAGGCTGTCGTACTGAACTTTGTAGTCGCAGACCTCGGTAAGGCCGGACTCGTCAACGTAAATGGCAATGGTGCTGGCGCCGTGATCCTTGGCGACCTGGGCGGCGACGATGGTCTCCTTGGTGCCGCGCATGGAAACGACGACGGCCAGGGTGTTCTCGTTGACGTAGGCCGGGGTGGCGTGAACGAACTCGTTGCTGGTGTAGCTGGAGCTCACGACCTGCGTGGCCTCGTGCTCCATAAAGTACTGGGCAGGATAGTTGCCGCCGTTGGAGCCGCCGGCGCCGATCCACACGACGCGCTTGATGCCGCCCTTGTCTGCCTTGTCAGCCAAAACCTGCGAAACGACGTCCTTGACCTGTTCCTGAGTAGTCATCGTGCATCAGCCTTTCTTCTCGTTTGATGCTCTCGATGGCATACAAGTTACATACATGTCTTTGCGATGTCGACTAGTTGTATGCTATATTTGTCTTAGAAATTTTGCTGCCATGGTTTTCAGAAATCATTTACCAGCGGTTTTGTTGTCATGTTGGATACATGCTTGGTTCGGCAAGCATACAAGTTAGATACAGGTTGGTCGCATGAGCACTTCGTCGAAAAAGAACTTGGCCCAATACGAGCGCCTGGCGGGCACGCTGCGCGACCGTATCGCCGCTGGCACCTACGCACGCGGAGACAAGTTGCCATCCGAGATGGAGCTCATGGCAGAATCGGGTCTGTCGCGCAGCACCGTGCGCCACGCGCTTAAGGTGCTGGTGGATGAGGGCCTGGTGCGCACCGAGCGCGGGCGCGGCGCCTTTGTGGCCGACACGCCCGAGGTGCACGAGAACAATCTGGTGTTTTCGAGCTATACCAAGCAGGTCGAGGGACAGGGCATGAAGCCTACCACGCGCACGGTGGACTCGGGTTTCGCCAAGGCGGCGGGCAGCGTGGCCAAGTTCTTTGATGCCGCCGTGGGCAGCAAGCTCGTCAAGCTTGTCCGCCTGCGTTATCTGGACGACGTGCCGCTCTGCTTGGAAACCACGTATCTGCCGCCGAGCTTTGGGGCGCTCATCGACCGCGACATCAACGGGTCGCTCTACGCCACACTGCGCCAGGAGTTCCATCGCGCGCCGGCCCAGGGCAACAAAACCTTTGAGGTGTGCTATGCCTCGCAAAACGAGGCGTTTTTGCTCAATGTTGAGCGCGGGCAGGCGCTGATCCTTATCACCGACTACGTCTACGACACCGACGGACGCCCGCTCCACGTCTCCAAGCGCATCCAACGAACCGACCGCGCCAAATACACCGAACCCATCGGCTAGCGCACTAAACGAGGCGAAACTAACTAATATGCGTTTTACCTGCGGTTTTTATTAAATCTCAAGCCGGCATGGCGCAAATGCCAACATCGCCTGGTAACACGCGCCGCCCAAGCTCAACTGTTCCTGCCCAGAATATCCAGCACCGTAAACCTAAGTGAGTAGACTTTTCGCGACCTGCCAAGCACAACCAAAACAGCCATCTCCGTGACCTGCGGTTTTACTAAAGCAGATACGCTTTGTGCTCGCCTTGCGCCAAAAAGTCTACTCACTTAGCTCGCAAGGTGTCTCGACGGGACGATTCGAGTCAAAAAAGCGTACGAACGCTGCATTTCTTGCGGCGATTTGATACCGCAAGACAGCCAAAAACCTGTCCCTAAATGGTAGGTTTGAAACCTTGGGCAACAAGTGCGGGAAACCAGGTTGGTTTGGGCTGGTTGGGGACGCGCTCGGCTAGGACCAGCTCCATCCAACACATGTCGTACCAACGGCCGAACTTTTGGGCGCAGCGGTCGAAGGCGCCCACCAGGCGATACCCCATATGGGCATGGAAGTCCTGGCTGTTGTGCGTCAGGTATTCGTCGTCTTTGTCGTGCGGCACGGCGATGAGCGCGCACATGTTGGTGATGCCCATCGCGACCAGGCACTGCTTGAGCGCATCGTGCAGCTTGCGGCCCAGCCCGCCGTGATGCACGTCGCGCGCCAGGTAGATCGACGTCTCGACCGACCAGTCGTATGCCTCGCGGCTGTTGAGCGGGCTCACATAGGCATAGCCTACCGGGCGCCCGTCCAGCTCCATCACCAGATACGGATAGCGCTTGAGCGTACGCTCGATGCGCCCGGCGAACTCCTCAACGCTCGGCACCTCGTATTCGCAGGTAATCGCCGTCTGGCGCACATACGGCTCATAGATGGCAAGCAACGCCGGCGCGTCGTCGGGCGTTGCCAGACGAATCGTCGGCTCGGATATCTCGAGCATACAGACCCTCCCCCTCAAAAGCAAAGGCCGCCCCACGCCAAACCCAGGCGCAGGGCGGCCCCTCGTCATCACATCAACCTACAGGACAGCCGCCAGCGCGTCGATGTCCTCCTGCGTTGTGGCCCAGCTGGTGCAAAAGCGCACCACGGTATGGGCCTCGTCGTACTTTTCCCAGTACTCAATCGCCGCATGCTCGCGAATGCGCGCCATGTCCTCGTTGGGCAGAATCACAAACTGCTGGTTGGTAGGCGTCTCCAAGAAGAACTGGTAGCCGCGCTCATGCAGCACGCGACGAAGGGCCTGCGCGGTCTCAATCGCCTGGCGGCCGATCTCAAAATATAGGTCGTCGGTAAAGAGCGCCTCGAACTGCACGCCCGTCAGGCGACCTTTGGCCAGCAGCGCGCCATGCTGCTTAATGCGCGGAATGGGATGAGCCGGAGCATGCATGCCGCAGAACACCACGGCCTCGCCGCACAGAGCACCGCACTTGGTGCCACCGATGTAGAACACGTCGCACAGCTGCGCCAGCTCGAGTAGGGTGATGTCGCACTCGTCGGCCGCCAGCGCATAGGCCAGGCGGGCGCCGTCCACAAACAGCGGAATCTCGCGCTTCTGGCACACCGCATGAATCGCCGCGAGCTCGGCCTTGGAGTACAGCGTGCCGTATTCGGTCGACAGACTCACGTACACGGCACCCGGGAACACCGTGTGCTCGTAGCTCTCGTTCTCGTAAAACACCTGGATGTAGTTTTCGAGATCATCGGCGTGCATCTTGCCCTCGTAACCGGGGATGGTGAGCACCTTGTGGCCGCCAAACTCGATGGCGCCTGCCTCATGGCAAGCAACGTGACCGGTCTCGGCGGCAACGACGCCCTCGTACGGAGCGAGCAGCATATCGATCACCGTCGCGTTGGCCTGCGTGCCGCCCACCAGCAAGAACACATCCGCGTCCGGCGCCTGGCAGGCCTCGCGGATAAGTTGCTTGGCACGCTCGGTGTGCGAATCGGTGCCGTAGCCGGGCTGCGGCTCCATATTGGTGTCGACGAGCGCCTGCAGCACTGCCGGATGTGCGCCGTGGGAATAGTCGTTGTTAAACGCGAGCATGGCAATCCTCTCTAGCCGGGCACGGGCCCGATGATTCAAACGGGGCTATTGTACGCCGTTGGGATAGGCAATGCGCGCGGCAAGGCACTCAAGCGCCAGCACCAGGGCAAAGCCGCAGCTCACGTCGCTCAAAAAGTGCGCTCCGATCACGATACGACCAAAGGCGACAAGCGCCGCAACCACAGCCGCCGCCCAAAAGACCACGCGACGGCGCGAGGGCTTTTCCTTAAAGGCTGCCGCGGGAAGCCCGGCGAGCATAAGGCCGATCGCCGCATGCGCGGTGTGCCCGCTCGCGAACGACTTGAACCCGTCCTTGATCACGCCGGCGGCGATATAGGTCCACTTGTCGGGATTGCCGATTACCCACCACGGCTGAAAATTGAGCCCCGGCGTGACCTCGATCACGCGCATGCGCGGGCGCGACCACAGCGGCTTGACGATCACGTTGAGGATAATGGCCTGAGCGACCCACACGGCAAGTACCATCAGCGCCCAGCGTGTGAGCTCGTCGGGCTCGGTCGCGCGCGTGAGGCGACAGACGATAAGGTTGGCAGCGATGACCAGCACAAACGTCAGTACCAGCTGAACCGCGATGAGTTTGCCGCCAACCTTTAGGGACGAGACGATCTCGTAGCCGGCCAGGCCAACGTTGACGAGGATGCCGAGCACGGCGAGCCATTTGCTCCCCCTGGAGTCGGGACGCACCGCGCGCACGAGCATGACGCCTGCGACGCTTGCCGTCAGCTCGAACGGCAGCTCGCCGGCGGCCTCGATAAAGCGGCCGTACATGCTGCCGATGTTGAACAGCGCGCTCGAGATCTGATAATCGAAGAAGCTGCCCACGCACAGACAAAGGCACAGGACAATCGCGATCATGGCGGCATCTTTCTTATAGATGTATCCGAACATACTTTCCTTTCGATGGGGTCAGATTGCCCAAATGGGGCGTTTGCAGCGTCGACCCGTTAGTCATCGTCAGTCGCGCCCAGCTGCTGCAGTAGCATGAGCGCGGCCGCCACCGGGCCGGTGCCGTCGTTGGCGTCGAGACCTCGGCCCAGGCCGCTGCCCGCACCGGCGCCCGCCTTGTAGGGTACCGACAGCTTGCGGCTCTTGGGGAAGTTCACCGCGCCATAGCGGGTCTTAAGCTCAAAGGCCACCTTCTTGGGCACGTCTACGCCCAAAAACGTGATGCGGCCGCCACTGAGCGTGACGCTCTCGAGCCCCAGGCGCTCGCCGCGAATGCGGATGCGCGCGCGATTGAACAGGTTGAGTCCCGCCAGCGGCAGCTCACCATGCGCGGCCTCGGTCTCCTCCTGCACCTCGTCGACACTCTCCAGGTCCTCAGCCGCCGCGAGCTTGCGGTACACGAGCACGCGCTGGTCCACCGCCGGCATATATTCCTCGGACAAGAAGTAGTCGGCCGGCAGGTTGATGCCCACGCTCGCCGCCTCCACGCCGGCGTCGTCATCGCCGCGCGCCTCGGCCACGGCCTGGCCCAGCATCTGCGTAAACAGGTCAAAGCCCACGCTCGACAGGTTACCGTGCTGCTCGGCACCCATAAGCGAGCCGGCGCCGCGGATCTCCAGGTCGCGCATGGCGATGCGCATGCCGCTGCCCAGGTCCTGGAACTCGGAAAGCGCGGTCAGGCGCGCCGTGGCCTCCTCGGTCAGCGGCAGCTCGCCGGGGAACATAAAGTACGCGTATGCCTGCGTGGCCGAGCGGCCAACGCGGCCCTTGAGCTGGTAAAGCTGCGCCAGGCCCAGGCGCTGCGAATCCTCGATGATGAGCGTGTTGGCCGTCGCGTTGTCGATGCCGCTCTCCACGATGGTCGTGGCGATGAGCACGTCGATCTTCTTGGTCGCGAACTCGATCATCACGTCCTCGACCTCGCGCGGGCTCATCTTGCCGTGTGCCACGCCCACGCGCGCCTCGGGCGCGGCCTCGTGCACGCGGGCCACGGCGTCATCGATGGTCTTAACGCGGTTGGACACGTAGTACACCTGGCCGCCGCGGCCCACCTCCAGGCGAATCGCCGCGCTCACTACGTCGGGGTCGTACTCCCCCACGTGCACGATCACGGGACGGCGCCCGGTCGGCGGCGTGGTGATCAGGCTCATGTCGCGCACGCCGCTCGTGGCCATCTGCATGGTTCGCGGAATGGGCGTTGCCGAGAGCGTGAGCACGTCGATCTGCTCGCGCAGGTTCTTGAGCTGCTCCTTGTGCTGTACGCCAAAACGCTGCTCCTCGTCGATAATCACCAGGCCCAAGTTCTTGGGGTTCACGTCGGCCGAAAGCAGACGGTGCGTACCGATGAGCACATCGATCCCGCCCTCGGCAAATGCCTTGAGCGCTCGCTTTTGCTGCGCCGGCGTGCGGAAGCGGCTGAGCACCTCGACCTCAAGACCAAACGGGGCAAAGCGCTCAAAGAACGTCTCGTAGTGCTGCTGGGCCAAAATGGTCGTGGGGCAGAGCACCATGACCTGGCGGCCGGAGTCCACGCACTTAAACGCCGCGCGCAGGGCGACCTCGGTCTTGCCGAAGCCCACGTCGCCGCACAGCAGGCGGTCCATGGGCTTGGGCGCCTCCATGTCGGCCTTAATGTCGGCGATGGCCTCCAACTGGTCGCGCGTCTCGTCGTAAGGGAAGCTCTCCTCCATCTCGATCTGCTCGGGCGTATCGGGCGGGCAGGCGATACCGGTAATCGACGAGCGGCGCGTATACAGGTCGACCAGGTCAAACGCCAACTTTTTGGCATTCTTGCGCGCCTTGTTGGTGGCACGCGTCCAGTCGGCGGTGTTGAGCCTGGTCAGGCGCGGCTTGTCGCCGTCGGGGCCAACATAGCGTGTGATGCGGTCGACCTGCTCGAGCGGCACGTAGAGCTTGTCGCCGTCGGCATATTCCAGCAAGAAGTAGTCACGCTCCTTGCCGCCCACCTCCTGGCGTGCGATCTCGCTAAAGAGCGCGATGCCATGCGTTGCGTGCACCACGTAGTCGCCCGGCTTAAACGGGAACGTGATCTGCGTAATGTCCACCTTGCGGCGGCTGCGCGCGCGGTTGGCGTCCATGCGGGCGTTGAGGTCGGCGATCGAGAACACGGCCAGGTTGGCATCGGGCACCACCACGCCCTGCGGCAAGGCGGCATCGACAAAGGTCACGCGTCCGCGCGAGATGGTGGGCACGGCGGCGCCGGCGGCAGCCTGGGCGGCACCTGCCTCGAGCGAGCGGGCGTTGAGCGCGTCGGCCTTGCGTTCGCGAATTGCAGCATGAGTATCCTGGCGGACAGCACGATCGGCAGAATCCGCCGCTGCCACGCGCACACGGTCGCCAATAGCGCCCGCGTTTTCGGGCGCGGCCGTCAGCGACTCCTCAAAGGTAATACCCTCATCGCCAAAGGTGAGCTCCATCGACTCGCGTGCACCGCGGTCGGGGATGGCAAACACGCAGGCGTAGCGCTTGCCCACGACTTCCTGAATGCGCGTCATAAAGCGATTGTCCGAGCCCGCAATGGCCGGCTGCTCAATCTTGAGCTCTGCCGTAACCGCACCGCCCGCGCGAATGAGGCTTACGTAGTTCAGGCGCTGCTGGGCACCAAAGTCGAGCTGCTGGGCGCGCACGTACAAGCCGTCCAGACGGTCGACCCCCGCCTCGCCGGCACGGGCCTCGATATCCTCGTAGGCGCGCAGGCAGTCGTCGAACAGCGAACGCGGCTCGGACAGCACCACCAGTGCCTTGCCGCTCACGTGTGCCAGCGGGCTCACGGTCTGGCCGTACATCACCGGCAAAAAGCGATCAAGCTCGGGCGTGACGATGCGTGCGTCCACCATCTCGAGCAGCGCCGCCAGCTTGCTGTCGTCCTGGCTGGCGCGGTAGAGCGCCACGTGCATGTTGTGGACGGCCTCGTCGGTAAGCGCGAGCTCGCGACAGGGGAAGATCTCGATGCTGTCCTCGTTGCCGATGGTTTGGCCCGTGGAGCTCACCATACGGCGGATGCGATCGATCTCGTCGCCAAAGAACTCAATGCGCACGGGCGCCTTTTCCTGCGCTGGGAACACCTCGACGGTATCGCCGTGCACGCGGAACAGACCGGGCGCGTCGGCGGCGCCGGCATTGGTGTAGCCCATGCCCACCAGACGCTGCGGTACCTCGTCAAAGGGAATCTCCTCGCCCACCGCAAAAGTAGTGGACTCCCAGTAGCGGCTCTCGACTGGTGGCACGCAGCGCAGCAACGCGCGAGCCGAGGCAACCATGATGCAGTTGTCACCGCGCACGATGCGTCCCAGGGCCTCGCAGCGCTGCGCCACCACGGCGTCGTCGGGTGCCTGCTCGCGCCACGGATAGTCCTTGCGCTCGGGAAAGCGGCACACGTGCGCCAGGCCCACATAGGCGGCAAGGCTGCGCGCGGCGCGATCGGCCGCATCCTCGCCGCTCACAATGTAGACCGTCGGGCGCGGACGGCGCGCAAACTGGGCGGCCGCCATAAGCGTGCGGCCCGACTGCGACACAGCCAGCGTCACGTCCTCGCCGGCATCGAGTCCGGCCTCGACGATCTGCAAGGCCTCGGCAGTGTAGAGCTGCGCGGCTATACGGTGAATGAGCATGCTGTTCCTCCGGCATCGCAACGCCAAAAGCCCGCCGGGGCAAGCTCGGCGGGTCGTTCGTCAAATTCGTTGCCTGTCATGGTAGCGCATGGGGCGCGCACGCCGATGCACGCCACGGCGCTACCCCAAAACGCGCACGCTGGGGCACAAATCTGCCAGCGGACACTCGTCGCACTTGGGTTTGCGGGCGTCGCAGATCTCGCGACCGAAGGTAATCCACTGATGGTTGACCGACTCCCAATACTCGTGCGGCAAAATCTTGAGCAGATCCTGCTCGGTCTTGAGCGGCTCCTTGGCATGCGTCTTGGGACTCAACATCAGGCGGTGCGCAATGCGGTTGACGTGCGTGTCCACCGCAATGCCCTCCACGATGCCATACCCCACGTTGAGCACGATGTTCGCCGTCTTGCGTCCCACGCCCGGCAGCTTTACAAGCTCCTTCATGTCGGCCGGCACCTCGCCGCCATAGTCGGCGACGATCATCTGCGCGGCCTCGACGGCATGCTTGGCTTTGCTCTTGTAGAAGCCGAGTGACTTGATGGTGTCTGCCACGTCAGCCACGCTCGCCCCGGCCATGGCCTCGGGCGTGGGCCACTGGGCAAACAGCCGCGGCGTCACCTTGTTGACCTGCGCGTCGGTTGTCTGAGCCGAGAGCAGCACCGCGATTAGCAGGCGGAAGGGATTCTCGTGGTCCAAAAAGCACTCGACCGGGCCATAGCGACGGTTGAGGCGCTCGCACACCTCGATGGCGCGCTCGCGCTTGGCGGCATTGGTCTCGCGTGGCATAACGACTCCTCAGCTCAACGGCACAATAAACTTATGGGCACAATTGTCCCACGTCCGAGACGCTTACGCCTCCAAGAATGCGCCGGTCTGACGGCTCCACAGGCTCGCGTACTCGCCACCCGCCTCGACGAGCTGCGCATGCGTGCCGTCCTCGACAATCTCACCATCGGCCAGCACCACAATGCGGTCGAGCGCCGCCACGGTGGACAGGCGGTGCGCCACCACAATGGAGGTACGTCCACGCATCAGGTTTTCGAGCGCCTCCTGCACCAGCGCCTCGGACTCGCTGTCCAGGGCAGAGGTCGCCTCGTCGAGCACCAGAATCGGCGCGTCGGTTAGGATGGCGCGGGCGATAGCCACGCGCTGACGCTGGCCGCCCGAGAGCTTGACGCCGCGCTCGCCCACCATGGTGTCAAAGCCACGAGGCAAGCGGTCGATAAACTCCAGGGCGTTGGCCAGGCGCGCAGCCTCGCGAATCTGCTCATCAGTGGCGTTGGGACGACCGTAGGCAATGTTTTCGCGAATGGAGCGGTGGAACAGCAGCGCCTCCTGCGGCACATAGGCCACCTGGCGGCGCAGGCTCTGCTGCGTGCAGCGCGAGACATCCTGACCGTCCACAAGCACGCGGCCACCCTGGACATCGTCCAGGCGCAGCAGCAGCTTGGTGAGCGTCGTCTTACCCGAGCCCGATTTGCCCACCAGGCCCACGCGCTGGCCCGCCGCCACATGAAGTGTCAGGTCATCGAACACGTTCTCGCCCGCCACAGCGTCACGGTACGCAAAGCTCAGGTGCTCAAAATCAATCGCGCCCTCGCTCACCTTGAGCTCGGGGGCATCCGGGTCGTCTGCCACCAAGCGTGGCTCGTCCAGCACGCGCGTCATCTCGGCCGCATCGCCCAAAGCGCGGTTGATGCGCTGCATCATGGAACTCACGTAGTTCAGGCGCATGGTGAGGTTATAGGTGTAGGTAAAAATCATGACGAGCGAGCCGGCCGAGATGCCAAACCACGCATTGCCGCCCGCCACGAACACGCTCACCACGGCCATGGTGATGACGATAAGGCCCGAGGTCGTAAAGTTGCGCTGCATCATGGCGTGCATCGAGACCGTCTCGGCATCGCGCGCGGCGCGATCGGCGGTGTCGAACAGGTCGCGCTCAAAGTCCTCGCGCCCGCAGGTCTTGACGGCCAGGATGTTTGTGACCGCGTCGGACAGCACGCCCGACAGCTTGTTCTGCGCGGCGGACGTCGCAGCCGAAAGCGGCATGATGCGCTTGTACATAAGCCAGACAAACGCGATGTAGACGACCATGATGCCCACCAGGATCACGGTAAACGTCGGCACCACCGGGGCGAGCGCCGCCACCGTGCAGATGACCGAGGTGATGGTGGGAATGAGGGAATACACCGTCACGTCCACCAGGCCCGTGTAGCCGCTCATAAAACGGCTCGTCTGACTCACAAGCGATCCACCAAAGCGGCTGGTGTGGAACGTCATGGATTGGTTGGAGAGCGTGTCGAAGCACAGGCGCGCCAGGTGATAGTTACCTGCGATCTCGAGCTTATAGACGGTGTAGTCCTGCAGCTTGGAGAGAATCTGACCCACCAGGTTAACGAGCACGAGCGCCAGGATATAGGGGCCGAAGACCTCAAACACCTGGTCGCCCGCCACGGGACCGGCTTGGACGCGGTCAACGATGAGGGCCATCACATAGGTGTTGGCAAACGTGAGCAAAAAGATGTAGCCCGCCGACGAGAACACCGAAAGAAAGACAATCAGCGGCTGCGTGCGCGTAACATCCCAAAACCGCCGCAGCGTGCGGCGCACGGTGGAGCGCTTGAGCGGGCTGGTGCTTCTCTGAGACATGGGCTTCCTTTCGCATCTGGCAGGGCGAAACGCCATTGTTGCACATTGGAGCGCGCTCCAGGCAAGCGCGATACTAAAAGCGGCGGGGCGCCCGCGTTTGAGCTGGCGCCCCACCGTCCGCTGTGACTAGTCCTCGTCCTCTTGGTCTGTGAGCAGGCTCGCGGGCGTGAGTCCCAAGATCTCATCGGCTTGGTCGGCGTCTTCCAGTGCGTCGATGTCCTTGAGCTTGCGCTCCATAACGTTGGTGCGCGTGGTGATGATGCCCTCGACCGTTTTGCCCGCGGTCTCGATCTGCTGCTGGGCGCGGCGCAGCGCCGCCTGGTATCGCGGCAGCTCGGCCTTGACGGCAGAGAGTACGCGCAGCACGTCATCGGTGCGCTTTTGCAGCCTAAACGTCTGATAGCTCATCTGCAGGCTGTTGAGAATGGCGGCCATGGTGCTGGGGCCGGCCACGTTGACGTGATAGTCACGGCCAAGGGTCTCGATAAGCCCGGGGCGACTGACGATCTCGGCGTACAGGCCCTCAAACGGCACGAACATGATGCCAAAGTTGGTCGTTGCCGGCACACTCAGGTACTTTTCGCAGATGTCTTTAGCTTCGCGCTTGACCATGGCGTCGAGCGTCTTGCGCGCAGCGGCGACGGCCTCCGCGTCGCCCGACTCCTGGGCGTCGAGCAGATGCTCGTACGCGTCGCCCGGGAATTTGGAGTCAATCGGCAGCAGCACGGGGTCGCCCTCGTCCACCGGCAGCTTGACGGCAAACTCAACGCGCTCCGAGGCTCCGGGCTTGGTGGCAACGTTTTCCAGATACTGGTCGGGCATGAGGATGTCCGCCAGAATCGCGCCCAACTGCACCTCGCCCAAAATTCCGCGCGCCTTCACATTGCCCAGCACGCGCTTGAGGTCGCCCACGCCGGTGGCGATGGATTGCATGTCGCCCAGACCCTTATACACGGCCTCGAGCTGGTCGCTCACCTGCTTAAACGATGCGGACAGGCGGTCATTGAGCGTACGGGAGAGCTTCTCGTCCACCGTCGCACGCATCTGGTCGAGCTGCACGTTGTTGTCCTTGCGAATGGCGCCCAGCTGGGCATCGACCGTCTCGCGAACCTTGTCCAGGCGGCGCTCGATGCCCTCGCGGTTGGCGCCGAGCTGCTGGGCCGTCTCGCGGCGCAGGTCGTCCATACGGTCGCCGGCCTGCGAGAACTCGCGCGCGATGGTCAGGTAACGCTGCTGTTCCACAGCTGCGTCGGTCGTCTGCTGCTGCGCGATGGCATTGGCCGTGCGCCGGGTTTCCGCCAACGCCACATTAAGGGCGTCGAGCGCGTTGTTGGCCTGCTCGAGCGCCGTCAGCGTCTCCGCGCCGCTATCGCCGCGTTTCCGCAGCTCGGCACGCAGGCCCTTGAGCTGCAGCGCGCAGGCCACAGCAACCCCCACCGCCACCAAGGCAATCACAATAAGCACAACATCAATAGCAGACATACATTCCGCCCAACAAACTCAATCGAATCAACCAAAACCGCGATCAATCTTACCCCGCCACACGCACCGGGCGCCCGGCCCCTTCTTGGGTGCCTCCTCCTTCCGCATATTCCATAATGCGGCGCGCCGTCTCCCTGCTCACCTTTGAGTCGTCACCGGCTAAGTATGCGTATACGTTTCCCTTATTCAGGTGCAAATCGCGGCAGAGACCGTAGCGTGTTACGCCCGATTCCTTCAGCGCTTCCAGCGTCCTTTTTCTCATCAGGGCGTTAACCCTTCTATCGGCCGCCGACCTTTCTTTTACACCTCGATACGCACGCCAAACGTTGGCGTAACGATTAGGGAGTTTGCCCTCAATGCACAGAGATGCCAAACTGCCCGCTTGGCCGTACAGGGACACAACGTCTCGATAGCTCTCTTCCATCCACGAGCCCTCGGATAAACCCAAAACGTATTCGGCTTTGCCCTGCGCCAAAGCAAGCAAAAACAGGGGCTCCGCCACGCGCGGCTCAACCGTCGTTGCCTGTTTTACGAGTTTCCTAAAGCTCAACGACTGTTGTCCGGACAACTCCCGGCAATAGCCTTTCAAGAACCCTTCAAAAGTCAGATTCAACCGCGCACCTCCTTTTTGTATTGCCTGTATGCACAGACCATCTCCTGATAACTCCGCTCAGAAGGCGACGACGCCAACGCCTCCCCTTCATCGAATATAAGATGCTCGAGCAGGTCCCAATCAAGTCGGTCGATAAACGCTCGGCTATGGAGATCGACGATGTCGTTCGGACGATAGGCGTAAAGCTTCATCACCGCCAGATCCTCCAGCGACGGCGTGAAATATCTTATGAAGCGCGCTCCGATTTCCAAGGGAACCAAGCGATCTTCGTAATTGAATGGCATCTGGTTGCAATATGCCACCGCCATGCCATTCACCTCGGGGTATCGAGCTATGACCTCGCGGAGGCACCTGTCTGCCTCAAACACATCAATGTCATGTGTAACCGACCGATTCGTCACATCGTTTAGTATGAAGGCGCTTCCTCCCACCAATACAATGCTCGGTCTATCGTCTCTTGGACCTATTTCCAGCTCCGCTTCTTCGTCAATGCCCAAAAGAGTCCGCTCTAAATCCTGCTTATACATGGCATATCCTATTTTTATTTATCATCAATAATACTATTCAGTTGCACAGAAAGACTCATGGAAAGATAGATTCCTATTCCCATTTGGAACCTTTACGCCCAGGAAGGTCTGAAAAGACGGGCGCTAGCTCTCCCAGCCGGTGCGGATGGTTGTTACGGCGTCGCCTAGGCGCTGGCCGAGGGCTGCCAGGTGTTGGAGCACTTCGTTGGGAGAGGCACCGTTGAGGATGCAGGTGAGCGCATACGAGACCAAGAAGATCACCATAAGCCCCAACGGAATGAGCACGATCATCGCCAATGTGCGCAGACGCTGGCCCAAACGGCGGCGGCGCGCACGACGCTTGTCGAACGCGAGCTCCTGCGCATACGAATCCTGCTGAACGGAATAGGCTTCGGACGCTGGCTCGCCCTCATGGACCGACCCGCGCTCGGTTGCTGCCATCGGCGTGGCCGTAGGCGAAGCGCCCTGCGCAAAGATTTGCGCAGACGCCCCTTGCGCTTGCATCTCCATGAGTCGCTGTTGCTGACGCAACATGCGCTCGGCTTGTTGCTGCGGGGTCTCTAGAAATAGATCCATGCTGGCCTCCCTAACTGGAGCTTTCGACGCTTAGAGCCAGCATCCCGCACCCCCATGGCCGCGGCAATGCAATCCGCAGCAATAGCTGCAAAGTTTCTTTTGACCAAAAGCTGTCGAAAAGCTCAACAACTCCCCTACCAGCACTTTCTCTGAGCTTTTTTCGCCAGCAATCTTTTGGCCTTCCACCATCCCGCCAACTAACCAAAACCTGACCAAAAGCTTGACGAAAATTGTGAAAACCGGGACCCCACACAAAAACGTGCCGCCCCAAAAGGGGCGGCACACAAACTTAATCATCAGCTTTTCTACAGCGGGCAAGCGACGACCCAAGGCGGGCCGGGAGGGCCGGATTGCCTTCCCTCAACGCGACCCTGCGGAGCCGTGAGCGGGGAGGGAAGGCAATCCGGCCCTCCCGGCCCGCGCTTCGCAGTCGGTGATAGCAGGCTACATGCCCGCAAGGCCTCGGGCAGCGGTGGCACACATAAACGCTAGGGCCAGGATCACGAGTGAACCAGCGATGTCGGCCAGTACGCCCGCAACGCGGCGCTCAAACAACCAGCTCTCAAAGTGCGGAGCAACGTTGCGCCAAACACGCCACAGCAAGATGCCCATACCGATGACGCCCGGGATATTGAGCAGTAGAATCTCGGAGCACAAAAGACCGATCAGGTTGCCGGCGGCAAAGCCCGCGTCGCCCTCGCAGTATTTGCGATAAATCATGTACAGCATGTACGCCACAAACGGCTGCAGACACGCAGAGATAAACGTAACCACCATCGAGGGATCCTGAGAAAAGACATCGGTGAGCTTATCCACACTCGTGGCATCCTTAGAGGCCAGGAACAGGCCAATGACCACCACAGGCACCACGCCCAAGATAGCCTCGACCAGAGTAAACAACTTGGCAGTCAAATCCTCACTAGCCGAATTCAAATGAGGCGCCCACTCAGGATGAGCATGCGCACCAACCTTTTTCTCCTTATCGGCACGGACAACCTTACCGCCCTCATCAACCATGCGATTAGGATCACGACGAGTCCCAGCAGCAGCCACCCGAGCCCGAGACTTCTTACCCATACCAAAACACCCCATATCAGGCAGTAAACAAACAAAAGCACTACCCAGTGTACCCCACACAAAAACGTGCCGCCCCAAAAGGGGCGGCACACAAACTTCTTATCAGCTTATATGTGGCGAGCACGCAACGACCCAAAGCGGGCCGGGAGGGCGGGATTGCCTCCCCTCAACGCGACCCTGCGGAGCCGTGAGCGGGGAGGGAAGGCAATCCGGCCCTC